>NZ_JBLUPW010000116.1:0-211 GCF_048068175.1 Pseudomonas sp. NY15356 | reverse complement strand
CGTTGTAGGTGAAGGTTTCCGAGGTGCCGTCCGGGTGGGTGATCTTCAGTACCTCACCGTCCGGTTTGCGCTCCAGCGTGGTGGTCTGGTTCAGCGCGTCGGTGACGGCGACCAGGTGCTGGCGCTCGTCGTAGCGGTAGTAGGTGCTCTTGCCCGAGCAGTCCTGGTAACGCTCGACCTGGGCCTGGGTGTTCCACCACAGGTACTTGGA
>NZ_JBLUPW010000115.1:0-212 GCF_048068175.1 Pseudomonas sp. NY15356 | reverse complement strand
TACGACGTTGATAGGTCGGGTGTGTAAGCGCTGTGAGGCGTTGAGCTAACCGATACTAATTGCCCGTGAGGCTTGACCATATAACACCCAAGCAATTTGCTTTGCGAATTGTGGTGGTGAAGACGAACGAACCGAAAGTTTGCATCACAAATTCACATATCCGAATTGGCTGGCATGTCCATCTGGACGTTCTGGCAACAGAATTTCTTGAC
>NZ_JBLUPW010000114.1:0-212 GCF_048068175.1 Pseudomonas sp. NY15356 | reverse complement strand
ACGACGTTGATAGGTCGGGTGTGTAAGCGCTGTGAGGCGTTGAGCTAACCGATACTAATTGCCCGTGAGGCTTGACCATATAACACCCAAGCAATTTGCTGTTGCGAATTGCGGTGGTGAAGACGAACGAACCGAAAGTTTGCATCACAAATTCACATATCCGAATTGGCTGGCATGTCCATCTGGACGTTCTGGCAACAGAATTTCTTGAC
>NZ_JBLUPW010000113.1:0-212 GCF_048068175.1 Pseudomonas sp. NY15356 | reverse complement strand
ACGACGTTGATAGGTCGGGTGTGTAAGCGCTGTGAGGCGTTGAGCTAACCGATACTAATTGCCCGTGAGGCTTGACCATATAACACCCAAGCAATTTGCTGTTGCGAATTGTGGTGGTGAAGACGAACGAACCGAAAGTTTGCATCACAAATTCACATATCCGAATTGGCTGGCATGTCCATCTGGACGTTCTGGCAACAGAATTTCTTGAC
>NZ_JBLUPW010000112.1:0-225 GCF_048068175.1 Pseudomonas sp. NY15356 | reverse complement strand
CAATTCGCGATTTTGTACGGAGATCGGTTCATCAGGCCGACCTGGTGAAAATCAGGGCCTGCCTGACGGCAGGCCGTTACCGGCCCGCACACAAAAAATCTGACACTTCCCTTCACGGCGACCTACTTTTGCTCTTGGGCAAAAGTAGGCAAAAACCGCTGGCTCCTGCATCCGGCCCCTGCGCTGCGCTCCGGGGTTCCCTCGCTCCGGCATTACTCCCGGTGG
>NZ_JBLUPW010000111.1:0-229 GCF_048068175.1 Pseudomonas sp. NY15356 | reverse complement strand
ATTCGCGATTTTGTACGGAGATCGGTTCATCAGGCCGACCTGGTGAAAATCAGGGCCTGCCTGACGGCAGGCCGTTACCGGCCCGCACACAAAAAATCTGACACTTCCGCCACTGGCGCTTTTCGCCTTTACGGCGACCTACTTTTGCTCTTGGGCAAAAGTAGGCAAAAACCGCTGGCTCCTGCATCCGGCCCCTGCGCTGCGCTCCGGGGTTCCCTCGCTCCGGCAT
>NZ_JBLUPW010000110.1:0-233 GCF_048068175.1 Pseudomonas sp. NY15356 | reverse complement strand
GGCGGTCTGACCACCAAGATTCACATGGTGTGCGATGCCAATGGCGTGCCATTGCATTTCAGGCTTTCACCAGGACAAGCCAGTGATGTCTCCCACGCTCAGCCGCTGCTGGATGCTGTAAGAATTGCTGGCAAGCCAGGACGACCGCGTAAACGTAGCCGGTGGTTGCTGGCTGACAAGGGATACGATGCCGAGCACCTGCGCCAGTACTGCGACCGTTACCGAATGCAGCC
>NZ_JBLUPW010000109.1:0-236 GCF_048068175.1 Pseudomonas sp. NY15356 | reverse complement strand
GTCGTACTCGTAGCGAATTCGCTGGCCCTTGGCATCCTGGCGGCTGCTCGGCAAACCCCGGGCCGTGCGCAGCAGGCGGGTGGTCTGGCCCTTGCCGTCGGTGTGGCTGAGTACCTGCCCGAAGGCGTTGTAGGTGAAGGTTTCCGAGGTGCCGTCCGGGTGGGTGATCTTCAGTACCTCACCGTCCGGTTTGCGCTCCAGCGTGGTGGTCTGGTTCAGCGCGTCGGTGACGGCGA
>NZ_JBLUPW010000108.1:0-237 GCF_048068175.1 Pseudomonas sp. NY15356 | reverse complement strand
CGAACCTGGCTCATCGGTGATTTCCGTCGAAACAGAGTTCTCACCCAGAGTCAGTTTCTCGAACTTGTCGCCGCCTTCTACCGACTCAAGCTTGTTGGTGATGGTCGGTTGACCACCAGTGAACACGTCGTCCGGCGCTTTAACGGTGATAGAGCCGCTGGCGCTGCCGGCAGGGATAGAAACTTTTGTGCCATCGGTCAGAGTGAAGACCAGGCCACCATGGCCGTTGACCGGCAG
>NZ_JBLUPW010000107.1:0-245 GCF_048068175.1 Pseudomonas sp. NY15356 | reverse complement strand
AATGGCTTTGTCGTACTCGTAGCGAATTCGCTGGCCCTTGGCATCCTGGCGGCTGCTCGGCAAACCCCGGGCCGTGCGCAGCAGGCGGGTGGTCTGGCCCTTGCCGTCGGTATGGCTGAGCACCTGGCCATAGACGTTGTAGGTGAAGGTTTCCGAGGTGCCGTCCGGGTGGGTGATCTTCAGTACCTCACCGTCCGGTTTGCGCTCCAGCGTGGTGGTCTGGTTCAGCGCGTCGGTGACGGCGA
>NZ_JBLUPW010000106.1:0-272 GCF_048068175.1 Pseudomonas sp. NY15356 | reverse complement strand
CCGACAACCAGCTCGGCAAGGTCACGCCTGTCAGCCGCGTCGATGGCGATGACGACAGCGAGCGCTACCACTACGCCGACGGCGGCACCCGCACTCGCAAGGTCCACAAGGCGCAGGTCAGCACGGCCACGCAGACCACGATCACGACCTATGCCGGCGGTTGCGAGGTTCGCCAGCGATGGCTGGCAGGGCAGGATGCGCCGCAGAAGCACATCGTCATCACCGAAGCGGGCGGCGTACGGGTCGTGGAGAATCGGCTCACAGGCACGGTC
>NZ_JBLUPW010000105.1:0-279 GCF_048068175.1 Pseudomonas sp. NY15356 | reverse complement strand
GCGACCGTCGCCGGCAAGCAGTTCGAAAACCTGCAACTGGGCGACAAGGCCACCGTCAACATCACCGATACGATCAGCGAAGTGAAAGCCACGCTGTCTGTGGATAAATCTACCGTCGCTGAAGGCGGTGAAATTACCTACACCGTGACCCTCAGCAATGGCCAGAAGCTGCCGGTCAACGGCCATGGTGGCCTGGTCTTCACTCTGACCGATGGCACAAAAGTTTCTATCCCTGCCGGCAGCGCCAGCGGCTCTATCACCGTTAAAGCGCCGGACGAC
>NZ_JBLUPW010000104.1:0-283 GCF_048068175.1 Pseudomonas sp. NY15356 | reverse complement strand
CGTGATCACCTACACCGCCACCCTGAGCAATCCGGCGCAAACACCGGTCACCGTGACCCTGTCCAACGGCCAGACCATCACCATCAAGGCCGGCGAAACCACCGGTACCGTCGATTTCCAGACTCCGGCCAATGATGTCTACAACAATGGCAGCACCGTCAGCACCACCATCACCGGCGCCACCGGCGGCAACTTCGAGCAGCTGACGCCGAACCCAGCGCCTGCCGAAACCGTCATCACCGATTCGGTCGACACCACCAGCGTCACCCTGACCGCGACGCCA
>NZ_JBLUPW010000103.1:0-286 GCF_048068175.1 Pseudomonas sp. NY15356 | reverse complement strand
AGCGAACTATAATGCGCGGCAAGACACGGACTCATAGCTCAGCTGGATAGAGTACTCGGCTACGAACCGAGCGGTCGGAGGTTCGAATCCTCCTGAGTCCGCCATTTAATGGGGCGGTTTTGTTAATCAAGGCGGCTTCATCAACCAGTGGTAATCTGGTCTAAAAATACCACCTACGGACTCATAGCTCAGCTGGATAGAGTACTCGGCTACGAACCGAGCGGTCGGAGGTTCGAATCCTCCTGAGTCCGCCATTTAATGAGGCGGTTTTGTTGAGCAAGGCAGC
>NZ_JBLUPW010000102.1:0-287 GCF_048068175.1 Pseudomonas sp. NY15356 | reverse complement strand
GTCGTCCGGCGCTTTAACGGTGATAGAGCCGCTGGCGCTGCCGGCAGGGATAGAAACTTTTGTGCCATCGGTCAGAGTGAAGACCAGGCCACCATGGCCGTTGACCGGCAGTTTCTGGCCGTTGCTCAGGGTCACGGTGTAGGTGATTTCACCGCCTTCAGCGACAGTAGTTTTATCCACAGACAGCGTGGCTTTTACTTCGCTGATCGTATCGGTGATGTTGACGGTGGCCTTGTCGCCCAGTTGCAGGTTTTCGAACTGCTTGCCGGCGACGGTCGCATCGGTGA
>NZ_JBLUPW010000101.1:0-302 GCF_048068175.1 Pseudomonas sp. NY15356 | reverse complement strand
GTACGACCGATTTGTATGGTGGCGCGCTCTTCAACGCTGAGTTCGGTATAAGACATAGGGGCAGCACCGTACCGGAAAGGTCAGGTGTTGCACTCAGTTTTTGCCGCCGCCATGTTTGTACGCTAAGCCATGGTTCTCAGCTGCAACCATTATCTGACACTGGTGACTTCGGTTGAAGTCCCCCTGCCAGTGCGAATTAGGTTTTGTACGAAAAGTCGTTGTGGCTAAAATTGCCGCCATGACCGGTTGGAGGCCCGTATGGCAAGGCGTTACGAACTTTCTGATGCGTCATGGGAGCTGAT
>NZ_JBLUPW010000100.1:0-303 GCF_048068175.1 Pseudomonas sp. NY15356 | reverse complement strand
ACGTCATCGCCCTGGGCTGGCAACGAATAGTCGACCTCGGTTTTACCGGCTTGAATGACCACCTGCTGATTGTTGCTCAGCGTGACCGTGACATCGTGATCGAGTTTTTCGTTGATCCGGATGGTGAAGGACGGCTGCTGGTCTTCGGTGACATCACCCTTGCTGACGATAGTGACTTCGAACTTGTCGCCCTCGTTGCCGGTGCCAGTACCCGTGCCCGAACCTGGTTCATCGGTGATTTCCGTCGAAACGGATTGATCGTCGAGGGTCAGCTTTTCGAACTTGTCGCCGCCCTCTACCGAC
>NZ_JBLUPW010000099.1:0-315 GCF_048068175.1 Pseudomonas sp. NY15356 | reverse complement strand
GGTGACGGCGACCAGGTGCTGGCGCTCGTCGTAGCGGTAGTAGGTGCTCTTGCCCGAGCAGTCCTGGTAACGCTCGACCTGGGCCTGGGTGTTCCACCACAGGTACTTGGACTTGTAGGTCGCGTCGATGATGGTATGCGGCAGGCCATCGTCGCTGTTCAGGTACTCGGTCATCTGGCCGAGGGCATCAAATTCGGCGAGCAGGTTGCCCTTGTCGTCGTAGCGCGCTCGCCAGGTGCTGCCGTCCGGGTAGCTGACCTGCGTCACCAGGGTGGTCAGGTGGTGATACTCGTAGGTGGTCTTGCGCCCCAGCGG
>NZ_JBLUPW010000098.1:0-319 GCF_048068175.1 Pseudomonas sp. NY15356 | reverse complement strand
AGGCGGTGAAATTACCTACACCGTGACCCTCAGCAATGGCCAGAAGCTGCCGGTCAACGCCCATGGTGGCCTGGTCTTTACCCTGTCGGACGGCACCAAGGTTTCTATCCCTGCCGGCAGCGCCAGCGGCTCTATTACCGTCAAAGCACCGGATGACGTGTTCACCGGCGGCCAGCCGACCATCACCAACAAGCTTGAGTCGGTAGAGGGCGGCGACAAGTTCGAGAAACTGACTCTGGGTGAGAACTCTGTTTCGACGGAAATCACCGATGAGCCAGGTTCGGGCACCAATACCGGCAACGAAGGCGACAAGTTCGAA
>NZ_JBLUPW010000097.1:0-332 GCF_048068175.1 Pseudomonas sp. NY15356 | reverse complement strand
TGGCTACGGCTGTCATAACGGTAGTTTTCACCGTCGTCCGTAGCACCTTCGCGCTTCACCGACACGACCTGCTCGAGCTCGGCACGCATGGTCCAGGCCAGGGGTTGCCCCAGCAGCAGCACGGCCTGCTGCCCGCCCGGAGTGAACAGTGCCTCGACAGCCGACGGGTCCTTCGTCAGCGTGCTCAACACGGCCCGGTTGCTGCGGTCGCTGACGGTGATGTCGGTGGTGTAGTTGTGGTTCGTGGCAGGGGCGCTGTGGCGGATCTGCAGCAGGTTGCCTGCGGTGTCGTAGCGGTACGTGCGGGTGTATGGGGTGTAGGTGGTGCTGTC
>NZ_JBLUPW010000096.1:0-333 GCF_048068175.1 Pseudomonas sp. NY15356 | reverse complement strand
AACCTTGGTGCCGTCCGACAGGGTAAAGACCAGGCCACCATGGGCGTTGACCGGCAGCTTCTGGCCATTGCTGAGGGTCACGGTGTAGGTAATTTCACCGCCTTCAGCGACAGTGGATTTATCCACAGACAGCGTGGCTTTCACTTCGCTGATCGTGTCGGTGATGTTGACGGTGGCCTTGTCGCCCAGTTGCAGGTTTTCGAACTGCTTGCCGGCGACGGCCGCATCGGTGACACCCAGCGAAACTTCACCTGCGTCCTTGAATACGTCATCGCCCTGGGCTGGCAACGAATAGTCGACCTCGGTTTTACCGGCTTGAATGACCACCTGCTG
>NZ_JBLUPW010000095.1:0-343 GCF_048068175.1 Pseudomonas sp. NY15356 | reverse complement strand
GGCGTAAGCCTGAACGATACGCAGCGGTAGTTCAGTCGGTTAGAATACCGGCCTGTCACGCCGGGGGTCGCGGGTTCGAGTCCCGTCCGCTGCGCCATCTTCGCCTCGAGGCCCCTTGAACGCCTCGAAGCAACAAACGAAGCGATCAGCGAATCGCTTTTTTTGTGCCTGCCTTGCGAGCGAGCGTTTCGTAAGGTCAGATCCTCAAGTTTCAACCAGGCGCAAGCCTGGGCGATACGCAGCGGTAGTTCAGTCGGTTAGAATACCGGCCTGTCACGCCGGGGGTCGCGGGTTCGAGTCCCGTCCGCTGCGCCATCTTCGCCTCGAGGTCCCTTGAACACCT
>NZ_JBLUPW010000094.1:0-353 GCF_048068175.1 Pseudomonas sp. NY15356 | reverse complement strand
TGCCCAGCAGGTTGTCGTAGCTATAGCGCAGTTGGTCGTTCGGTAGGTCGTCGGGTTTTCCTGCCGCCCAGTGCAGTACCCGCACTTGCGCACGACCGGCCTGCCCGACCGTCATCACCTGCAGGTCTTGGGTGAGTGTGTTGCCGTTGGTGTGGGTACGCAGCTCCAGCCCTGGCAGGTAAGTCACCCGCTGGGCCTGGGTGCTGCGGGCTGTTCGCTGGGTGCTGGCTTTCAGCACGCGCTGGCTACGGCTGTCATAACGGTAGTTTTCACCGTCGTCCGTAGCACCTTCGCGCTTCACCGACACGACCTGCTCGAGCTCGGCACGCATGGTCCAGGCCAGGGGTTGCCCC
>NZ_JBLUPW010000093.1:0-353 GCF_048068175.1 Pseudomonas sp. NY15356 | reverse complement strand
TTGCTCAGGGTGGCGGTGTAGGTGATCACGCCCCCTTCGGTGATGCCTGGCGTTGCGGTCAGGGTGACGCTGGTGGTGTCGACCGAATCGGTGATGACGGTTTCGGCAGGCGCTGGGTTCGGCGTCAGCTGCTCGAAGTTGCCGCCGGTGGCGCCGGTAATGGTGGTGCTGACGGTGCTGCCATTGTTGTAGACGTCATTGGCCGGGGTCTGGAAGTCCACGGTACCGGTGGTCTCGCCGGCCTTGATGGTGATGGTCTGGCCGTTGGACAGGGTCACGGTAACCGGCGTTTGCGCCGGGTTGCTCAGGGTGGCGGTGTAGGTGATCACGCCCCCTTCGGTGATGCCTGGCGT
>NZ_JBLUPW010000092.1:0-355 GCF_048068175.1 Pseudomonas sp. NY15356 | reverse complement strand
CCCAACCTGCTTGCCGATCCCGGTCGGTTGCCGCTCGATGCTCAGTAACCGGTCGCCGTCGTCGTACGCAAAGGCCTGGCTCGCATCGCGGTTGATCTTGGCG
Organism: Pseudomonas sp. NY15356; assembly: GCF_048068175.1. Classification (NCBI taxonomy): domain Bacteria; kingdom Pseudomonadati; phylum Pseudomonadota; class Gammaproteobacteria; order Pseudomonadales; family Pseudomonadaceae; genus Pseudomonas; species Pseudomonas sp. NY15356. The sequence goes on along the minus strand of NZ_JBLUPW010000092.1, from coordinate 252 downwards.
ACCAACCGGCCAATGCTGTCACGCTCGAACAGCGTGTGCCGTTCCGGGCGTTCGGCATTTTCGCCGTAGCCAATCTCATCCAGTCGGGTGAGATGACCACCTTCGTTGTAGGTGAAGCGCCGCGTCAGGTTGTCCACCCGCACTTCTTCGACCAAGCGGTCCGACGCATCGTAGGCAAAGCTGTAGGTCGCGTTGTTCTCGTTGACCAACGCGGTCAGGCGAATGGCTTTGTCGTACTCGTAGCGAATTCGC
>NZ_JBLUPW010000091.1:0-373 GCF_048068175.1 Pseudomonas sp. NY15356 | reverse complement strand
CCGGTGGCCCGCTACTACGGCGCCGAGGCCTCGTCGGGCAGCGCCTGGGCGCCTTACAGCGAGCACTACACCTACGACGACGGCAACAACCTGACGACGATCCGCCACGTCGGCGGTGCCGGCAACCGCACCCGGGAACTGCAGGTGTCCGAAGGCAGCAACCGGGCGATGGTGAAGGGCCACAGCCTGACACCGGAGACGGGCTTCCTGGCGGGAGGTCTGCAGAAGCAACTGGCCGACGGCAGGGCGTTGCAGTGGCTGGCCGACAACCAGCTCGGCAAGGTCACGCCTGTCAGCCGCGTCGATGGCGATGACGACAGCGAGCGCTACCACTACGCCGACGGCGGCACCCGCACTCGCAAGGTCCACAAGG
>NZ_JBLUPW010000090.1:0-392 GCF_048068175.1 Pseudomonas sp. NY15356 | reverse complement strand
GGTTCCAGCAAATCGGTCTTGAAGGTAGAAGGTTCGTCCCCTTCGTCTAGTGGCCTAGGACACCGCCCTTTCACGGCGGTAACAGGGGTTCGAGTCCCCTAGGGGACGCCAGTTTTGCACAAGCGATGTTTCACGTGTCGCTGGGCCGAGAGGCTAGAAATCCGGGGCTATAGCTCAGCTGGGAGAGCGCCTGCATGGCATGCAGGAGGTCAGCGGTTCGATCCCGCTTAGCTCCACCAATTTTGCCAGGTCCGCGTAAGCGGGTCGGTACGAAGGTTGTTGTCCCCTTCGTCTAGTGGCCTAGGACACCGCCCTTTCACGGCGGTAACAGGGGTTCGAGTCCCCTAGGGGACGCCACTTTTACCCGCGCTTTGCGGGAGTTGAAAGGCTCA
>NZ_JBLUPW010000089.1:0-425 GCF_048068175.1 Pseudomonas sp. NY15356 | reverse complement strand
CGGTTGGTCGCCAAGATCAACCGCGATGCGAGCCAGGCCTTTGCGTACGACGACGGCGACCGGTTACTGAGCATCGAGCGGCAACCGACCGGGATCGGCAAGCAGGTTGGGATCACGGAAGAGAAGCTGGAGTACGCCTACGATCTGCTCGGCCGGCTGACGAAAGAAATCACGCCCGCCGGCACGCTCAGTTATGAATACGACCCGCTCAGCAACCTGACCACCCTGACATTGCCGGACGGCCGCAAGGTCAATCACCTGTACTACGGCAGCGGGCACCTGCACCAGCTGAACCTGGATGGTCAGGTGATCAGCGACATGGAGCGTGATGACCTGCACCGCGAGGTGTATCGGACCCAGGGCAAGCTCACCAGTTGCTTCGGTTATGACGCAATGGGGCGCAAGGCCTGGCAATTCGCCTCGAC
>NZ_JBLUPW010000088.1:0-435 GCF_048068175.1 Pseudomonas sp. NY15356 | reverse complement strand
ACTTCGCTGATCGTATCGGTGATGTTGACGGTGGCCTTGTCGCCCAGTTGCAGGTTTTCGAACTGCTTGCCGGCGACGGTCGCATCGGTGATGCCCAGCGAAACTTCACCTGCGTCTTTGAATACATCATCGCCCTGGGCCGGCAGCGAGTAATCGACCTCGGTTTTACCGGCTTGAATGACCACCTGCTGATTGTTGCTCAGCGTAACGGTGACATCGTGATCGAGCTTTTCGCTGATCCGGATAGTGAAGGAAGGTTGCTGGTCTTCGGTGACATCGCCTTTGCTGACGATGGTGACTTCGAATTTGTCGCCTTCGTTGCCAGTATTGGTGCCCGAACCTGGCTCATCGGTGATTTCCGTCGAAACAGAGTTCTCACCCAGAGTCAGTTTCTCGAACTTGTCGCCGCCTTCTACCGACTCAAGCTTGTTGGTG
>NZ_JBLUPW010000087.1:0-470 GCF_048068175.1 Pseudomonas sp. NY15356 | reverse complement strand
TGGCTACGGCTGTCATAACGGTAGTTTTCACCGTCGTCCGTAGCACCTTCGCGCTTCACCGACACGACCTGCTCGAGCTCGGCACGCATGGTCCAGGCCAGGGGTTGCCCCGGCAGCAGCACGGCCTGCTGCCCGCCCGGAGTGAACAGCGCCTCGACCGCCGACGGGTCCTTCGTCAAGGTGCTCAACACAGCCCGGTTGCTGCGGTCGCTGACGGTGATGTCGGTGGTGTAGTTGTGGTTCGTCGCGGGGGCGCTGTGACGGACCTGCAGCAGGTTGCCTGCGGTGTCGTAGCGGTACGTGCGGGTGTATGGGGTGTAGGTGGTGTTGTCGAAGGGAGTGATGTGCGGGAGGTGGCGGCCTGGTTGGCCGGCGTTGGCCATTTCGCGGCCCGTGGCACTGGCCAGTTGGTAGAGGCTGTCGTAGCTGTAGGTGTTTTCCGGCACCACTTTCTGGTTGCGCCAGAAGCG
>NZ_JBLUPW010000086.1:0-481 GCF_048068175.1 Pseudomonas sp. NY15356 | reverse complement strand
GCGCGGCTTCACCTACGCCGAAGGGCTGATGACCAGCCACAGCAACGCGCTGGGCCTGGGCTGCCACTACCGCTGGGAAACCATTGGCGACAAGCCGCGCGTGGTGGAGCACTGGACCAGCGACGGTGAGCACTATCACTTCCGCTACGACCTGAGCGCCCGCACCAGTTGGGCCACCGACGTGCTCGGCCGCGAGCTGGAAGTGCAGTACAACGCCGACCATCGCGTGGTCGCCAGCCGGGACTATGGTGGCGAGCGCTATGCCATCGAGCTGGACGAGCAGGGCAATATGATCGGCCTGGGCCTGCCGGACGGCAACAAACTCGCCTTCAAGTACGACGAGTTCGCCCGCCTGCTCGAGGAAACCGATCCGCTGGGGCGCAAGACCACCTACGAGTATCACCACCTGACCACCCTGGTGACGCAGGTCAGCTACCCGGACGGCAGCACCTGGCGAGCGCGCTACGACGACAAGGGCAAC
>NZ_JBLUPW010000085.1:0-487 GCF_048068175.1 Pseudomonas sp. NY15356 | reverse complement strand
CTGCAGCATGTCGTCCATCGCCTTGGTCTGGCCCAGGCGCACGGTCGGGTCGATGTAGTTCTCCGGGTAGTACATCAGCATCTGCCCGGCCGACCAGGTGGCATAGCGGGCGTTCCAGCGGGTCCAGTCGCGGAAGAAGGGCCCGTCCAACACGCTTCTGTCCAGGGCGTAGGGGTCTTCAGGCTCCGACAAGGTACGGTGGATGAATAGTTGCAGCGCCGCCATCGCCTCGGCGATGCGCGTGGTCGTCACCTGGGCACTGTTCAGGCTGTCGAGCAGTAGGTACTGGTTCAGCGCTTCCACGCCCAGGTTAATGCGCGCAGCCAGTACACCGGCCAGTGCCTTGCTCAGCGGCTCCTCGCTGGCCGCCTGCGCCCGCTTGACCTGCGACGGGCTCAGCCCCGCCTCGAAACTGTTCGCCAGGGCTTGCCACTCATCCCATGCCGGCGGGAACACCAGCAACGCCGCCAGGCTTGTGGGCTGCACG
>NZ_JBLUPW010000084.1:0-547 GCF_048068175.1 Pseudomonas sp. NY15356 | reverse complement strand
TACGACATCCTTCTTCAGGGCTGCCTGCCTGGCAGCCTCGGCGACCAGCCCTTCTGCCTGGCCGGTGGCCTTGGCCAGCAGCGCGGGCGGTACGCCTTCGGCCTTCAGCGCGGCCATCAGCGCGCTGGCCGACTCCGGTCGTGTTTTCAGCCAGGTGCTGAAGTCCGTCAGGGCCACGACCGTGGCCACGCTGCGCGCCAGGGTCGGGCTGGGCCCGATGTTGTTCACGATCTTGGCGAGCAACAAATGAGGCTGCTCCACCAGCACGGCCAGGACGTCGGCGGTTACACCGCTGGCGTGCACGATCAGGGCCATCTGGGCCAGACCGTAGGTGAAGGCGATTATCTGGAGATCGGCTACCGGGTCGTAAGGTTCTTCTGGTTCTTCTGGTTCTTCTGGTTCTTCTGGTTCTTCTGGTTCTTCTGGTTCTTCTGGTTCTTCCGACGCCTCTGGATCTTCCAGCTTCAGGCGCTCGCCTAGCTCTTGCAGCCAAAGCCCACCGGGCTTGCCACGGTCCGCCCAGATCAGCAGGGCCCGGGCCGCAGTT
>NZ_JBLUPW010000083.1:0-554 GCF_048068175.1 Pseudomonas sp. NY15356 | reverse complement strand
CGCAGCGGTAGCTTCATCTACCTGACCGACAACCAGGGCCGCGAAGTCCCCTTCGTCACCCTGCAACCAGGCGAGCGCATCTACAACCCCCACGAGCAGGTGTACCTGGTGTGCACCGAGGGCGGCCACTACCTCCTGCAGACCCTCGACAACCTGTTCTTCTACTTCGGTGAAGTGCCAGACACCAACACAGAAGTCCCGCTGCAACGCATCGAGAACGCCCTCGGCCACTTCCTGCACTTCACCCGTACACCCGAAGGCAGGCTGACCGACATCAGCGCCACCGGCGGCACGCGGGTGCACCTGCACTATGACAACCCGCTGGGCCGCCTAACCGACATCAAGCGCGTGGTGAACAACGAAGCGGTGGAAACGCTCACCCAGTACCGCTACGACGAACACGGCCAACTGAGCGAAGTGATCAACCGCAACGGCGATTCGGTGCGCGGCTTCACCTACGCCGAAGGGCTGATGACCAGCCACAGCAACGCGCTGGGCCTGGGCTGCCACTACCGCTGGGAAACCATTGGCGACAAGCCGCGCGTGGTGGAGCA
>NZ_JBLUPW010000082.1:0-555 GCF_048068175.1 Pseudomonas sp. NY15356 | reverse complement strand
GACGTGGCGGATCGTCGTCAGGTTGTTGCCGTCGTCGTAGGTGTAGTGCTCGCTGTAAGGCGCCCAGGCGCTGCCCGACGAGGCCTCGGCGCCGTAGTAGCGGGCCACCGGCGTGCGCTCCCGGCCCGTGGCGCTGGCGAGGCGGTACAGGGTGTCGTAGGTGTATTCGCGCAGCCCGGTGGCCTGTTGGTTGGCGTGCCAGGTGGGGTCGGCCCCCTGGTCTTCCAGGCTGATGATGTTGCCCACCGGGTCATAGCGGTAGTGCAGGTCGCTAATGACCAATGGCCCTTTGGGATGCCCCTCGGGGCGCTCGGTCAGGTGCCGGCTCAGAAGCTGGGTTTTGGGGTCGTATTCATAGCGGTCGATGACGCCATTGCCCGCCGTTTGCGACAACACCACGCCGTCGGCCCGGTACTGGATGGCCGTCAGGGTGACAGTTTCCTTGGTGCTGCCCTGCTCCATGTACGCCAGGCGTGTCTGGGCCACCGCGCCGTTGATGGCATAGTCGGTGAGCGAGGTGACGCCGGCCGCATTGGTCGTCGCCAGCGGCGCGCC
>NZ_JBLUPW010000081.1:0-569 GCF_048068175.1 Pseudomonas sp. NY15356 | reverse complement strand
CGTCTGGGCACCGGTTACGCAACAGGCACGGGACCATAATCTGCTCGGGCAGGTGACCCGCCATTACGACCCGGCGGGGCTGGTGCAGGCGAACAGCGTTGCCCTGACGGGGGTGCCGATCTCAACGACCCGGCAGCTGCTCAAGGATGCCGACCATCCTGATATCGCCGCCGACTGGCAGGGCGAAGAGGCGGCGGAATGGGACACCCGACTGGCCCCCGAGACCTATACGACCCAGACCACGGCAGACGCCACGGGCGCGATGCTGACGACCCTGGATGCCGCAGGCAACCTGCAACGGGTGGCCTACGACGTGGCCGGCCAGCTCAGTGGCAGCTGGTTGACGATCGCGGGCAAGGCCGAGCAGGCCATCGTCCGGTCCGTAAGTTATGCCGCCGCCGGACAGAAGCTGCGCGAGGTGCATGGCAACGGTGTGGTGACTACCTACACCTACGAGCCCGACACCCAGCGCCTGTCGTCGATCAAGACCGAGCGCCAGGGCACTGGCGCGAAGGTGCTGCAGGACCTGCGCTATGCCTACGACCCGGTGGGCAACGTGCTGAAGATCC
>NZ_JBLUPW010000080.1:0-606 GCF_048068175.1 Pseudomonas sp. NY15356 | reverse complement strand
AAATGCCCCATCGAGGTGATGGGAGAGGTCATGCAAAATGCCATGGCAATGCGGCATGATGCTCCGGCTTCAATTCAATAACCGTGTTGCACTCAGCTCCTGCAACCGCCCATCTCAGTGCTCCCCTTTATTTCGCATGACCCGTTACTCACGCCTTATGGCATAATGCCATTATTGCTCATGGAGACTCATCTTGCGCTCGAACCTGCCTGTCACAACCGTTGAACAAATATTTCCAGTCCAGCAGCGATTGATCTCTGCTACGGATACGAATGGGAATATTTACTATGTGAATGATGAGTTTATGAGAATAAGTGGCTATTCTCGTGAAGAGTTGTTGGGCAGTCCGCACAATTTGGTTCGTCATCCCGACATGCCTCCAGCTGTTTTCGGGCTGATGTGGGGCTATCTGAAGGCTGGCAAAAGCTGGATGGGTATCATCAAGAATCGCTGCAAGAATGGTGACTTCTATTGGGTCAGTGCGTATGTGACACCTGGCGGCGGCAAAAACTGAGTGCAACACCTGACCTTTCCGGTACGGTGCTGCCCCTATGTCTTATACCGAACTCAGCGTTGAAGAGCGCGCCACCATACAAATCGGTCGTA
>NZ_JBLUPW010000079.1:0-661 GCF_048068175.1 Pseudomonas sp. NY15356 | reverse complement strand
GCGCGGCTTCACCTACGCCGAAGGGCTGATGACCAGCCACAGCAACGCGCTGGGCCTGGGCTGCCACTACCGCTGGGAAACCATTGGCGACAAGCCGCGCGTGGTGGAGCATTGGACCAGCGACGGTGAGCACTACCATTTCCGCTACGACCTGAGCGCCCGCACCAGTTGGGCCACCGACGTGCTTGGCCGCGAGCTGGAAGTGCAGTACAACGCCGACCATCGCGTGGTCGCCAGCCGGGACTATGGTGGCGAGCGCTATGCCATCGAGCTGGACGAACACGGCAACATGATCGGGCTAGGCCTGCCGGACGGCAACAAACTCGCCTTCAAGTACGACGAGTTCGCCCGCCTGCTGGAGGAAACTGACCCGCTGGGGCGCAAGACCACCTACGAGTATCACCACCTGACCACCCTGGTGACCCAGGTCAGCTACCCGGACGGCAGCACCTGGCGAGCGCGCTACGACGACAAGGGCAACCTGCTCGCCGAATTCGATGCCCTCGGCCAGATGACCGAGTACCTCAACGGCGACGATGGCCTGCCGCATACCATCATCGACGCGACCTACAAATCCAAGTACCTGTGGTGGAACACCCAGGCCCAGGTCGAGCGTTACCAGGACTGCTCGGGCAAGAGCACCTACTACCGCTACGACGAG
>NZ_JBLUPW010000078.1:0-685 GCF_048068175.1 Pseudomonas sp. NY15356 | reverse complement strand
CCGGGGTTCCCTCGCTCCGGCATTACTCCCGGTGGGGCGCGGCGAAGGGCCATCCATGGCCCTGCGCCGCTTGCCGGGCATCCATGCCCGGCACCCACCTCCGTAATGCCTATGCTCGGCCTCCTGACGTCGCGATTGGCGGCGCCTGGTCTAACGTGTAAGAAAGAGCGAAAGCGGTGGCGGCGACAGCGGCGAAAAATCATACTGATTGGTTGGCTGTTCTGGCCGAATCGCGGGCAAGCCCGCTCCCACAGACAGCACAATTCTTAAGCTCGCGCCGTCCCGCGATTGGCCCGTGAGCCCGCCGCCAATCCCATTGAAAAAACAACGCCAGCCCAGGCGCCACCCGTAACTTGCGCCCCGTCAGGAGGCCGAGTGGAGGTATTGCGTAGGTGGGTGTCGGGCATGGATGCCCGGCAAGCGGCGCAGGGCCATGGATGGCCCTTCGCCGCGCCCCACCGGAGCGATGCCGGAACGAGGGAACCCCGGCGCACAGCGCCGGGGCCGGATGCAGGGGCGCGCGGCTTTGGTTACTTTGGCCAAGACCAAAGTAACCCGCCGTAAGGGCGGAAAGGGGAAGTGTCAGATTTTTTGTGTGCGGGCCGGTAACGGCCTGCCGTCAGGCAGGCCCTGATTTTCACCAGGTCGGCCTGATGAACCGATCTCCGTACAAAATCGCGAATTG
>NZ_JBLUPW010000077.1:0-811 GCF_048068175.1 Pseudomonas sp. NY15356 | reverse complement strand
GATGAACGTTGTTTTCACCGGGGTGACTTCCGCGAGCTTCGCTACCCACTCGGCCGGACCGGTCTCGCTACCGGGTTGCTTGTACAGCTGGATCTGCCAATGGCGTTCCGCGGCACCGACCTTCAGCGTCATCGTATGCGAAGTTTGATTTTCATCAGGCCACTCTGACATCTGCCCAACGTTCACCAGGCTGGAGAACTTGGTCTGCTGTACACCCTTGGCCAGATCGAAGTCGCTGCTAGCAGACTCGATGTCAGGTTTCTTTCCATCGGCGCGATAGACGATACGGCATATATCGGACTTACTAACCTTGCCCGGCGGATTCAGATAGCGGCTAGGTGTTACATGATCTACGCCTGGAGCATAATATTCAATGAGCGCCGTGACATATAGATTAACAGAGTAATTGCCATGATCGAGAACTACCATGACGTGTTGCAATGGGTGGTAATCAACCTCGCCCATCTTAAATTTGCAAAGAATATGGGAACCATTGTACTTATGAACCCCTGTACCTTCCCCCACAGCAATATCATATATATTTTTAATGCTTTCGGGAGCAAGCCCATCCTTATTCCAACTGACACAGAGATACCCCCAGTCCGCGCCATTCTCATGACGAACCAAGAAGGCGCCCTTGTCAGTTCTTGCCATGGCTCGGACAGGTGTCTGGTGGCGAGCAAGCTCACTGAAGTGTTTGACCAGCTCGGTGATCCATCGGTTGGGCACCTCCGGACGCACAGCCTCCACCGACAGCGTCGTATCCAGCCGCAGGCTATAGCTGCCCTCTTCGGCAGCGAACGTTTCGATG
>NZ_JBLUPW010000076.1:0-823 GCF_048068175.1 Pseudomonas sp. NY15356 | reverse complement strand
CATCGAAACGTTCGCTGCCGAAGAGGGCAGCTATAGCCTGCGGCTGGATACGACGCTGTCGGTGGAGGCTGTGCGTCCGGAGGTGCCCAACCGATGGATCACCGAGCTGGTTAACGGCTTCGGGGGGCTTGCCAAGGAAACCATCCCAGTCAGAGCGTTGGCGCTGGCTGCGGAAGGCGCCTTTTTGGTCCGTCGTGAGAATGGAGATGATTGGGGCTATCTGTGTGCCAGCTATCAAACGCTACGTGCATTTAGCATCAATCCTGAAATGGTGATAGACATATTTGATGCGCCTTTCGGTAGCAGCGGTGACGGAGAGATCAAGCGTGAAAATAACCATCTTCTTTGCAGATTCAAGATAGGCACGGCTAATTATCCACTACCGGGGATAAATATAAAGTACAGCTACAAGACGGGTGTGGGGCCTGAGATAAATGTTGCGAAGTTGCTCAAATATAGCGGGGTAGGTCAAGAACTGGTAACACCTAACCGCTATCTGAATCCGCCGGGCAAGGTCAGCAGGTTGGATATTCGCCGTATCGTCTATCGCGCCAAGGGACAAAACTCTGTCAGCGAGCCTGCTAACATCGACTTCGATCTGGCCGAGGGTGTGCAGCAGGCCAAGTTCTCCAGCGTCCTGAACATTGGGCAGATGTCAGAGTGGCCTGATAAAAATCAAACTTCGCATAAGATGACGCTGAAGGTCGGTGCTGCGGAACGCCATTGGCAGATCCAGCTGTACAAGCAACCCGGTAGCGAGACCGGTCCGGCCGAGTGGGTAGCGAAGCTCGCGGAAGTCACCCCGGTGAAAACAACGTTCATC
>NZ_JBLUPW010000075.1:0-833 GCF_048068175.1 Pseudomonas sp. NY15356 | reverse complement strand
GTGCAGCACAAGGACGAGTTCGGCGAACTGGCCACCTCGTTCAACCGCTTCGTCGAGCGTATTCACGCCTCGATCAGCGAGGTGTCCTCGGCCACCCGCCTGGTGCATGACCTGTCGGAGAAGGTGGTCCACGCCTCCAACGCCTCGATCATCGGCTCCGAGGAGCAGAGCATGCGCACCAACAGCGTCGCCGCGGCGATCAACCAGCTGGGCGCCGCCACCCAGGAGATCGCCCGCAACGCCGCCGACGCCTCGCAGCATGCCAGCGGCGCCAGCGACCAGGCCAACGACGGCCGTCAGGTGGTGGACGATGCGATCAACGCCATGACCGCGCTGTCGCAGAAGATCAGCGAGTCGTGCGAGCAGATCGAGGCGCTCAACGCCAGCACCGACGAGATCGGCAAGATCCTCGACGTGATCAAGGGCATCTCCCAGCAGACCAACCTGCTCGCGCTCAACGCCGCCATCGAGGCGGCCCGTGCCGGCGAGGCCGGGCGTGGGTTCGCGGTGGTGGCTGACGAGGTGCGCAACCTGGCCCACCGTACCCAGGAGTCGGCCGAGGAGATCCACCGCATGATCACCGGCCTGCAGGTGGGCTCGCGCGAGGCGGTGTACACCATGAACGAAAGCCAGGTGTCCAGCGAGCAGACCGTGCAGGTGGCCAACCAGGCCGGCGAGCGGCTGGCCAGCGTGACCCAGCGCATCGGCGAGATCGACGGCATGAACCAGTCGGTGGCCACCGCCACCGAGGAGCAGAGCGCGGTGGTCGAGAGCCTGAACCTGGACATCACCCAGATCAACAGCCTCAACCAGCAAGGGGTGGAGAACCTCAA
>NZ_JBLUPW010000074.1:0-968 GCF_048068175.1 Pseudomonas sp. NY15356 | reverse complement strand
AGCGGCAGGTTCAAGGGCTGGCCGTCCAGCGTCAGGTTGTGCCGCAGGTTGTACAGGCGGATGCGCAGCGCTTCCCAGTAGTCGAGCAGCATGCGGTTGGCCTCGGGCAGGAACAGCGTCCTGCCCGCCACGGCGCGGGCCGGCCCCATCGCGCGCAGCTTCGCCACATCCTCGGCGCGTATGCCTTCGGCCATCATCGCCAACGCATCCAGACGATCGTCGAGCACCTGTTGCGCAGCCACCTCGCCCAGCTGCGGGTCGTCCCAGTCGGTACTCGGATCGATCCAGGGTTCGTCGCCCAGCAGGCGCAAGGCGCGCTGGTACCACACCTTCGCTTCGCTCAGGGTGTCGCGCTCGAGCTTGCGATACGCCGCATCGCCACGCCCCAGGGTGATGTCCAGCAAGCGCATGAAGGCATTGAGCTTGTAGTGCATCGGGTCGTTCTGCGCCACCGCGTCCGGGTCCAGCGACTCCAGCGGCGCCTCGTTCCACGAGGTGTCTTCTTCCAGCGGGCGTACGTTCCACATGCGCGGCGTGGAGCCGGTCGGGTTGAAGATGTACTTGAGCCATTGCTCGGCCAGGTCGAAGCGCTCTTCCTGCAGGAAGCGCTGCATCACCATCATCGGCGTGTAGTAGAACAGCTCCCAGAAATACAGCGCGTTGGCACCGCCGAAATCCATTCTCGGATCATCCTGGCTGCCCGGGATGCTCGGCTCCTTGATCTGCTGGGTGTCGTAGCTCAGGATGGTGTCGATCCCCCGCACCGCGCGCTCGGTGAGCTGGCGGGCGAACAGCGTGTTCAGCCGGGTGACCCAGGAGCCGCGCTGGAAGTACTGGGCCCCTTCGGCGGTCTCGCCGATGAACGTTGTTTTCACCGGGGTGACTTCCGCGAGCTTCGCTACCCACTCGGCCGGACCGGTCTCGCTACCGGGTTGCTTGTACAGCTGGATCTGCCAATGGCGTTCCGC
>NZ_JBLUPW010000073.1:0-1063 GCF_048068175.1 Pseudomonas sp. NY15356 | reverse complement strand
CTGCAGCATGTCGTCCATCGCCTTGGTCTGGCCCAGGCGCACGGTCGGGTCGATGTAGTTCTCCGGGTAGTACATCAGCATCTGCCCGGCCGACCAGGTGGCATAGCGGGCATTCCAGCGGGTCCAGTCGCGGAAGAAGGGCCCGTCCAACACGCTTCTGTCCAGGGCGTAGGGGTCTTCAGGCTCCGACAAGGTACGGTGGACGAACAGCTGCAGCGCCGCCATCGCCTCGGCGATGCGCGTGGTCGTCACCTGGGCACTGTTCAGGCTGTCGAGCAGCAGGTGCTGGTTCAGCGCTTCCACGCCCAGGTTGATGCGCGCGGCCAACACACCGGCCAGCGCCTTGCTCAACGGCTCCTCGCTGGCCGCCTGCGCACGCTTGACCTGCGACGGGCTCAGCCCCGCCTCGAAACTGTTCGCCAGGGCTTGCCACTCATCCCATGCCGGCGGGAACACCAGCAACGCCGCCAGGCTTGTGGGCTGCACGCCCAGCGTTGTCGCCAGGTCGGCCCATTGCCGGACCACGGCGATCTCCTGCCAGTTGGCCAGGGCCGAGGCGTCTACGACATCCTTCTTCAGGGCTGCCTGCCTGGCAGCCTCGGCGACCAGCCCTTCTGCCTGGCCGGTGGCCTTGGCCAGCAGCGCGGGCGGTACGCCTTCGGCCTTCAGCGCAGCCATCAGCGTGCTGGCCGACTCCGGTCGTGTTTTCAGCCAGGTGCTGAAGTCCGTCAGGGCCACGACCGTGGCCACACTGCGCTGCAGGGTGGTCAGCCTGGGCTCGATGTTGTCCATGGTTCCGGCGAGCAAATGGGGCTGCTCCACCAGCACGGCCAGCACGTCGGCGGTCACACCGCTGGCGTGCACGATCAGCGCCATCTGCGCCAGGCCGTAGGTGAAGGCGATTATCTGGGGATCGGCTACCGGGTCGTAAGGTTCTTCTGGTTCTTCCGGCTCTTCCGACGCCTCTGGATCTTCCAGCTTCAGGCGCTCGCCTAGCTCTTGCAGCCAAAGCCCACCGGGCTTGCCACGGTCCGCCCAGATCAGCAGGGCCCGGGCCGCAGTT
>NZ_JBLUPW010000072.1:0-1112 GCF_048068175.1 Pseudomonas sp. NY15356 | reverse complement strand
ACCAGCTCGGTGATCCATCGGTTGGGCACCTCCGGACGCACAGCCTCCACCGACAGCGTCGTATCCAGCCGCAGGCTATAGCTGCCCTCTTCGGCAGCGAACGTTTCGATGACCTTCACGCTCGCATCGGACAAGTCGAACGACACGAAGTCTGCCGGTTTGCCAGACGGGGACGTGATGCCCTTCGCCACGGGCCGGTCTTTGCGAGCGAATACGCTGCACAGCCCCGTATGCGCCTCCGTGTCCAGCCAATGCGGGACTTGTCGCAGGTCGCCCAACAGCCCAATGGGCTCGCTGGTGAAATCCTCCTTGATCTGGATGCCGCCATACTCAATGGCTTTTTCGCCGAGGTCGCCCTTCCGATCATAGATACCGGCCACCAGGGCGTTCAGGCCGGGCAGGCTGACCAGGAACAGCGAGTAGTTTTCGTAATCGACCGCTGGTGACGTTTCACCCTCTTTCCCTTTGTTCTCGTCCCAGCCTTCCAGCCTTTCCAGCTTGTTCATGTAGCCATCAGCGATCGGGTAGTCCAGCGGTGCGCTCCAGGTCCCGTCATAGCGCAACCACGCCAGCTTGTAGGACCACACATATTCCTTATCTTTTGGCTGGCCGTCGGTCTCCTTGCGGGTCAAGATACGCTCCTGACGCTCCACCCACATCAGGTACAGCCGCTCACGGTAGATCACCGGCCGGATCAGCCGGCCCACCACCTGGGGCGCCAACTCGATCTTCGTCCAGCCGCGCCAGGCGTTGGCCGGCAGCGCGCCGGTCTCCTTGTCACGCTTGCTCTCGTCCACCGTCCGCCACCAGTACTCCCGCGGCTCGCCACGGCTGCGCCCGATGAACCAGGTCTTGCCCAGCGATTCATCAGTCGTCTGCGGCTCCCGGCCGTTGTAGTAGCCGCTGATCGTCTCCAGGTTGGCCACTTCCTCGAAAGCATTGAGGTAGCCGGGGTAGGCATCGCCAACGGTATCGCCGTTGATCTGCGCCTGCCCCAGCACCTGCAGCATGTCGTCCATCGCCTTGGTCTGGCCCAGGCGCACGGTCGGGTCGATGTAGTTCTCCGGGTAGTACATCAGCATCTGCCCGGCCGACCAGGTGGCATAGCGGGC
>NZ_JBLUPW010000071.1:0-1113 GCF_048068175.1 Pseudomonas sp. NY15356 | reverse complement strand
GGCGGCGGCAAAAACTGAGTGCAACACCTGACCTTTCCGGTACGGTGCTGCCCCTATGTCTTATACCGAACTCAGCGTTGAAGAGCGCGCCACCATACAAATCGGTCGTACCCAAGGCTTCAGCCTGCGTAGGATTGCCTGCTTGATCAACCGATCCCCTTCGACCATCAGCCGGGAGCTGCGCCGTAACCGAGGTGCTTGCGGTGGCTACTCGGCCCGCCTGGCCCAGCAGCAAATGCAGGCCCGCCGCCAGGTTTGTCGACCGATGCGAAAACTGTTGCCGGGTAGCGAGCGCTTCGAACTGGTGACCCATATGCTGCGTGAGCGTTTGTCTCCCGAGCAGATTGCCGGCAAGCTGCGCAGCATGAACATACCCAACCTGCGAGATGCCTACGTCTGTCGCGAGACGATCTACAACGCGATCTATGCCCTGCCAGTGGGTGAGCTGCGTAAGGAGCTGATCATCTGTCTGCGCCAAGGCAAGACGACGCGCCGGCCGCGCTCTGGTGGCGTGGATCGGCGCGGCCAGATCCCCGAGATGGTCAGTATTCATGTGCGCCCGCCGGAGATTGAAGACAGGCTGATGCCGGGGCATTGGGAAGGCGACCTCATCAAGGGTAAGGCCAACGCCTCGTCCGTCGGTACGCTGGTGGAACGCACCAGTGGCTACCTGATGTTGGTGAAGATGAACGACGCGACGGCGACTTCGGCGCTGGAAGGCTTCAGTGCAGCGCTCAATGGCATGCCGCTGGAGATGCGCAAGAGCATGACTTACGACCAGGGCCGGGAGATGGCGCGACACGCCGAGATCACCCAAAGAACCGGCGTGGCGATCTACTTCTGCGACCCGCACAGCCCCTGGCAGCGCGGCAGCAACGAAAACATCAACGGCCTGATTCGCCAGTACTTGCCCAAGGGCACAGACCTGTCGATACATAGCCAGGAGGAGCTGGACGCCATTGCGCTGCAACTGAACATGCGACCGCGCAAGCGCTTCGACTTCAAATGCCCCATCGAGGTGATGGGAGAGGTCATGCAAAATGCCATGGCAATGCGGCATGATGCTCCGGCTTCAATTCAATAACCGTGTTGCACTCAGCTCCTGCAACCGCC
>NZ_JBLUPW010000070.1:0-1125 GCF_048068175.1 Pseudomonas sp. NY15356 | reverse complement strand
TCTGCGGCGTTCAAGAAGGCCTTGATCGAGCGCGCCCTGCATGCCGAGCTCGGCCACCACCTGGGTTATCCGCCGGGCGCGCAGCGCCCAGAGGATGAAACCAATCAACGTAACGGCAAGAGTGGCAAGACGGTTTTGACCGGTGATGGCCCGCTGCGGCTGGAAATTCCTCGTGACCGAGACGGCAGTTTTGCGCCCATTCTCATCCCAAAGCACGAGCGGCGGTACACCGGTTTCGATGACAAGATCATCGCCATGTATGCCCGTGGAATGACTGTCAGAGAGATCCGGGCCTTTCTGTCCGAGCAGTATGGAACAGAGGTCTCACCCGACTTCATCAGCTCTGTGACAGACGAGGTCATGGAAGAGATTGGCGCCTGGCAACAGCGGCCATTGGAGCCGATGTACCCGGTCATTTTCTTTGATGCACTGCGGGTGAAGATCCGCGAAGAAGGCCTGGTGCGCAACAAGGCCATTTACCTGGCACTGGGCGTTCTACCCGACGGGACGCGCGATATCTTGGGCATCTGGATTGAGAACACCGAAGGTGCGAAGTTCTGGATGAAGGTGTTCAACGATCTCAAGACGCGTGGTGTCGAGGATGTGCTGATTGCCGTGACCGATGGGCTTAAGGGCATGCCAGAGGCCCTCAGCGCAGTGTTTCCAGAGACGACGCTACAGACGTGCATCGTGCACCTGATCCGCAACAGCCTGGACTTTGCAGCCTGGGACAAGCGACGGGCACTGGCCAAGGCACTTAAGCCGATCTATCAGGCCATCAACGCCGAAGCGGCTGAGCAGGCACTCGATGAGTTTGAAAATGGGCCCTGGGGCAAGCAATACCCAACGGTCGTCGCGGCCTGGAGACGCGCCTGGGATCGAGTGATTCCCTTCTTTGTCTTCCCGCCTGCCATCAGGAAAGTAATCTACACCACCAACGCCATCGAGAGTATCAATGCCCAGCTGCGTAAGATCATCAAGACCCGGGGCCATTTCCCGAACGATGACGCAGCCACCAAGCTGATCTGGCTGGGGCTGCGAAACATCACGGCGAACTGGGGCTCAGCGGCGCATGATTGGAAAAATGCGATGAATCAATTCGCGATTTTGTACGGAGATCGGTTC
>NZ_JBLUPW010000069.1:0-1149 GCF_048068175.1 Pseudomonas sp. NY15356 | reverse complement strand
GGCCTTGGTCTCCGCAGTGATCTCTTGGGACCAATCGATAACGCCCACCACAGCTTCGAGAGGATCGCTCCACTCCAGCCCAGGCAAAGGCACCCGGCCATCGGCTGGGTCGCGGATATCGATCGGGAAGCGTGCGCTCTCCGGAGCGTCGGTAGCGTGTGGCAGCATCAAAGTGACGACCAGATCACCATTTACCCGCTCAACCGGGGCAACTATGAATGAGCTGCTGACCGCTTCGGCTGGCAAAGTGGAGCCGTCAGCCAAGCGCGAAAAGTCCAGAGAAACGCCATTGATCTCGAGCTGGTCGCCTGTTTTGACCACGGCAAGAGGCAGATCGGAACGTACTGGAGAAAGCTTAATAATCATCAGTACCACCTCCCGATGGCGGATACGTCCAAAAACATTGCAGAAGCGTCCGCAGCAACAAATTGGGCAATGGACAGAGCAGCACACACAGCCTGAGCCACGCTGCGACTGTAACCACAGACTGTGGTGATCTGGCGCTGTGTCGTCACAGTGGAGGAGGCAATGTTGACGCTAATGGCTGGCACGGCAGCAACGAACGATATCGGATATATCCATGTGAAGTTCAGGTTCGATGCGTTAACGAAGCTGACTGCTCTGTTGGTCGTGGTGCAGATTAAGGTGCCGTCAGCAAACTTAACGTAATCACCGTTGGCGTTGCTCCCCCGCTCAACAATCGCGCCTGTTGGAACACCGCCACTCTGGCTTACCGTGCCGACGATATCGGCCACCGCCGCCGCCTTCAGGCCCAGGCCATTCCGCGCCGTCGCCTGCGTCGTGCCGCCGGTACCGCCCTTGGTCACCGGGACTACGTTCTCGGTCGAAACCGAGCCAAGGCCGGCCAGAGTCGAGCCCCAGGTATTAGCGATGTCGTTGAATTTGTCGGCCAGGGTCTTGGTATACCCCTGGACCGGCGTGATTGCGTAAGTGCCTCCGGTGACCGTGGCGCCCTTGTAGGCGGGCAGGATGCTCAGCACCGTGGTGCTGGCAATGTTGGTCACTTCATACCAGTTTCCATCCGGGCCTAGCAGTGCATCGCCCACCCGGGCATTCGCTGAAAAATTGGTGCCGGTACCGGTCACCGTCGTTTGGCCAGCCGTGATCGCGACCGTGCCTGTTCTGTAC
>NZ_JBLUPW010000068.1:0-1160 GCF_048068175.1 Pseudomonas sp. NY15356 | reverse complement strand
GGCCTTGGTCTCCGCAGTGATCTCTTGGGACCAATCGATAACGCCCACCACAGCTTCGAGAGGATCGCTCCACTCCAGCCCAGGCAAAGGCACCCGGCCATCGGCTGGGTCTCGGATATCGATCGGGAAACGTGCGCTCTCCGGAGCGTCGGCAGCGTGCGGCAGCATCAAGGTAACGACCAGGTCACCATTAAAACGCTCCACAGGAGCAACGATAAACGGGCTGCCTACCGCCTCGACCGGTAATGTCGAGCCATCAGCAAGTCTGGAGAAGTCCAGTGAAACGCCATTGATTTCGAGTTGATCGCCAGCTTTGAGGACGGCAAGATTATGGCCGGATCGAACCGGTGAAAGTTTGATGAGCATGATATCGTCCTTATGAGAACCATCTGCCAATAGCCATATAGGCCACTTGGACTGTGGCGTTATTAGCGAACCCGTGGGCGACAAGGGTACAGCTACCAGAACCTACAACTGCAGGGTTTGCCCACGCTCGAGACGCTCCACCAGCGGGAAAATAACCACCTGGGAATAGCCTGGGAGGTACAGCAAATCCAATTGGATAAATGAAGTTGCTGGTTGTCGGAGACTGGAAGCCGCTTCCAACGACTGCTGTTGTAACTAACGCTTCAGCTGCAATACCCCAACAAATCTGCGAGCCATCCGCGAACCGGATGTACTCACCATTGGCATTGCTCCCACGCTCGATGATTGCACCTGTTGGAATACCGCCGCTTTGACTGACCGTGCCAACGATATCGGCCACCGCGGCCGTTTTCAGTCCAAGGCCACTGCGCCCTAATGCCTGCGTGTTGCCTCCGGTCCCCCCCTTGGCCACCGGCACTACGTTCTCGGTTGACACCGAGCCAAGGCCGGCCAGGGTCGAGCCCCAGGTATTGGCGATGTCGTTGAACTTGTCGGCCAAGGTCTTGGTGTAGCCCTGGACCGGCGTGATTGCGTAGGTGCCTCCGGTGACCGTGGCCCCCTTGTAGGCGGGCAGGATGCTCAGCACCGTGGTGCTGGCAATGTTGGTCACCTCATACCAATTGCCATCCGGGCCTAGCAGTGCATCGCCCACCCGGGCATTCGCTGAAAAATTGGTGCCGGTACCGGTCACCGTCGTTTGGCCAGCCGTGATCGCGACCGTGCCTGTTCTGTAC
>NZ_JBLUPW010000067.1:0-1208 GCF_048068175.1 Pseudomonas sp. NY15356 | reverse complement strand
CCCAGCTCCTTGTCGATGATCGAGGTCGCGGCCTCGCACTGGTCGCCACCGGTGCGCTCCTGCTGCAAGCGATTTGCCGCCTCGTAGTCGGCCTGGGCGCTGGCCTGTGCATCCTTCGCGGCCTGCTCCGCCCGGGCCTGGCGCTCGTTCGCGGCCAGGGTCAGGTCGCCAAGGGCCTTGCCCTGCTCTTGCGCCAGACCGGATAGGTTGTCGCGCGCGGCGATGCACGCGGCAACCTTGTCCTGCACCTCATCGAGCGCTGGCCGGAAATGGCTGGTGGTGGCCCAGGTACCGACGGCGATGCCGATCAGGATCAGCAGAGCAGCCCCGATGGCACGCATCAGCAGCGCGTTCACGCCAAGGCCCTCCGCACGCCATCGTCGATCACCTCGGGCTTGTACGGGTTGCCGCCGTTCTCATGGATGATGATGCTCTCGACGAACACCCGCAGCGTGGCCGGGTCCTTGATGTTGATCGGGTCGGTGGTGCGCACACCCAGGCGCTTGGCCACGGCCGAGGCGTAGGCCTGGGTGTCGTTCTCGTTCGCCGGCGCCCAGCGGTTGATGGTCTCCAACACCGTGTCGATGCCCTTCCCGCCCACACCGGGAATGCCGTCTTTGCCCCGGTAGTTGATGAGCAGCTTGCCCAGGGCGCGGATGCCGTTCTCTGGGGTATCGAAGCGGGCGAAGCGCGGCTTAGCGGCGCGCACCTCCAGGCCCAGCTGGCCCACCCAGTCGTTCCGTGGGTTGAAGTCGATGTTGCCAGGGTTATTGTTGCGTACACCGCGTGCGGTCATGGGTTTTCTCCGGGCAAAAAAATACCGCCATCAGGCGGTTGTGTTCGTTGGCTGGCTGTCGTTCAGTTGATCAGGCCGGCGGCGCGGGCCAGGTGATCTCGTCGGGGTAGCCCGGTTGGTCTGGCAGGCGGATCAGCGCCACGCGGTAGCGCTTCCAGGCAATCAGCGAGGCGGCCTCGGCTTCAGTGGCTTCGCCAAGGTCTACGGCGTCCTGCAGCGGCGCGATAGAGCTGTCAGCTACTGCGCGGCGGCTCGCGGTCTCAGCAACGACCATGGCGAGATGCTGCTCAGCGGCAACCTGGGCCTTGGTCTCCGCAGTGATCTCTTGGGACCAATCGATAACGCCCACCACAGCTTCGAGAGGATCGCTCCACTCCAGCCCAGGCAAAGGCACCCGGCCATCGGCTGGGTC
>NZ_JBLUPW010000066.1:0-1318 GCF_048068175.1 Pseudomonas sp. NY15356 | reverse complement strand
CACAGACAGCGTGGCTTTCACTTCGCTGATCGTATCGGTGATGTTGACGGTGGCCTTGTCGCCCAGTTGCAGGTTTTCGAACTGCTTGCCGGCGACGGTCGCATCGGTGACGCCCAGCGAAACTTCACCTGCATCCTTGAATACGTCATCGCCCTGGGCCGGCAGCGAGTAATCGACCTCGGTTTTACCGGCTTGAATGACCACCTGCTGATTGTTGCTCAGCGTAACGGTGACATCGTGATCGAGTTTTTCGCTGATCCGGATGGTGAAGGACGGCTGCTGGTCTTCGGTGACATCACCCTTGCTGACGATGGTGACTTCGAACTTGTCGCCTTCGTTGCCGGTATTGGTGCCCGAACCTGGCTCATCGGTGATTTCCGTCGAAACAGAGTTCTCACCCAAAGTCAGCTTCTCGAACTTCTCACCGCCTTCTACCGACTCAAGCTTGTTGGTAATGGTCGGCTGGCCACCGGTGAACACGTCATCCGATGCTTTGACGGTAATGGAGCCGCTGGCGCTGCCGGCTGGGATAGAAACCTTGGTGCCGTCCGACAGGGTGAAGACCAGGCCACCATGGCCGTTGACCGGCAATTTCTGCCCATTGCTCAGCGTGACGGTGTAGGTGATTTCACCGCCTTCAGCGACAGTAGTTTTATCCACAGACAGCGTGGCTTTTACTTCGCTAACCGTATCGGTGATCGCAACGCTCGCCTCGCCACCCAATTGCAGGTCTTCGAACTGCTTGCCATCAACGCTGGCATCGGTAACGCCCAACGTTACCTTGCCCGGATCGGTGAATACGTCGTCGCCCTGGGCGTCGAGCTTGTACTCGATCTCGGTCTCGCCAGCCTTGATGACCACTTTGTCCCCATTGCTCAAGGTGACGGTCAGGTCGTGATCCAGCTTCTGGCTGATCTTGACAGTGAAGGCCGGCTGTTGGGCCTCGGTTACATCGCCGTTGCCGGCGATGCTGACCGTCACGGTGTCGATACTGTCCTTGATCTGGGTTTCGGCAGGTGTGGTGTTGGGCGTCAGCTTCTCGAAGTTGCCACCGCTCGCGCCTGTAATGGTCGTGCTGACAGTGCTGCCATTGACGAAGACATCATTGGCCGGGGTCTTGAAGTCCACGGTACCGGTGGTTTCGCCGGCCTTGATGGTGATGGTCTGGCCGTTGGACAGGGTCACGGTGACCGGTGTTTGCGCCGGATTGCTCAGGGTGGCGGTGTAGGTGATCACGCCCCCTTCGGTGATGCCTGGCGTTGCGGTCAGGGTGACGCTGGTGGTGTCGACCGAATCGGTGATGACGGTTTCGGCAGGC
>NZ_JBLUPW010000065.1:0-1323 GCF_048068175.1 Pseudomonas sp. NY15356 | reverse complement strand
TGTCTAGTCCTGAAATAGGTTTACACCTGTTCAGGTAGGCCGATAGGCCTCAAAACGCCCGATGCACCGCATCGGGCGTTTTGTTTTTCAGGGCCATGTGAGGCCGCTCCGTGTTGTAGATTTGCACCGCCTCATCAACCATCTTTCTCGCCTGCTCCAGATTTTCTGGATTGCTCAGCAGCAGCTCTGTTTTGAGGATTCCGTTGATCCGTTCGGCCAGCGCGTTCTGATAACAGTCATATCCGTCAGTCATCGAGCATTGGACCCCGTTCCGTGCATGCAGTGACTGATACAGCGCTGAGCAGTACTGAATGCCTCGGTCTGAGTGATGGACTAACGGCTGGCGACGCCGCCGTTTGCGCAGGGCCTGTCTAAAGGCTTGTGCAACCGACTCGGCATGCAGGCTCTCATGAACATGATGGCCAACAATCTTTCTAGAGTAAGCATCTGTTACCAGGCTTAGGTACAGTGGGCCGCTTCTGGCCGGCAGGTAGGTGATGTCCGCCACCCACACGTGCTCTGGCCCTGATGGGACAATCTGATTGGGGCCTGGCTTGAGTAGGTTGGGATGACGATAGAAGCGATGAAAGCTCTGTGTCGTCTTGTGATACGCCCGCTTGGGTAGCACCAACAAACGGCGCTCCCCCAAGACCTCAAACAGCCGGTCTCGGCCAACTTGAATCCGCCTATCAGGCTGGCAACGCAGCAGATAGTGCAGTTTCCGTGTGCCTAGCCGTGGCTGACGCATCCGGACTTGTTGCACAAACTCGACAACCCGATCTGCCTGGCGCGCTTTGCTATCAGCAACTCGATTACGTTTGTAGTAAGCCTGTCGGCTGATGCCTAGAAACTGACAAGCCCTGGCAATGCTCAGTCCTGCGACTTGACCTTGCGAGAGGACTTGCCGGATCGCTTTTTTACGACCGACACACCGTAGTCATTCTTTAGGACATCAACGACGGTCTCGAAGAACTGAGCCTTCTGGCTCATTAACTCAAGCTGCTGTTCAAGCTCTTTGATCCGCTGCTCTGGAGTGAGCGTTTTAGGGTCGGACATCGCGCAGCTCCTCTCGGCCCGGATCGACGCCCCTTGGCTCCAATCCTGCCGACCATGCTTACGCAACCATACCAGAACAGTCGACCGACCCTGGATGCCATATCGCGCCTGGGCCTGTTTGTAGGTCAGCTCGCCTTTTTCGATTTGATCAACGACAGCCAATTTAAAAGACAGCGAGTAATCTCGCTGCGTGCGCTTTACACCTTGCTCCATCTAGCTCTCCGGAAAATCGGGATAGGAGGTGTAAACCTTATTCAGGACGGGACA
>NZ_JBLUPW010000064.1:0-1365 GCF_048068175.1 Pseudomonas sp. NY15356 | reverse complement strand
CCCCCTAATGAGATGGTCACCCCGCCCCCTGCGAAAGCTACGATTTCGCAGGGGGCTTTTACCGCGGAGATCGTCATCATGAGCACAGTGACACTGATCGGCATCGATATCGGCAAACATAACTTTCATCTGCATGCTCAGGACAAGTCCGGCAAGGAGGTCTTGCGCAAGAAGTGCTCACGGCAGCAGATGATGGCATTCCTAGCCAATCATCCCATTTGTACGGTGGTAATGGAGGCCTGCGCCGGCGCGCATTACCTGGCTCGAGAGTTCAAGGCTATGGGCCATGATGCCAAGCTGATTTCGCCTCAGTTCGTGAAGCCTTTCGTCAAAAGCAACAAAAACGACTATGTCGATGCCCAAGCAATATGCGAAGCCGCCTCTCGCCCATCCATGCGCTTCGTGACACCCAAGTCGCCTGATCAACAAACGCTGTCTGTTTCCCACCGGATCCGTGAATCGTTGATCCGCGACCGTACTAAGACCGTGAATCAGATGCATGGCTTTCTGCTTGAGTTCGGCATCAGCTTGCCGGTCGGGCTGGCAGTCATCAAACGCCTGGCCTCAGTCTTGGAAGAACACGATCTACCCGTCCGGCTCACCGCGCTGCTGCAGCGGCTGCATGACCACTTTCTCTACTTGGACGACCAAATCAAGGTGTTAGACAAAGAGCTGGAAAGCCAGCTGACTGACGATGATCTCGGAAGTCGTTTGCTGAGCATTCCGTGTATCGGGCCGATCACCGCCAGTCTCCTGGCTGTGGAGATGGGCGACGGAGAGCAATATGGCAGCAGTCGCGACTTCGCGGCATCCGTGGGCTTGGTACCCAAGCAATACAGTACGGGTGGCAGACAGGCCTTGCTGGGGATCAGCAAGCGTGGCGACAAGAACCTTCGGTCTTTGCTGGTGTTATGCGCTCGGGTTTACCTGATGCGTCTGGAGCATCAAAAAGGCCCGTTGGCTGAGTGGGTGCGGTCGTTGTCGATGCGGCGCCACTCCAATGTGGTGGCCTGCGCGCTCGCCAACAAATTTGCCCGTATCGCATGGGCTATTGCGACACGACACACTCGATACTACGCGGGGCCAAGCGCCGTGACCACCTGACCCCGCAGGTGCAGCACCGTGTTTCACCATCAGGTTTTGCGATAGCTGGACAATAGATGAAATAAACGGCCGACCTGCCTAGCGACGACCCTGTGGGAAAAATTGGCTCTCTTGAAGCCGCCCCCCTTCTTAGGGACGCCAGGCGCGGATACTCATCGTGGCGCGGGATGCAATCCCAAACAGACGCCGGATAGATTTAGGCAAGCCATCCATTTCATCCGATGATCAGTATTGCAAAAAATGGGGTGACCATAGATTTTT
>NZ_JBLUPW010000063.1:0-1377 GCF_048068175.1 Pseudomonas sp. NY15356 | reverse complement strand
TGGCCAAGCTATGCCGCATTCCGAAATCTACCAGAGCGCGAGCGTTGGGTGCTGTACGGCAGCGCGAAGGCGTATCGCGAGGCGCTGGAGCTCCAGGGCCTGGTGATGAGCGAAAGCTACGACCAATTCGTGCGCCGGGTTACAGAGGAGCTTGAGCTGTGAGCGTCCAAGCTATGACCTGGGCCCTGCAGCAGCAGGAGGTGGTGGAGTCGCACGCACGCCACGTCCTGCTGTGCCTGGCCAACTATGCCGACCAAGACGGACGGGCGGCTTTTCCATCGGTATCGCGTCTGGCGACCGATACCGGACTGAGCACGCGGACGGTGCAGTATCGCCTCCGCGAGCTGGAGCAAACGGGTGTGATTCGCCGTGGCAACCAGGCAATTCCCGTCGCCTACATCAACCAGCGCGACCGCATTCCCGTTTGCTATGACCTCGCCATGGAACGGGGTGCACAGCATGCACCCGGTGCACGTCACGACGTAACGGGGTGCACGCCAGAACACAACGGGGTGCACGCCACGACAGAACGGGGTGCACAGCATGCACCCGAACCGTCAATTAACCACCAATTAACCACCCATAACCGTAAAGAAGGCGATGGCGCCTCAGCTGGTGGGAAAGGTAAGCGCAAGGTCAAGGAGGGATTCGACCCGCTGACGGCCAAGCCGGAGAACTGTTCCGACCGCGCCTGGGCTGACTTCTGCGAAATGCGCAAAGCAAAGCGTGCGCCGTTGACCAAGCGCGCCTGTGACCTGATTGCCAAAAAGCTGGAGGGTCACCCGAACGCTGACGCTGTGCTCGACAAGTCCACCCTGAGTTGCTGGACCGATGTTTACCCAGAGTCGACAGCGAACGCTGGCTCTCGGTCAGGCAAGCCGAACGCATACAGCAACCTCCCTCAGCACACCGATGACATGTACCAGGAGAGCCACGATGGCCGAGCGAATTTCTGATCTGTTCCACCGTCGTCCAGCCATGCGGACCTACGCTGGCAATTGCCCTGTTCATGGCGATGTCGACATGAGCGAAGTAGAGCAACTGGATGGCTCCATGCAACCCCGCGGGTGCAAGCGCTGCGCCTGGGAGGCCCTGAACATGGCTCCACGGGGCTCTGACGTGTTCCGCCAGGCCAGTGCACAGCGCCAGGTAGAGCGCGCAACTGCGGCTTTGATCGCCGCCGGAATCACCCCGCGCTTCTCCGGCTCTACGTTCGACACCTTCCGGACGGGTGCCGGCGCTCCCCAGGCCAAAGCATTGGAGACCTGCCGCGACTATGCCGCACGATTCCCCGAACACTACCGGGCGGGCCGTTCTCTGCTGCTGACCGGCAATGTCGGGTGCGGCAAGACCCACCTGGGTAGCTCGATCGTCCGA
>NZ_JBLUPW010000062.1:0-1424 GCF_048068175.1 Pseudomonas sp. NY15356 | reverse complement strand
CACACCATGCGTTACGCACATCCGGGTACCGAAGGCGCGAAAATCACCTTCAAGAGCCGCTATGGCAACTACATCGGCGGTGAGTTCGTTCCTCCGGTCAAGGGTGAATACTTCACCAACACCTCGCCGGTGAACGGCCAGCCGATCGCCGAATTCCCCCGTTCCACCGCCGAGGACATCGACAAGGCCCTCGACGCCGCCCACGCCGCCGCCGATGCCTGGGGTCGCACTTCGGTGCAGGACCGCTCGAATGTGCTGCTACGTATCGCCGACCGCATCGAACAGAACCTGGAAATCCTGGCCATCACCGAGACCTGGGACAACGGCAAGCCGATCCGCGAAACCCTCAACGCCGACATCCCCCTGGCCGTGGACCACTTCCGCTATTTCGCCGGCTGCATTCGCGCCCAGGAAGGCGGCGCCGCCGAGATCAACGACAGCACCGTGGCCTACCACATCCACGAACCGCTGGGCGTGGTCGGGCAGATCATCCCGTGGAACTTCCCGCTGCTGATGGCCGCGTGGAAGCTGGCCCCGGCCCTGGCCGCCGGCAACTGCGTGGTGCTCAAGCCTGCCGAGCAGACCCCGCTGGGCATCACCGTGCTGCTCGAGCTGATCGGCGACCTGCTGCCCAAGGGCGTGCTCAACGTGGTGCAAGGCTTCGGCCGTGAGGCCGGCGAGGCCCTGGCCACCAGCAAGCGCATCGCCAAGATCGCCTTCACCGGCTCCACGCCGGTGGGCTCGCACATCATGAAATGCGCCGCCGAGAACATCATCCCGTCCACCGTGGAGCTGGGCGGCAAGTCGCCGAACGTGTACTTCGAGGACATCATGAAGGCCGAGCCGGCCTTCATCGACAAGGCCGCCGAAGGCATGGTGCTGGCGTTCTTCAACCAGGGCGAGGTGTGCACCTGCCCATCCCGTGCGCTGGTGCAGGAGTCGATCTACGACGAATTCATGCAGGTGGTGATGAAGAAGGTGCTGCAGATCAAGCGCGGCGACCCGCTGGACACCGACACCATGGTCGGCGCCCAGGCCTCGCAGCAACAGTTCGAGAAGATCCTCTCCTACCTGGAGATCGCCCAGAAGGAAGGCGCCGAGCTGCTGACCGGGGGCAAGGTGGAGAAACTCGAAGGCAGCCTGGCCACCGGCTATTACATCCAGCCGACCCTGCTCAAGGGCAACAACCGCATGCGCGTGTTCCAGGAAGAGATCTTCGGCCCGGTGGTCAGCGTCACCACCTTCAAGGACGAGGCCGAGGCCCTGGCCATCGCCAACGACACCGAGTTCGGCCTCGGCGCAGGCGTCTGGACCCGTGACATCAACCGCGCCTACCGCATGGGTCGCGGCATCAAGGCCGGCCGCGTATGGACCAACTGCTACCACCTGTACCCGGCCCATGCCGCGTTCGGTGGCTACAAGAA
>NZ_JBLUPW010000061.1:0-1916 GCF_048068175.1 Pseudomonas sp. NY15356 | reverse complement strand
TCTTCCGACGCCTCTGGATCTTCCAGCTTCAGGCGCTCGCCTAGCTCTTGCAGCCAAAGCCCACCGGGCTTGCCACGGTCCGCCCAGATCAGCAGGGCCCGGGCCGCAGTTTCACCGCTCAGGCCAAAGGTCGAGGCGATCAGCGGGGTCAGTGCGCGCAAGTAGTCTTCCGTGACGGGCTCGCCAGGCAGTTCAGCATTGGCGAGCGCCGCTTGCATTTCCTTGATCAGGTTGGTGATCTCGGGGCTCGGTGGAATATCCTCCACACCCCGGGTCATCAGCACCAGGTCCGGCACGGTCCAGCCCTGTGCTTGCAGCCAGCTCGACAAACGCTCCACGCAGGCCAGCAAACGCAACCATTCCTCGGCCGGGGCTGCGTTCAGGTCCCGTGGCGCGTCGAAGGTCTCCAGCAACAGCCCCAGCTCGCCAGGCGCCAGGCCGTGCAGGCGGGCCCACAGGCTCAGGGCATAGAGGCCGGACAACCTTTCGCGTGTGGTGGCGAAGCGCACCTCATCGCCTTCTGCGTCATCGCCTTCTGCATCGCTGGCCTGCTCTTTCGGCGCCAGCGCAAGGAAGCGGCCCAGCTGGTACAGCCCTTCGTCGTCTACCTGGCAGGCACGCTTGAGCGTGGCCTTGATAGCGGCCTGTTCCGAGGCCTTGCCGGGGCGCAGGTCGATCACGACGTAGTCTTCCGGGTCCAGCCCGCCTTCGACCAGCGCAGGGTCGTTGAACAGCCGGTCGTACTGGCTCAGCTCGCCGGCACGGGCACTCACAGCGATCAGCTGCCGGCCCATGACCAGCGCCTGCTCATGGGGGATGGCGTAGCGCTTGGCCAAACGCACGGTCTGCGTCAGCACCGCCAGCGACCGCTCGCTGATGGCCACCGGGTCCACGCTGTGGAGGATGCCCTCCAGCGCCTCGGCCCCCAGGCCTGTGGCCTTGTGCAGCCTGATCACCTGGTTGAGCCTGAGCAGGAACCGTGCCGGCGTCAGCTTCGGGGTGACGAAACGGGCACTCAGCACGCGGTCCTGGTCGGTCTCGTGGGTGAACTTGACCCTGTAGGTGGCATAGGAACGGTCTTCGTTCGGCCCCTTCCAGTCGAATTCATAGCTGTAGTCGGTGTCCGGCTTGAAGGCATCGACCTTCAGCATCTCGGGGAACAACTTCAGCTGGTGCACGTCCTCCAGGATGAACTCGATCGCCCCGGCCTGCTTGAGCCTGAAGCTCAACTGCCAGCGGTCGCCGCCCAGGAAGAACAGGTAGGCGTAGTGAATCGCCGTGCTGGCCGAACCGACCCCCAGCTGGTAGATGACGCCTTCGGTATTGAGCAGTTCCGAGACGTTGGTCTGCGACCCCCAACGCTCGTCCTCGACCTGGGCGCCGCCGCCGATGAAGGCCTTCAGGGCCTGGTCGCTCAGGCCGAACCAGTCGCGCAACCGGGCCGGGCGCAGCATGTCCTCCGGCACGGTGCCGGGGAAATACTTCGCGAACTGCTCGTCGACGTTGTCATCGGTGATCTTGTCGGTCAACAGCCCGTACAGGGCGGGAGGGATATCGTGGCAGAGCCCCGCCAGCGAAGGCGCCTCGACGTGCTTGCTGACGTCGGTCGCCGCCCACAGGTGCTTGAAGTCCGGGTCTTTCAGGCGGTAGGCCTGGCGCAGACGATTGTGCTGGTGGTGATAGGGCGTGGCGCCGAGGCCAACGTGGTTCGACAAGCCTTCGAGTGTGTCGCCGTGCTCGCCCAGCCGCTCCATCAGGATGGCGTTGGACAGGCTCAGGGCACTGACCGGTGTATCCAGGTTCACCTGGCTGAGCACCAGGTTCTTCAGGTCAGGGCGACGTGTGTCGATATGCCAGGCATTGCCTGCGGGGTAGAGTTTTTTCGCTTCCCGGTACAGGGCTGCCAGGTAGGCGGC
>NZ_JBLUPW010000060.1:0-2014 GCF_048068175.1 Pseudomonas sp. NY15356 | reverse complement strand
CTTGTCGCCGCCCTCTACCGACTCAAGCTTGTTGGTGATGGTCGGCTGACCACCGGTGAATACGTCATCCGGTGCTTTGACGGTAATGGAGCCGCTGGCGCTGCCGGCTGGGATAGAAACCTTGGTGCCGTCCGACAGGGTAAAGACCAGGCCACCATGGGCGTTGACCGGCAGCTTCTGGCCATTGCTGAGGGTCACGGTGTAGGTAATTTCACCGCCTTCAGCGACGGTGGATTTATCCACAGACAGCGTGGCTTTCACTTCGCTGATCGTGTCGGTGATGTTGACGGTGGCCTTGTCGCCCAGTTGCAGGTTTTCGAACTGCTTGCCGGCGACGGTCGCATCGGTGACACCCAGCGAAACTTCACTTGCGTCTTTGAATACATCATCACCTTGGGCTGGCAGCGAGTAATCGACCTCGGTTTTACCCGCTTGAATGACGACCTGCTGATTGTTGCTCAGCTTGACCGTTACATCGTGATCGAGTTTTTCGCTGATCCGGATGGTGAAGGTCGGCTGCTGATCTTCGGTGACATCCCCTTTGCTGACGATGGTGACTTCGAATTTATCGCCTTCGTTGCCGGTGCCAGTACCCGTGCCCGAACCTGGTTCATCGGTGATTTCCGTCGAAACGGATTGATCGTCGAGGGTCAGCTTTTCGAACTTGTCGCCGCCCTCTACCGACTCAAGCTTGTTGGTGATGGTCGGCTGACCACCGGTGAATACGTCATCCGGTGCTTTGACGGTAATGGAGCCGCTGGCGCTGCCGGCTGGAATAGAAACCTTGGTGCCGTCCGACAGGGTAAAGACCAGGCCACCATGGGCGTTGACCGGCAGCTTCTGGCCATTGCTGAGGGTCACGGTATAGGTAATTTCACCGCCTTCAGCGACGGAAGATTTATCCACAGACAGCGTGGCTTTCACTTCGCTGATCGTATCGGTGATGTTGACGGTGGCCTTGTCGCCCAGTTGCAGGTTTTCGAACTGCTTGCCGGCGACGGTCGCATCGGTGACACCCAGCGAAACTTCACCTGCGTCCTTGAATACGTCATCGCCCTGGGCTGGCAACGAATAGTCGACCTCGGTTTTACCGGCTTGAATGACCACCTGCTGATTGTTGCTCAGCGTGACCGTGACATCGTGATCGAGTTTTTCGCTGATCCGGATGGTGAAGGACGGCTGCTGGTCTTCGGTGACATCGCCTTTGCTGACGATGGTGACTTCGAACTTGTCGCCTTCGTTGCCGGTATTGGTGCCCGAACCTGGCTCATCGGTGATTTCCGTCGAAACAGAGTTCTCACCCAGAGTCAGTTTCTCGAACTTGTCGCCGCCTTCTACCGACTCAAGCTTGTTGGTGATGGTCGGTTGGCCACCAGTGAACACGTCGTCCGGCGCTTTAACGGTGATAGAGCCGCTGGCGCTGCCGGCTGGAATAGAAACCTTGGTGCCGTCCGACAGGGTAAAGACCAGGCCACCATGGGCGTTGACCGGCAGCTTCTGGCCATTGCTGAGGGTCACGGTATAGGTAATTTCACCGCCTTCAGCGACGGAAGATTTATCCACAGACAGCGTGGCTTTCACTTCGCTGATCGTATCGGTGATGTTGACGGTGGCCTTGTCGCCCAGTTGCAGATTCTCGAACTGCTTGCCCGCGACGGTCGCATCGGTGATGCCCAGCGAAACTTCACCTGCGTCTTTGAATACATCATCGCCCTGGGCCGGCAGCGAGTAATCGACCTCGGTTTTACCGGCTTGGATGACCACCTGCTGGTTGTTGCTCAGCGTGACCGTGACATCGTGATCGAGTTTTTCGCTGATCCGAATAGTGAAGGACGGCTGCTGGTCTTCGGTGACATCACCCTTGCTGACGATGTTGACTTCGAATTTATCGCCTTCGTTGCCGGTATTGGTGCCCGAACCTGGCTCATCGGTGATTTCCGTCGAAACAGAGTTCTCACCCAGAGTCAGTTTCTCGAACTTGTCGCCGCCTTCTACCGACTCAAGCTTGTTGGTG
>NZ_JBLUPW010000059.1:0-2441 GCF_048068175.1 Pseudomonas sp. NY15356 | reverse complement strand
GGTGCTGCCCTGCTCCATGTACGCCAGGCGTGTCTGGGCCACCGCGCCGTTGATGGCATAGTCGGTGAGCGAGGTGACGCCGGCCGCATTGGTCGTCGCCAGCGGCGCGCCAGTCGCATCGTGGGTGCCAGTGATGGGCAAAGGCGCTTCGGTGTCGTCCGCCGTGGTCGTCGCCCAGTCCGGCGTCTCGATCTCAGGTTTGAGCAATCGCTGTTCGCTGGCCAGGGGCTGGCCTGTCAGCGAAACGCTCAAGGGCCGGCTGATGCCGGCATTGTTGCGCAGTTCCACCTGGCTCCCGGCCAGGTTCAGCGCTTGCCATTTCGCCTCGGCCAACGGCGCATACATGTACTGCTCACGCACACGCCCAGCCGGCGCGCCAAGCGCTGTTTCGCTCAGCGACAATGGCCGGCCGCCGGCATTGGCCGCCTCGTAGGCAGCCGTGGACACGGTGCCCTGGGCATTGCGTGACCACAAAGGCCGGCCTGCCACGTCGGGCAGCGTGAAGGCGGCATCGCCATCGGCGGTATGCAGGCACAAGGGTTGGCCGGCCAACCCTGAAACGGTGACCGCATCGGCACCACCCGTGGCAGCGTTGCTCAACGCCCGGGCGCCGAACAGCCGCGTGGTGCGGCTGAACGGGTGGATTACCGTGCGGCTGGTCAGCACGCGAGCAGGGATCGAGAGGCGACGCAAAAAGGCCAAGGTTCGAAAAGGTGTCGACACCATTGGGGTGTCAATATGCTGTGACGCCAGCGCGGCGGGTTGCTGTGAAAAATGCTCGCATCCAATCTTCATGCTGTCGCTCCGTAACGGTGCTAGTTGGGTTCGGATGCTGCCACCATTATCGACAGACCGAACCGCCTGAAAAACAGAGTTGACAATACACTTAAAATGCTATCGAACATGAGTTACTTTTATTATTTTCTTCGAGCGGTCAATGCTCAGGATTTTAAACTTGGCCTCGCGTCTGAAAAGCACTTCTTGCTCGTCATTATTCCCGAACCAGTTAGGAATATTTGCCCCACGGCCCTGCTCGATATGGATCATCCCTCCGCCATTTACAAACCGTTTTGCTTGCTCCTCAGCTTTGGAACTCGCCATAAATCGCCCGGGGTTATACATTCCATCCTCACCTGCCCCTATCCAGCGAGCATACTCCGCTGCATCTACTCCCCGATAAAGCAGCCCCTCATTCATACTAGAATTATCCTTGACCCAATTATTCAATTCTTCGGACAGTTGCGTATAGGTTTTTCCAGCCAGAGAATCAACTTTCGCCAATATTCGCTTGCCGGCCTCAGTATTTTTCCACTTATCCCTGTCTCGAGTGACATTAGGATCCGTGTTCATCTCTTTGAGTCTGTCTTTCACGTCGCCGGTATAAAGCGTTTCCGACCCTCCCTTCTGTATATTTTCGTAATCGTGAGCCCACGCGATTGTGATCGCATTCGAACCATCCGTTGAGCGGCTTGGCTCAGGGTGACGTGAAGTACTTCGCGAAGCCTTTGAGAGCAGTGCCTTCGAGGCGGCCCTGTCTTGTGCCTCCCTCCGACCAAGTGCAAACCCTCGACGCTGTAGAAGCTCCGCCTGCTCAGGCGTTTCTCCAGCGCCCACCAATTGTTGGATAACGTCCGCCTTGAAAGAAGCCTCACTGTGTCCTGGCTTCCATTGGTGCGACCACCCTTCGCCTACTGTTGATGGCATGGCGGTCATCCGTTCCGCCATTTCGCTAGCAATTGTTTGGGTCACTTCATTGTAGTATTGCTCTATCTCTTCCTGCTCCGCGGCACGGTCCCGTTGCTCCTGAATCCGCTGTGCCTTGCTGGAAATGCATCCCCGTCCATCTGTATCAATGAGATTGACAGGGTTATTGCGGCTAAATCCATATAGGTTGATTCCGTCAATCAGCCCACCCGGATCCGCACTCAACCAGCGCCCCAACTCCGCCTGGTAATAGCGCCATCCGTAGTAATACAACCCCGTCGCATCCCGCTCCTTGTTGGAATAGCGCATCGTCCGTTGCGTCAGGTTACTGGCTTCCTCGGCAGCCTCGTCGCACCCCACGGTACCGCCATAAGGGGCGTACTCTTCACGCGCAAGGACCAGCCCTTGAGCATCCGTCTCACCGCCGACACTGCCCAGATGGTCAGCGAAGCGATAGCGCAGCCGAACGGTGCCCGCGAGCCGGTCCTCCACCACGCGTACGTCGCCCCCTTCGCTGATGACGATATGTTTTTGCGGGGCATCCTGCCCTGCCAGCCACCGCTGGCGAATCTCGCACCCGCCGGCAT
Organism: Pseudomonas sp. NY15356; assembly: GCF_048068175.1. NCBI lineage: Bacteria > Pseudomonadati > Pseudomonadota > Gammaproteobacteria > Pseudomonadales > Pseudomonadaceae > Pseudomonas > Pseudomonas sp. NY15356. The sequence continues at coordinate 150 of NZ_JBLUPW010000059.1, read as the reverse complement.
AGGTCGTGATCGTGGTCTGCGTGGCCGCGCTGACCTGCACCTTGTGGACCTTGCGAGTGCGGGTGCCGCCGTCGGCGTAGTGGTAGCGCTCGCTGTCGTCATCGCCATCGACGCGGCTGACAGGCGTGACCTTGCCGAGCTGGTTGTCGG
>NZ_JBLUPW010000058.1:0-2858 GCF_048068175.1 Pseudomonas sp. NY15356 | reverse complement strand
TGCACAGGCCAGCGCCCAGGCCGACTACGAGGCGGCAAATCGCTTGCAGCAGGAGCGCACCGGTGGCGACCAGTGCGAGGCCGCGACCTCGATCATCGACAAGGAGCTGGGTCTATGAGCCTGGGGCTGAAATTGCGTTCCTGCGGGAGCGGAGAAGGGGGATTTCGAGCTGCAAGCCGAGTGATCCGTGGCCTTGCCTGTGGGAGCGGCCTGGTGCTGACCCTGGGCCTGGCCGGATGCTCCGGCAAGGTAGAACCGCAGATCGAATACGTGCGTGTCGAGGTGCCTGTTCAGGTGCCGTGCCGGGCGCCGGAGGTGGCTGTGCCGCCTTGGGCTGCTGCCGGCCTGCGCAAGACCGACAGCCTGGAGGTGAAAGTGCGTGCGCTGCTGGCAGAGCGGCGGCAGCGGATCGGGTACGAGCGCCTGCTGGAGGCTGCGGTGGATGCCTGCCGATAGCCTTACACCGAGCATGGATAACTGCCGGAATAGGCTCTCTGTGCTCGTACCACTTTTTGTACCAAATGAGGTTTTTTCAGGGGTGAAAAGGGGTTCTATGCACCCCTGTAGCCCTTTAAAATCCCCTTTTCCAATACTCCTGCTAATCCGCACATAGGTCCTTACCGGTTTTGCCGTTGGGGAATATGTGCCTCCGAAATGAGGCACATAAGGAACTGACCCATGGGGATTGTGAGAGTTTTAGATCGATCTGTTATATAGGCTGTGAGATCGTGCGCCGCCGATCTCAAACTTGGATTATCGACCGCGAATCAACCGGCGTAACGCAAACCGGTTCGGATGGCATGCTTCTGCCACTGCCCGAGGCACTGGCAACGGTTCGCCGCACACCCAGGCCGCGACCAGTTCGCCGCAGAGCGGTGCGGTGATCAAACCCCGCGACCCATGGCCGCTGTTCACATACAGCCCATCCAGCCACGGGCAGGGTGTGTCTGGCACCTGGCGGGCATCCTTGGCCAGCACCGCATACGCCTCGGCGAACGCTTGCGCTTCCGCCACCGGCCCGACGATCGGCAGGTAGTCGGGGCTGGTGCAGCGAAACGCCGCCCGGCCTTGCAGCTGCGCAGGGGCAAGCTCAGCGGTGTGCAGCCGCTGCGCCAGGTCGGTGGAGATCTCGTCCAGCAGCGCCAGGTTGCCCTGGTGCTCGGCGGTGGTCGGGGTCAGGTCGTCGTTATGGAAGTCGAAGCTTGCGCCCAACGTGTGCTCGTCGCCCCGTGGCGGTGCCACGTAGCCCTCGGCGCAGACCACGGTGCGCAGCGCTCGGCTGGCCTCGGTAGCCGGCAGCCGGGTGATCTGCCCACGAATGCGCTTGAGCGGCAGCGCGCTACAGGCGTCGAAGCGGCGCACCTCGGCGGCGCCGGCCAGCACCACCACCGGTGCGCTGGCCAGCAGGCGTTGGCCATCCCAGGCTTGCCACTGGCCATCGACCTTGCGCAGCTCGATCACCTCGCGGTGCGTCAGCAAGCGGATGTTCGGGTGGCGCAACTGCGCCTGGCACAGCGCGGGTGGATGGACCCAGCCACCTTCGGGGTAGAACAGCCCGCCGGTCGGCAATGCCACGCCGGCCACGGCTTCGGCCTGGGCCTGGTCGAGTACCTGCAGCAGGCTGCTGTCGAAGGCTTCGGCCAGCTTGGCCTGGCGCTGGGCTTCCTGGTCGTCGAAGGCCAGCTGCAGTACACCGCAGGCGTCCCAGTCCTGGCCGGGCTGCAAGCGTTGCAGCCAGCGCCGGGTGTAGCCGAAGCCGGCGAGGATCATCTGCGACAGCGCCGTGCCATGGGCCGAAAGCTTCAGGTACAGCACGCCCTGGGGGTTGCCCGAGGCTTCACGGGCCGGCGCGTCGTGGCGCTCCAGCACGCTGACCTGCCAGCCACGGGCGGCCAGGCTCGCGGCCGTGGCGCTACCGGCCAGGCCTGCGCCGATCACCAGGGCCTGGCGTGGGCCCTGGGGCAGGGTGGGGCGGGCGTACCAGGGTGCGATGCCCGGAGGCAGCGGTTGCTCGGCCGGCCAACCCTGGAATTCGCCGTGCATCACCTCCCACTTCTTGCCGATACCGGGCACCTTGCGCATGGCAAAGCCGGCAGCGATCAGGGCGCGGCGTACCCAGCCGGTGGTGGTGAAGGTGGCGAGGGTGGTGCCCGGGCGGGAAAGCCGGGCCAGTTGCGCGAACAGCTCCGGCGTCCACATGTCGGGGTTCTTGGCCGGAGCGAAGCCGTCGAGGAACCAGGCATCGACTGGCGCATCGAGCTGGGGCAGCTGTTCGAGCACATCGCCGACCAGCAGGGTGAGGGTGACGCGGCCGTCTTCGAAGCTGAACGGCTGGAAACCGCCATGTACCGCCACGTATTGCTCCAGCAGTGGCCGCCAATAGGGCGCCAGGTGCGGCCACAACTGCACGGCACGGGCCAGGTCATCACGGGTCAGCGGGTATTTCTCGACGCTGACGAAGTGCAGGCGCGCTTCGGGGGGCGCGTGTTCGGCGAACAGCTGCCAGGCGCTGTAGAAGTTCATGCCGGTGCCAAAGCCCGTTTCGCCGATCACCAGGCAGGTGCCGGGCGCGAGGTTGGCGAAGCGCTCGCGCAGGCGATTCTGTTCGAGGAACACATGCTCGGTTTCCTCCACGCCTTCGTTCTTCGAGAAGTAGACGTCGTCGTACTGGCGCGAATGGGGGCGGCCCTGGTCGTCCCAGTCGATCTGGGCGTGGGTGATGTCAGGCATGGGTGGCTCGGGTTGCGGTGAAAGGCGGCGATTTTAAGGCATCTGGCGGTTTTTCGCTGGCTGTACCGGCCCAATCGCCGGCAAGCCGGCTCCCACCCGGTTCGTGCATGCAACACCTTGTGGGAGCC
>NZ_JBLUPW010000057.1:0-3225 GCF_048068175.1 Pseudomonas sp. NY15356 | reverse complement strand
TCTGGTATGGCCCGAGCAATAACCTGGAGGGAGCAGCAAAGCTCACGGATGTGGCGTACCCGCAGAGCGAGTATGTGATGCAGGGGCTGAAAGCTGGTGTGTCGTTCTTCTTCTGGGCGCGCCTGGTGGATCGAACCGGGAACATTGGCCCCTGGTACCCGGTAGGAAGCGGTGTGCTTGGTCAGTCCGGCTCGGATGGCAGTCCAATACTGGAGCTCATCAGCGGTCAGGTCACTGAGAGTGAACTTGGCCAGGAACTCCTGACGGAGATCGAGAAAATCTCCGGTGAAGGCCCTGAGTCGGTGAATGGCCGAATCGAGGCAGCCAAGCAGGAGCTGGAGGACCTGATCACCGAGCTGACCGACCCGCTCGAGTACGTGCCCACCAATGCCTATCTGAAAAACGACGCAGTGCGCAAAGGTCAGCGCTTGTACATGGCAATCGCCGATGTGCCGGCAGCAGCTGATGGAACCAATGCGCCGCCCAATCCGACCTACTGGATCGATATCGGCAGCATCGCCGAGACGGCAAATGGCCTAGCCCAGGCCGTGTCAAAGAACACCGCCGACATCAGTACCATCGACGGCAAGGTAACGGCCAATGCCGCCATGCTGCAGGCCGTGCAGTCCGCCTACCGTGATGATGACGGGGAGGGCGCGCTCAACGACGCCCTGCGGGGCTGGGACACCCTGGCCAAGGTCTCGGAAGAGTCGCGCACCCGCGCTACGCAAAACGAGGCTATGGCCAGCCGGATGGTGGTGGTGGAGTCGCGCGTCGATGACAACGCCGCAAACGTCCGCTCTCTGGAACGCACGGTGGCCACCAATGAAAGCGCGACGGCCAGCCGCTTCACCGAGGTCAACACCAAGGTGGCCGGTAACACGGCGAGCATTTCTCAGCTGGAAACCACCGTCACCGACAACGAGAGCTCAACCGCCTCACGCCTCCAAACGGTCAACGCCCGGGTCGATGCCACTAACCAGGCACTCGATCAGGAGAAGCTCGACCGGGATGGTGCAGTAACAGGCGAGCGGCAAGCCAGGGAGGCGGCCATCGAGAACGAGGCGACCGTCCGGGCCGACGCGGATGAGGCGCTGGGGCTTCTGGTCGACACCGTCAGCGCTCAGGTGGACGAGAACTCCGGCAAGATCCAGGTCGTTGAGCAAGCCCAGGCCGACACCAACCAGGCTGTTGCCTCGATGCGCACCACGATTGAGGCGGTTTACACGACTGGTCGAGATGACGATGCCGAAGGTGAACTCGCCGGGGCCCTGAAGGCCTGGGAAAGCACGGCGAAGATCGCCGAGGAAGCGAAGACGCGGGCAACTGAGATCGACGCCCAGGCGAAGAAGACCGAGACGCTGGAGGTGTCGTTCAACTCCGGCCTGGATAAAGCCAACGGCGAAATCCAGAAGACCAACGCCGCGGTGCAGGTCACCAGCCAGGCGCTGGCTGCGCTGGACGGCAAGGCCAGCACGATGTGGTCGGTCAAGATGCAGATCAACGCCCAGGGCCAGTATGTAGCCGCGGGTATTGGTCTCGGCATCGAGAACGGTCCGGCTGGCCTGCAAAGCCAGTTCTTGGTGTCTGTGGACCGGTTCGCGGTGGTCAATGGCATCAACGGCATTCTGTCTTCGCCGTTCGCCGTCCAAGGTGGGCAGGTGTTTATCAACGAAGCATTCATTGCGGACGGGACGATCACCAACGCCAAGATCGGGAGCTACATCAGCTCCACGAACTATGTGGCAGGCCAACAGGGCTGGATCTTGAACAAGAACGGGACATTCGAGATCAACGGCACGGTAGCCGGCCAGGGTCGTTTGCTGCTCAACAACCAGCGGCTACGCATTTACCACGCCAGCGGCAACCTGGCGATCGATCTAGGAGTGAATGTATGAGTGCCGGCCTGAAGGTCTACGACCCGAGCGGCCTGCTGCTCCTCGACATGACCAGTTCGATCAGCCAAATGATGGGGTATGTGGATACAGGCGCTGCCAATGGCTCGATCTCGATCCCGCTGCCTCCGGCCGGCAAGGAGCTGTTCTATGCCGTCACTGAGCTGTCGGTGCAGAACAAGTACCTGGGTAAGCGACCGGGGGTAACTCTCACTGTCGGGGCATCCAGCGCGACGCTGTCGTGGCAGTACTCATACCCGGGCGGCTGGGGGTTCTATTCACTTAACTGTCGAATACATTACGGGTACCACTGAATGTCTGCAGGAATGAAGGTATTCAAGGAGGATGGATCCCTCCTGTTCGATACGGAGAAAATCACATATGGACTATTGAAGAGTGGGTATTTGACATTTCAAGTTAACTGGCCTCGGCTCGACTACAGGTCGGCGAACTTGCCTCCAAACGAGGGTGGTAGTTACGCGGAATCTTCAATAGTTGACGCGATTCATGGTTTTAGCGTGACAGGGGCGGTCGCTCCCATCGTGTTCATTGTTGGATCTGGCATTTCCTGCGGCTCTTCTCGATCAGGCGACACAACAACTTTCTACTACATAGGAGCCAGCCCATCTACGAAGTTCTATTACTTCGACACCATGCGGAACACGCTGAATGGAGCAGGACTGAAATGCTACGACGAGTCGGGTACGCTCACTTTCAACTCGCTCCAGTACCCATTGAATATCGTTGCCACAATTCCAGCCCCAGCGCCGCCGCCGCCCACCATTATAGATGGAGTAGCTAGCTATGGCGTTCCGTTTGCGGGAGCGACCAAACTTGCCACGCGGTTTATAAACTCCGGCCCATATTACTGTGTGGCCAGGGTTTTTATTGCAATCGGCTCGGGAGAGTTTGCTACATCTACGTCGTTCTCGCGAAGTTTTGGGCAGGGCTTCATGGACTCAATGTCATCGCCGGGCTCCCCTTTTCCCGCAAGAGGAAACCAACAAAGCCACATGGATGGGGCACATGGTGCGAATGGAGGTATCTACTTTATGTCGTGTGACGCTGCAAGAACCACTATGTACTGGGGCGCGCAAGCTAACTACATGTACAACAGTTATTTCAGCATCCCAACCGATAAATACCCCGAGGCATTAGTAATTAAGACTGAAAACCTGCCTTTCCCATTCAACTAACTTTTGGAGTAATCCATGCCTTGGTACAGAACAGGCACGGTCGCGATCACGGCTGGCCAAACGACGGTGACCGGTACCGGCACCAATTTTTCAGCGAATGCCCGGGTGGGCGATGCACTGCTAGGCCCGGATGG
>NZ_JBLUPW010000056.1:0-5285 GCF_048068175.1 Pseudomonas sp. NY15356 | reverse complement strand
AAAAAGGCAGTTGACAGCAGGTTTTAACGCTGTATGATTCGCCTCCCGCTACGAGAGATCGCAGCGAGTTAAGCGGTTGAAGTTGAACGAAAAACTTCAAAATAAACGCTTGACAGACTCTGAGGAAAGCGTAGAATGCGCGGCCTCGGTTGAGCAAAGCGCTTAACCAAATCGCTCTTTAACAATCGAATCAAGCAATTCGTGTGGGTGCTTGTGAGTACGGACTGATAGTCGCCAAGATTATCAGCATCACAAGTGGCCATGCGAGAAATCACATAGTCATTTGAGATTGCTGAGCCAAGTTTAGGGTTTCTTAAAAACCCAAGCAGTATTGAACTGAAGAGTTTGATCATGGCTCAGATTGAACGCTGGCGGCAGGCCTAACACATGCAAGTCGAGCGGATGACGGGAGCTTGCTCCTTGATTCAGCGGCGGACGGGTGAGTAATGCCTAGGAATCTGCCTGGTAGTGGGGGACAACGTTCCGAAAGGGGCGCTAATACCGCATACGTCCTACGGGAGAAAGTGGGGGATCTTCGGACCTCACGCTATCAGATGAGCCTAGGTCGGATTAGCTAGTTGGTGAGGTAATGGCTCACCAAGGCGACGATCCGTAACTGGTCTGAGAGGATGATCAGTCACACTGGAACTGAGACACGGTCCAGACTCCTACGGGAGGCAGCAGTGGGGAATATTGGACAATGGGCGAAAGCCTGATCCAGCCATGCCGCGTGTGTGAAGAAGGTCTTCGGATTGTAAAGCACTTTAAGTTGGGAGGAAGGGCAGTAAGTTAATACCTTGCTGTTTTGACGTTACCGACAGAATAAGCACCGGCTAACTCTGTGCCAGCAGCCGCGGTAATACAGAGGGTGCAAGCGTTAATCGGAATTACTGGGCGTAAAGCGCGCGTAGGTGGTTCGTTAAGTTGGATGTGAAAGCCCCGGGCTCAACCTAGGAACTGCATCCAAAACTGGCGAGCTAGAGTATGGTAGAGGGTGGTGGAATTTCCTGTGTAGCGGTGAAATGCGTAGATATAGGAAGGAACACCAGTGGCGAAGGCGACCACCTGGACTGATACTGACACTGAGGTGCGAAAGCGTGGGGAGCAAACAGGATTAGATACCCTGGTAGTCCACGCCGTAAACGATGTCAACTAGCCGTTGGAATCCTTGAGATTTTAGTGGCGCAGCTAACGCATTAAGTTGACCGCCTGGGGAGTACGGCCGCAAGGTTAAAACTCAAATGAATTGACGGGGGCCCGCACAAGCGGTGGAGCATGTGGTTTAATTCGAAGCAACGCGAAGAACCTTACCAGGCCTTGACATGCAGAGAACTTTCCAGAGATGGATGGGTGCCTTCGGGAACTCTGACACAGGTGCTGCATGGCTGTCGTCAGCTCGTGTCGTGAGATGTTGGGTTAAGTCCCGTAACGAGCGCAACCCTTGTCCTTAGTTACCAGCACGTCATGGTGGGCACTCTAAGGAGACTGCCGGTGACAAACCGGAGGAAGGTGGGGATGACGTCAAGTCATCATGGCCCTTACGGCCTGGGCTACACACGTGCTACAATGGTCGGTACAGAGGGTTGCCAAGCCGCGAGGTGGAGCTAATCTCACAAAACCGATCGTAGTCCGGATCGCAGTCTGCAACTCGACTGCGTGAAGTCGGAATCGCTAGTAATCGCGAATCAGAATGTCGCGGTGAATACGTTCCCGGGCCTTGTACACACCGCCCGTCACACCATGGGAGTGGGTTGCACCAGAAGTAGCTAGTCTAACCTTCGGGAGGACGGTTACCACGGTGTGATTCATGACTGGGGTGAAGTCGTAACAAGGTAGCCGTAGGGGAACCTGCGGCTGGATCACCTCCTTAATCGAAGACATCAGCCTGCTGATGAGCTCCCACACGAATTGCTTGATTCCTTGAAGAAGACGATGCTGTAACGCGACCCTGTTATAGGTCTGTAGCTCAGTTGGTTAGAGCGCACCCCTGATAAGGGTGAGGTCGGCAGTTCAAATCTGCCCAGACCTACCATTCGCTGGGTGCAGAGACGACGGGGCCATAGCTCAGCTGGGAGAGCGCCTGCCTTGCACGCAGGAGGTCAGCGGTTCGATCCCGCTTGGCTCCACCATTTGCTTTGCTGCACAGTTACCTGCAGAACTTAGAAATGAACATTCCGTTGTGAATGTTGATTTCTGACTTTTGTCAGATCGTTCTTTAAAAATTCGGATATGTGATAGATAGACTGATGACCACTTTCACTGGTGGGCCATCAGGCTAAGGTAAAATTTGTGAGTTCTGCGCGAAAGCGCGACATGCGAATTTTCGGCGAATGTCGTCTTCACAGTATAACCAGATTGCTTGGGGTTATATGGTCAAGTGAAGAAGCGCATACGGTGGATGCCTTGGCAGTCAGAGGCGATGAAAGACGTGGTAGCCTGCGATAAGCTTTGGGGAGTCGGCAAACAGACTGTGATCCAGAGATCTCTGAATGGGGGAACCCACCTAGGATAACCTAGGTATCTTGCACTGAATACATAGGTGCAAGAGGCGAACCAGGGGAACTGAAACATCTAAGTACCCTGAGGAAAAGAAATCAACCGAGATTCCCTTAGTAGTGGCGAGCGAACGGGGACCAGCCCTTAAGCTGGTTTGAGATTAGTGGAACGCTCTGGAAAGTGCGGCCATAGTGGGTGATAGCCCCGTACACGAAAATCTCTTGCCAGTGAAATCGAGTAGGACGGAGCACGAGAAACTTTGTCTGAACATGGGGGGACCATCCTCCAAGGCTAAATACTACTGACTGACCGATAGTGAACCAGTACCGTGAGGGAAAGGCGAAAAGAACCCCGGAGAGGGGAGTGAAATAGAACCTGAAACCGTATGCGTACAAGCAGTGGGAGCCTACGTTGTTAGGTGACTGCGTACCTTTTGTATAATGGGTCAGCGACTTATATTCAGTGGCGAGCTTAACCGAATAGGGGAGGCGTAGCGAAAGCGAGTCTTAATAGGGCGTTTAGTCGCTGGGTATAGACCCGAAACCGGGCGATCTATCCATGGGCAGGTTGAAGGTTAGGTAACACTGACTGGAGGACCGAACCGACTACCGTTGAAAAGTTAGCGGATGACCTGTGGATCGGAGTGAAAGGCTAATCAAGCTCGGAGATAGCTGGTTCTCCTCGAAAGCTATTTAGGTAGCGCCTCATGTATCACTCCAGGGGGTAGAGCACTGTTTCGGCTAGGGGGTCATCCCGACTTACCAAACCGATGCAAACTCCGAATACCTGGAAGTGCCGAGCATGGGAGACACACGGCGGGTGCTAACGTCCGTCGTGAAAAGGGAAACAACCCAGACCGTCAGCTAAGGTCCCAAAGTCATGGTTAAGTGGGAAACGATGTGGGAAGGCTTAGACAGCTAGGAGGTTGGCTTAGAAGCAGCCATCCTTTAAAGAAAGCGTAATAGCTCACTAGTCGAGTCGGCCTGCGCGGAAGATGTAACGGGGCTCAAACCATGCACCGAAGCTACGGGTATCACCTTAAGGTGATGCGGTAGAGGAGCGTTCTGTAAGCCTGTGAAGGTGAGTTGAGAAGCTTGCTGGAGGTATCAGAAGTGCGAATGCTGACATGAGTAACGACAATGCGAGTGAAAAACTCGCACGCCGAAAGACCAAGGTTTCCTGCGCAACGTTAATCGACGCAGGGTTAGTCGGTCCCTAAGGCGAGGCTGAAAAGCGTAGTCGATGGAAAACAGGTTAATATTCCTGTACTTCCAGTTATTGCGATGGAGGGACGGAGAAGGCTAGGCCAGCTTGGCGTTGGTTGTCCAAGTTTAAGGTGGTAGGCTGAAATCTTAGGCAAATCCGGGATTTCAAGGCCGAGAGCTGATGACGAGTTGCCTTTAGGCGACGAAGTGGTTGATGCCATGCTTCCAAGAAAAGCTCCTAAGCTTCAGATAACTGGGAACCGTACCCCAAACCGACACAGGTGGTCGGGTAGAGAATACCAAGGCGCTTGAGAGAACTCGGGTGAAGGAACTAGGCAAAATGGCACCGTAACTTCGGGAGAAGGTGCGCCGGCGAGGGTGAAGGACTTGCTCCGTAAGCCCATGCCGGTCGAAGATACCAGGCCGCTGCGACTGTTTATTAAAAACACAGCACTCTGCAAACACGAAAGTGGACGTATAGGGTGTGACGCCTGCCCGGTGCCGGAAGGTTAATTGATGGGGTTAGCGCAAGCGAAGCTCTTGATCGAAGCCCCGGTAAACGGCGGCCGTAACTATAACGGTCCTAAGGTAGCGAAATTCCTTGTCGGGTAAGTTCCGACCTGCACGAATGGCGTAACGATGGCGGCGCTGTCTCCACCCGAGACTCAGTGAAATTGAAATCGCTGTGAAGATGCAGTGTATCCGCGGCTAGACGGAAAGACCCCGTGAACCTTTACTATAGCTTTGCACTGGACTTTGAGCTTGCTTGTGTAGGATAGGTGGGAGGCTTTGAAGTGGGGACGCCAGTTCTCATGGAGCCATCCTTGAAATACCACCCTGGCAACCTTGAGGTTCTAACTCAGGTCCGTGATCCGGATCGAGGACAGTGTATGGTGGGTAGTTTGACTGGGGCGGTCTCCTCCCAAAGAGTAACGGAGGAGTACGAAGGTGCGCTCAGACCGGTCGGAAATCGGTCGCAGAGTATAAAGGCAAAAGCGCGCTTGACTGCGAGACCCACACGTCGAGCAGGTACGAAAGTAGGTCTTAGTGATCCGGTGGTTCTGTATGGAAGGGCCATCGCTCAACGGATAAAAGGTACTCCGGGGATAACAGGCTGATACCGCCCAAGAGTTCATATCGACGGCGGTGTTTGGCACCTCGATGTCGGCTCATCACATCCTGGGGCTGAAGCCGGTCCCAAGGGTATGGCTGTTCGCCATTTAAAGTGGTACGCGAGCTGGGTTTAGAACGTCGTGAGACAGTTCGGTCCCTATCTGCCGTGGACGTTTGAGATTTGAGAGGGGCTGCTCCTAGTACGAGAGGACCGGAGTGGACGAACCTCTGGTGTTCCGGTTGTCACGCCAGTGGCATTGCCGGGTAGCTATGTTCGGAAGAGATAACCGCTGAAAGCATCTAAGCGGGAAACTTGCCTCAAGATGAGATCTCACTGGGATCTTGAATCCCCTGAAGGGCCGTCGAAGACTACGACGTTGATAGGTCGGGTGTGTAAGCGCTGTGAGGCGTTGAGCTAACCGATACTAATTGCCCGTGAGGCTTGACCATATAACACCCAAGCAATTTGCT
>NZ_JBLUPW010000055.1:0-7015 GCF_048068175.1 Pseudomonas sp. NY15356 | reverse complement strand
GTTGCCCTTGTCGTCGTAGCGCGCTCGCCAGGTGCTGCCGTCCGGGTAGCTGACCTGCGTCACCAGGGTGGTCAGGTGGTGATACTCGTAGGTGGTCTTGCGCCCCAGCGGGTCGGTTTCTTCCAGCAGGCGGGCGAACTCGTCGTACTTGAAGGCGAGTTTGTTGCCGTCCGGCAGGCCTAGCCCGACCATGTTGCCGTGTTCGTCCAGCTCGATGGCATAGCGCTCGCCCCCATAGTCCCGGCTGGCAACCACGCGATGGTCAGCGTTGTACTGCACTTCCAGCTCTCGGCCGAGCACGTCGGTGGCCCAACTGGTGCGGGCGCTCAGGTCGTAGCGGAAATGGTAGTGCTCACCGTCGCTGGTCCAGTGCTCGACCACGCGCGGCTTGTCGCCAATGGTTTCCCAGCGGTAGTGGCAGCCCGGGCCCAGCGCGTTGCTGTGATGCTGTCTGGCGACCTTGTGGGGAGCACATTTGTTGAATATGCACTTTTAAAGATCAGAAATAATTTAGAGGTGCGCCCGTGAAAAGCTCGCTTTCAATACGAAACAACGGGAAGCCCTAAAATATTTTTTTTGGGAAAGGCTTTTTTGTAGCGGCCTTCCAAGATAAAAGCACTCCAAGCCCCCCTAGAGTTCTATTGATTATTTCAAGCTGCTCCTTTTCAACTAGCCAAATCGCTTTTGAGTCAGTAATATCGACAAGTTTACCGTTGTTATTCCCCTCCAAAATCCACTGTCTCAATGGAATCCCTCCCACATTTATTGACAGGTGTCGAGCGTTTATGAGATTAAGCTCATAAACCATGCGCAGCTGTTCACCCTTATACCTTTCTAGCCCCTTATTCCGACCCGGCAGTTCTTTTTTGAATAGCGCTACGCTTTCAAACGGATAAATCGAAGTAAAATTTTCTCCCGCGGCATAACTCAGCCCCTTACTAACACTTCCAGCCTTATAAGCTATGCCGTAAGAAGCAAAGTCACCAAGCGAAACCTCCCTAAACAGATCAACATAACAATCAACTAGAGAGGATTCGCCACTTGACTGTGCATCAAGATGAAAAAAGCTGCCATAATCATCTGTGTTATATCCATAAGATGCTCGCCAAGGAACAATACCTTCAACCTCATTATAGAGCCTAAATGAAGAAACTTCTCCAGCTTGAATCTTTTGTGTTAGCTCATCAAGTGTAACCTCAATCAAGTCATGATCACCAACATGGTCTCCCCTTATGAGATATTCGTAGTAACCAGCGCCAGTAACCGGCAACCTTATCAATGAGAAATAAAAGACCCCAAGCTTTAACGCCTGTTCCGGCGTTAGCTTTTCAGTACCATATAATGCCATTGCCAAGCACATAAGCCACCTATATTCCAGAAATAAAATCATCCAGTATAGCTTTCATATCCGCAGCGCTATATGGGTGTTCGAGTACTACAACCTCTCCATGCTTATTAGCCGGCAAATTCCCCATCGCAGTGTTGTTTCGAGAGGTCAGCGTAGGAAATTTTTTCCCCATATCTGTCTTGGAGGCTAGCTCAATCGCATGTACCTTTCCATTGACATCCACCGCCATGACGTCAGGCTTTCTTGCCGAAACCCCGCGACCATTAGCAAAACTGTAAGATCTATTTAAATAAACATCTGTAAACTTCCCACTCATTGCCAACTTATTCGCAATAGCTTCAGAAAATTGATCATGCTCAGGAGTGCCATCAACTTGGCCGCGCCCATGGATACGGGTATTATTCACCATTCTTACTGGGCAAGGTGCAAGCCCAGCGGGATCAACCCACATAACTGGATTCAGATTGTATCTGAATAAATTTATCCCGCCTCGAATCCCTATTGGATCAAGAGTAATATAACGTCCTATTTCAGGATCATAATATCGATATGTATTGTAGTACAGCTCAGACTCACCATCGAAATACTGCCCTTGGAAGCGCAGATTCTGCTCAACCTTATTGACGACTAATTGCTCAATCTCCCCCCACGAGCGATACGTCGCCTGCCAAACGATCCCACCATCGCTATCCGTCAGCTCCAGCGGCGTGCCGATCTGATCAGTATGGAAGTAGTAGACCTTCTGCTCCTCACCTTCCACCTGTTCAACTCGCGCCAAGGGCGCATAGCTTCCCGGCTCGTACAAGTACAGGATGTTTTGCCCCGGCGTCTCCTCACGCAACATCCGTAGCCCTTGCCACAGGAAGCGTTTCTGTTCGACCTCGCCGTTGATTTCCGACTGCTTCGCAACCCGCCGCCCCAAGCTGTCATAACGATAGTGCCCGGTGCTTTCCAGCTTGCCATTGACCGTTGTTTCTGTCCGAACCAACCGGTTTTTGCAGTCATAGACAAAGTGCTGCAGCGTGCTGTGCCCCGAGCGCTTCTCGATCAGGTTGCCCCAGGGGTCGTAGCTATACTCCTGGTCCCGCCACTGCTTGATCCGGTTGTCCTTGACCTTGTCGAACTGGCGCGCGTTGAAATCGAGTCGGTTGGCCGCCGCGTCGTAACGAAACTCTTCGCTACCAATCAGCGAGCCGGTATCGCGGCTGCGTAATTGGCCGTTGGCTTCGTATTCGTATTTGACCTCGCCGCGCAGCTTGTCGAGGGTACGTACCAGTTCGCCTGCAGGGTCGTACTGGTAGCGTCGGTGGATCGGGTTGTACGCATGCTCCACCAGCAATGAGGTATTGATGCCGGTGTTATGCACCTGCGAGAGCTTGTCGGCCGGCAAGGTCGAGGCAAACTGCCAGGCCTTGCGCCCCATGGCGTCATAGCCAAAGCAACTGGTGAGCTTGCCCTGGGTCCGGTAGACCTCGCGGTGCAGGTCATCGTGCTCCATGTCGTTGATCACCTGGCCATCCAGGTTCAGCTGGTGCAGGTGCCCGCTGCCGTAGTACAGATGGTTGACCTTGCGGCCATCCGGCAACGTCAACGTGGTCAGGTTGCTGAGTGGATCGTACTCATAGCCGAGTGTGCCGGCGGGCGTGATTTCTTTCGTCAGCCGGCCGAGCAGATCGTAGGCGTATTCCAGCTTTTCGTCAGTCACGCCGAGTTGCTTGCCTGCAACGGCCGGTGTGCGCTGGATGCACAGCAGCCGGCCGGCGTCGTCGTATTCGAAGTCCTGGCGGGCATCGCGATTGAGCTTGGCAATCAAGCGAACAATGGCATCACGTTCAAACAACGTCTCGCGTTCCGGACGCTCGCCATAGCCTACTTTGTCCCAAAAAATGCTCTGGTATTCCCATGCTACTGTTATCGACTAAATTATTTCAAGCGATAAAACGTAGATTAGATGTTCCAGACTGCGCATCAAAAAATGAAGTGACTGAGACAACGTTGGCAGTCACTTCAAAAAATCCAATAATTAAAGAGCAATATCCCAAGAAAAAATCAATAAGCTTCCATATTCAGCATGACCTTACCCAAAAAGCTCCTTTACATCTTCGTCCCCCATCTGCTCATAAGGAGGCAATCCCAGAGAGTCAATTTCTGAAATTTCTTGCTGATTCTCATTAACATCTATACTTTTAGGTCATATGGCGCTGTACCGAATACAAACCTTAACGAGTCGACCTGTTTATCATTTCCACCTTGTGCATTACCGATGACAGACCATTCGCCCTCCCCCATCTCTAACAAGGAAAAAGTATCCAGTATAACCGGAAACATTTTTATTTTGTTAATTACCGCCAGTCCCTCGCTGGCCGACGCGGCAGTCTCTGAGTAAATCTCAGCAACATACCCCAATTCTATTTTCCTTATTAGCCTTGCAAAACCATACGCACCCTCGTCAATCTTGAACGAAAGGATATCACCAGCCGAGTATTTTGCAGCTTTATTCTTGCGCACTGAAGCATCCTCATGATTAATTGGGCTAGTCTCCAAATCATAAAACAAGCTACACCATTAAGAACAAGTAACAAGTCGATCCAATACCGTATCCCCTCAATCATCGGCCATCTTTTCAAGGACTCAAAATAGAGTGCTCGATCACGCGCGGTTTACCGCCCTAGATTTGCCAGCGGCATTTGCAGATCAGATTTAAATTAAGAGGGGCTGCGCCCTCTCTTAGAATAGATATTTTTTAAAGATCTACTTGCCCCCCTAAGCAAGTCCGAACATCAGCAAGAACAAGTTGGGCACTTAAAAACCTAACCTCAAGACACAAAAAAGGCTCCCGCCAAGTCACCTTAGAACTGAGATCAGCGGCTCATCGAACGACTTATCTTTGATGATTTTTCTTGAATTGATCACATTGTCGTATTGGGCCTTGTCAGTAAATTCCGCACCTAGCTTTGCCGCGCAATGGATAAATACTGCAGGATAAGCATAGTTATCCGGCGAATCCAACACGTCACCTATAGTTTGTTTTGTTGGAGTTATACAAGCCAAAACTTTAGGAATATAAAATTCCTTTAGCACCTGCCCAATATGTGCGCACGTTTCTTTAGCCGAAGCTAAGTCTGGTGTTTTTACCGAGCCTCCAGGAGCGCTTCCGAAACGTTTGACCTGCTCGCCAGATGATATAAAAGAAAAACACCCCTCGTTAAATAAATTGCTTTTATAGGGCGGATTGAAGCCTGAGGCACATTCAAATATTGCCCCGCCGTAGACTATCCCACCCAACACATAAGAATCCACGCGAGCTAAATGCTCCAGAAATAGTTCAGCTACGACTTTTTTGTTATATTTGAATTTCAATTTATTTTTTGACGCCGCAACACCTTCAAACTGCGAAGCGATAGCCTTTAGCTCTTTTAACAATTCAGATTCGAAATTTACGCGATTTTCAGAACTCATAGCTCACCGATACTTAAGCACATTAATACTGCCTCATGCACAGCGCCTTTTTCGGCCTATAACTTGCTTCGCGCACTTTTGGTGTCGAGTTTTAGCTTAGCTGCTGTACCATTGGATGGTTTAATAACTCTTCCACCAAGAGGCTGTGCCGTGTTAGCAGGCGGGTGGTCTATCCCTTTTCCGTCGGTGTGGCTGAGCACCTGCCCGAAGGCGTTGTAGGTGAAGATTTCCTGGGTCCCGTCCGGATGGCTTATGCGCAGCCCCCCGTCCGGCTCCAAGGAGGTGGTCTGGTTCAGCGCATCGGCCATCGCAATCAGATCCTGACGCCCGTCGTAACGGTAGTAGACGCTCTTATTCGAACAGCTGGGAAGCGCTGAACCTGAGTGTTCGCCACTAATTAGGAAACCGCCCGCTGCGATAAGTCTCAAATAGTTTTTTTACCCACTCAATATCACATGACTTTAAATACGAGTCTGCCACCAACCCCATATCATCTGAGATATAACCAGCAATTTCGGAACTGGCAGTCAAGGAATACACTTTCTTAAAAACAAACTCTCGAATCTCATTCACAGCCACCTTATCCTCAGCAGATAAATACTCAAGAGTTTTTAACTTTTCAAAAGCACTCGACCAAGCCTTGTCAAATACGGCGCCATCCCGACGATCCAAGGCTTCATCCCAGTCACTTACGCTAGCTACAACGACTTCAAAAAAGCCATCTTTCCGAACTGTTTCCCTAACTACATCCAGCGAATTCTTACTCATCTCAACCCACTCTCCTTAAGCCAATTCTCAATCAAATCAACCGCGACACGCGGGGTTACATTCTCACCTAGCACATGGGTTCCGTTTGGAGAAACGACGTCAACTTTTATATGATCCAGGTCCTTATATGCTTCACGATACGCAGCAAAGAGCTGGTCATCCGTACCAGGAAAGTCCCCCTGCCGAGGTCCAATAGGCCCTCTTTCTGCCTCATGTAACAACCAATGCTCATGCTCCGGATTTTCACCTTTCGGGAACAGTGTTGGCCGTGTTTTATCTGATCTTGACACTGCGAAAGGCCGACCTTTTGACTTTCGCACTGAGGGCACATGGTGTCCAGATTTGCTTACTCCCATTCCCTTACTCTCGCACCAACCCCACGGGTCAATCCCGGTGACGGGACTGGAGACATAGCGATAAAGATTAAATCCACCTAGCAGGCCGATAGGGTCATGGCTGATGAAGCGGCCAATCTCAGGATCATAGTATCGGAACGTGTTGTAGTGCAGCCCTGTTTCATTATCAAAGTACTGACCTTGGAAGCGCAGATTCTGCTCAAGCTTATTGACGGCGAATTGCTCAATCTCCCCCCATGATCGATACGTCAACTGCCAAACGATCTCACCTTCGCTATCCGTCAGCTCCAGTGGCGTGCCGATCTGATCAGTATGGAAGTAGTAGACCTTCTGCCCTTCCCCTTCGACTTGATCGACACGTGCCAAGGGCGCGTAACTCCCCGGCTCATAGAAATACAAAATGCTCTGCCCCGGCGTCTCCTCACGCAGCATCCGTAGCCCTTGCCAGAGGAAGCGCTTCTGTTCGACTTCACCGTTGATTTCCGCCTGCTTGGCTATTCGCCGCCCCAGGCTGTCGTAACGATACTCGCCTCGGCTCTCCAGCTTGCCATTGACCACTGTTTCCGCCCGAACCAACCGGTTCTCGCAGTCATAGGCAAAGGTCTGCAGCTTGCTGTGCCCCGAGCGCTTCTCGATCAGGTTACCCCAGGGGTCGTAACTGTACTCCTGATCTCGCCACTGCTTGATCCGGTTGTCCCTGACCTTGTCAAACTGCCGCGCATTGAAGTCCAATCGGTTCGCCGCCGCGTCGTAACGAAACTCTTCGCTCCCAATCAGCGAGCCGGTATCGCGGCTGCGGAGTTGTCCGTTAGCTTCGTACTCATACTTGATTTCGCCTCGCAGCTTGTCGAGGGTACGTACCAGTTCGCCTGCAGGATCGTACTGGTAACGGCGGTGGATCGGGTTGTAGGCATGCTCCACCAGCAGCGAGGTATTGATACCGGTGTTATGCACCTGCGAGAGCTTGTCGGCTGGCAAGGTCGAGGCGAATTGCCAGGCCTTGCGCCCCATTGCGTCATAACCGAAGCAACTGGTGAGCTTGCCCTGGGTCCGATACACCTCGCGGTGCAGGTCATCACGCTCC
>NZ_JBLUPW010000054.1:0-7791 GCF_048068175.1 Pseudomonas sp. NY15356 | reverse complement strand
CCACCTGCTCCGTCACGCCCAGCGGTCGGCCGGCCTGGGACGGGGCCTCGTACTGCCAGGTACGGGTGACTGCGAGGCTCAGGTCGTCGCTACCGTCTTCGTCGGTAGCAATCTGAGCCACCTCCATGAAAGGGCGCCCGGCGACATCCCTGAGGGTTATCGAAGTGCCCGCATCGACACTGCGGGTGCGCAAGGCCGTCCCGGCGAGGTCCGCCAGGTAGATGAAATTTGCCCGGCCAGCCACCGCCAGCCGGGGGTCGGCACTGCGTGCCAGGACGCCTCGGGCGTCGTGTTGGTGATGGGTGATACGTTCGTCCGTCACCTCAGGTTTATCTGGCTGACGGTAATAATCGATAGTGCGTACAACCAAGCCACGATTATCGACAACCGTGACGGTTGGCGTGTTCTGATGCAAAACCTGTGGGATGTCAGGCATCGGCAATCTCCTCGGCAAATACCCCATAGGGCTTTCAGTGGGCAGCACCCACGACATCAGGACGCCATGCCGGCCGTCCTGTACGGTGTGCGAGGATCCTAATCAAGGTGACAGGATAAAAAGACTGGCAAGGCTGCGAGTTGTCTGTCGGCACAACAGAGTTGACGAATAGCGTTTTTCCTTGACACTTCGAGACAATTCGCGCAATGCAAGGCCCCAACCTCAAGCGGCCTCGATCCTGGGCCTGTAACGTGCACGCCATCGACGCCTCCGCAAGGCCCAGGACGTCGCGCTGGTGCTCCATCATCGCCAGCCGGAGCCGACGGTGGCCGCGGCGGTCGCGGCCGGTGGCGCCCGGCTGTTGGTGATCGACAGCGATCCGGAGGATGCCATTGGTGGTTTGAAGGCCAGTGTCGGGCGGGTGGTGGGGGCGCTGGGCCGTGGGTAAGGCATGCACTCCGTTTGACCCAGCAGCCTTTACGTACTGCGATGCACTGAATATTGCCCTGTCCCGACCTTGACTTCTCTAGGCACTCTAACTTCCGGCCGGAACAGCTGGTTCATTATGACATTGAGCTTTTCCGGCACTCGCTCATTTAAGATGGCCACTTTATTTTTCAGGCTGGTCATCCAACGCGTCGCAAGCGCAATTTGCCTTCCCAAGGACATAATCGACATAAAGCGGCCGTGGTAGAACGTCTCTGTTCTCTGAGGGAGCGACCGTAAGCGCAGCTCAACTCTGCTACTCTCGGAAATCCACGGTATTCTTGGCACAGGGTATTCGAGCTCTATCTGATCCACGATAGAAATCGAAGCATACGTGAAGGCATCGTGTTCCAAAGGGATTCTATAAAATGTCTTACCAAATCTACTTACCGATTTGGATGGCTCCGATCCGATCTCCAATGAGAAGAAGACGTAGTCGTCATTGGCCAGCCCTTCAACATCCAAAGCATCAGAGTGACTTTCATTGAATGGAATACGTTGGTCCTGTAGATAGCGCCTCGAATAGATGTGTAAACCATCAGCCCCATCCAACTCTGCATCAGTCGCATGCACGGCATAGAACGTCTGTGCCGCAAATGCCTCGATAAATCCTAGTTCCAAGGCATTGAACTCCATATCCTGCAACACATGGTGATTATTCAACGCCAGCGCCTTTATATCGTGTTCTTCTCCATTAGGCTTACGCAGCAATGTTCCTTTTCGCATTCGCAAAAAGCTGGCGTCCGCACGCTCTGCTGCAGATTCTCTATTAAGGCCATTTTTATCCACGTAGCTAACGGGATTGTTTCCAACCATGCTGAACAGATTCAACCCGTCCACCGTACCGGCCGGGTCTGCACTCAACCAGCGCCCCGCCCAAGGCTGGTAATAGCGATACCCGTAGTAATACAGCCCCGTGGCATCGCGCTCCTTGCCTGAATAGCGCACGGTCTTGTAACTCGCCTCAATTTCATTACGCGCAACCCATACCGCCGTGCCGCCAAAGGGGTAGTACTCTTCCTGGCTGATCAAGTTACCGGCACCATCGACTTCCAGCGCGCTGCTGCCCAGCAGGTTGTCGTAGCTGTAGCGCAGTTGGTCGTTCGGTAGGTCGTCGGGTTTTCCTGCCGCCCAGTGCAGTACCCGCACTTGCGCACGACCGGCCTGCCCGACCGCCATCACCTGCAAGTCTTGGGTGAGCGTGCCGCCATGGGTGTGGGTACGCAGCTCCAGCCCTGGCAGGTAGATCACCCGCTGGGCCTGGGTGCTGCTGGCTGTTCGCTGGGTGCTGGCTTTCAGCACCCGCTGGCTACGGCTGTCATAGCGGTAGCTTTCGCGGTCGTCCGTAGCACCTTC
Source organism: Pseudomonas sp. NY15356 (assembly GCF_048068175.1). Taxonomy (NCBI): domain Bacteria; kingdom Pseudomonadati; phylum Pseudomonadota; class Gammaproteobacteria; order Pseudomonadales; family Pseudomonadaceae; genus Pseudomonas; species Pseudomonas sp. NY15356. The sequence continues at coordinate 5,513 of NZ_JBLUPW010000054.1, read as the reverse complement.
GCGCTTCACCGACACGACCTGCTCGAGTTCGGCTCTCGAAGTCCAGGCCAGTGGTTGCCCCGGCAACAGCACGGCCTGCTGCCCGCCTGGGGTGAACAGCGCCTCGACAGCCGACGGGTCCTTCGTCAGGGTGCTCAACACGGCCCGGTTGCTATGGTCGCTGACGGTGAGGTCGGTGGTGTAGTTGTGGTTCGTGGCAGGGGCGCTGTGGCGGATCTGCAGCAGGTTGCCTGCGGTGTCGTAGCGGTACGTGCGGGTGTATGGGGTGTAGGTGGTGCTGTCGAAGGGGGTGACGTGCGGGAGGTGGCCGCCTGGTTGGCCGGCGTTGGCCATTTCGCGGCCCGTGGCACTGGCCAGTTGGTAGAGGCTGTCGTAGCTGTAGGTGTTTTCCGGCACCACTTTCTGGTTGCGCCAGAAGCGGGTGGCCTCGGCGTCGTTGCGGATCTTCAGCACGTTGCCCACCGGGTCGTAGGCATAGCGCAGGTCCTGCAGCACCTTCGCGCCAGTGCCCTGGCGCTCGGTCTTGATCGACGACAGGCGCTGGGTGTCGGACTCGTAGGTATAGGTGGTCACCACACCGTTGCCATGCACCTCGCGCAGCTTCTGCCCGGCGGCGGAATAACTTACGGACTGGACGATGACCTGCTCGGCCTTGCCCGCGATCGTCAACCAGCTGCCACTGAGCTGGCCGGCCACGTCGTAGGCCACCCGTTGCAGGTTGCCTGCGGCATCCAGGGTCGTCAGCATCACGCCCGTGGCGTCTGCCGTGGTCTGGGTCGTATAGGCCTCGGGGGCCAGTCGGGTGTCCCATTCCGCCGCCTCTTCGCCCTGCCAGTCGGCGGCGATATCAGGATGGTCGGCATCCTTGAGCAGCTGCCGGGTCGTTGCGATCGGCACACCCGTCAGGGCAACGCTGTTCGCCTGCACCAGCCCCGCCGGGTCGTAATGGCGGGTCACCTGCCCGAGCAGATTATGGTCCCGTGCCTGTTGCGTAACCGGTGCCCAGACGAACCGCTCGGCAATCCGCGCCTCGCTGTCGGCCACCTGCTCCGTCACGCCCAGCGGTCGGCCGGCCTGGGACGGGGCCTCGTACTGCCAGGTACGGGTGACTGCGAGGCTCAGGTCGTCGCTACCGTCTTCGTCGGTAGCAATCTGAGCCACCTCCATGAAAGGGCGCCCGGCGACATCCCTGAGGGTTATCGAAGTGCCCGCATCGACACTGCGGGTGCGCAAGGCCGTCCCGGCGAGGTCCGCCAGGTAGATGAAATTTGCCCGGCCAGCCACCGCCAGCCGGGGGTCGGCACTGCGTGCCAGGACGCCTCGGGCGTCGTGTTGGTGATGGGTGATACGTTCGTCCGTCACCTCAGGTTTATCTGGCTGACGGCAATAAGCGACAGTACGTACCACCAAACCACGATTGTCGACAACCGCAACGGTTGGCGTGTTTCGATGCAAAACCTGTGGGATATCAGGCATCGGCAATCTCCTCGGCAAATACCCCCTAGGGCTTTCAGTGGGCAACACCCACGACATCAGGACGCCATGCCGGCCGTCCTGTACGGTGTGCGAGAATCCTAAGCAAGGTGAAACGATAAAAAGACTGCCAAGGCTGCGAGTTGCCTATCGGCACAACGGCGTTGGTGAGTAGCGTTTTTCCTTGACGCTTCGAGACAACTCGCGCGATGCATAAGGGCCAGACCCAAACGGCCTGGCGTCACATGCCCGCTGACAGATGGCTTGCCGCACACAGCTCTCGGCCTGTAACGTGCGCCCCATCGCCGCCCCCGGAGCCACCCGCGTGTCCCTCAAAGCCCTGCGCACCCTGGTGACCATTGCCCGCCACGGCACCTTCGCCCGTGCCGCTGACGTGCTCAGCCTCACGCCCTCGGCGGTCAGCCTGCACATCAAGACCCTGGAAGACGAGCTGCAGGTCGCCCTGTTCGACCGTAGCCGTCGCCAGGTGGTGTTGACCGAGGCGGGGCAACTGGCCGTGGCGCGTGCCGAGAGTATCCTCGCCGCCTATGACGAGCTGGCCGACACCTTGGCCTGCGGCCCCAGCTTGCGCGGGCGGCTGCGCATCGGTGTGATCCATACTGTGTTGGCCCGGCGCCTGCCCAAGGCGCTGGTGTGGATCAAGGCCAATCATCCCGAGCTGCACATCAGCGTGTTTTCCGGCATGTCGGCGGAACTGGCGCGCCGGGTCGAGGATGGCGAGCTCGACGCAGCGATCACCACCGAACCGGTGCCGCCCTACCCCCAAAGCCTGCACTACACGCCGTTGTTCGAGGACCGTTTCTGGGCCATCGCCAGCCCCGAGCTTGCGGGCCAAAGCCTGACGCAACTGCTGGCCAGCCAGCCGTTCCTGCGCTTCGACAAGCGTGCCTGGGCAGGGCGACAGATTGAACAGGAGTTGCGCCGGCAGCGTTTGCAGGTCAGCGAGCAGATGGAGCTCGACAGCCAGGAAGCCCTGGCGCGCATGGCCGCCTTGGGGTTGGGAGTGGCGATCATTCCCATGGCCGATGATGATCTGGAGCGATTGCCGCCGGCTATAAGCTTGCCGTTCGGCGAGCCACAGCTGGTGCGCAGAGTGGTGCTGCTGGAACATGAGAAGAGCCAGCGGCGGCATTTGAGTGCGGTGTTGAAAATGGCGTTGGAGGCGTGAGGGCGCGTATGGCGCAGTCGCTGCGGCGGCTGTAAGATCGAGCGCCGCGCAGGCGGCGCATCGCGAGCTGCGCTCGCTCCTACGTTTGTTTCGGGCCAGTTCATCCTGTGGAATTTTCGCGCGGACGCCTTGGCGCCTGATGCAAGCTCGCGGCGTACGAACCAGGCGGTCGCGCGCGCCTACCACAGGCATTACTAGCCGTAAACAAACGTGGAGCGAGCGCAGCTCGCGATGCGCCGCGCGGGCGGCGCTCGATCTCATACCCACCTCCGAACTAAAGCCAGGCCCCATGGCAGCCCCGCAAATGTATCTGGACATGCACAAGCCTTGAAACGCTTCCCAAAGCCTTGCAGCTGGCCAACGGGACATGCCATGACCTGTTGCTGGGTAACGACCATGCGTTGGATGCCAGCAAAGCGCTGGTAGAGGCGCTGCTCGATGGGTTGGAGTTGCAGCGGGTGAAAGGGCCTGGGGTGCCGATAGCCTGATCGAAAGCGTTACCGCCATCGTGGGACAGCGATCCGACTTGTCCCGCGGTGGGAGCTACACCGAACATGCATTTTTCCTCAACAGTCACTGCAGAAAACAACGTTTTTTTCTGCTGGCTGCCGCCGCTAGGCTATGCCGGTACCCGACGACGGACCGCCCACGATGCTCCACCTGCTGCTCACCACCTTGCTCCCCATCATCCTGCTGATCACGCTGGGCACCGTGTTGCGGATGCGTGGCTTCCTTGCCGAAACCTTTTGGCCAGGCGCCGAACGCCTGAGCTACTACATCCTGCTGCCCTCGCTGTTCCTCCACGGCCTGGCCACCGCCAACCTCGATGGCGTGCCGATCTGGGGCATGGTCGGGGTGTTGATGCTCTCGACCTTGCTAGGCGGCGTGTTGCTGGTGCTCTACCAGAGCGCGGCGAACCATGACGGCGCCGACTTCACCTCGGTGTTCCAGGGTGGCGTGCGTTTCAACAACTACATCGGGGCCACGCTGGCTGCCGGTATCTACGGCAGCGCGGGCATCGCCCTGGCGGCGGTGGCCAATGCCGCGATCGTGCCGTTGGTCAATTTGCTCTGCGTGCTGGTGTTCGCCCGCTTCAGTGCCCGTCACAGTTCGCCACTGACGGTATTGCGAGCGATCTTTGCCAACCCCTTGATCATCGGCTGCGCCGGCGGGCTGTTGCTGCGCGTGACCGGCCTGGGCCTGCCAACGGGCATAGAGCCCACCGTGAAGGCCCTCGGCCAGGCCGCCCTGCCCTTGGGGCTTCTGTGCGTAGGCGCCGCCCTGGGCGGGGCGCAGCTGGGCCATCAGGTACGGCCGGTGATGGCCGCCTCGGCCTTCAAGTTCCTGGTGATGCCGCTGGCCACCTGGGGCCTGTGCCGCCTGCTCGGGCTGAGCGGCCAGGCCGCGGTGGTAGCGGTCATGTTCCAGGCCCTGCCGACCGCCTCGTCATCCTATGTGATGGCCCGTCAGATGGGCGGCAACGCCCCGCTGATGGCCACCATCATCGCCTTGCAGACCATCAGCGCGGCCGTCACCCTGCCGTTGGTACTGAGCCTGGCGCTGGGTTGAGCCCGCTGCAGCGCCAGTGGGGTACTCAACTGCCTCGGCCCAATGGCGCCGCCAAAGGGCTATTCGTCACCCAATAAATTTCATCCAAAATCATATTGATAACGGCCTTTATATCATTTTGCTTTTGACAAATGCTATCCGCATCAGAAACTCCTTTTTTGCTTGGTCGCTGTTCAGTTCTTGCGGACCATGCTCATCCCAAAAAGCCGACCAATCGGTTTCATCAAAAATGCCCCAATCAGCCGATTCAAAAAACACATCCAGATGATGACGTGTAATGCTGCCCTGATGTACCTCTTCCTCTGAAGAAGGCACATAGCCGGCCATTAGCGTAGACTCATGATCGATGGCGTAAAGTTTTTTATCTTCACCGCGCAATACATTGCCGCCATCATTCCGTCTGTCACGCATAGCCAACAGATAGTCAAATATATAGAGAGGCGTATCTTGCCTCTTATACCCCTCCGGCTGCTGAGCGCCATTTATATATTCAACCACTATCTGAGTGGGATCTCCCACCACCAATGCAACGGGCGGAACGATATTCATGCGCAGTGTATCGCTAAACTTCCACGAGAAAAACTCCCGCTTAGCAAAGGTACGCTCTTCTGCACCAGTTGCGCCTTCCATGGCAAAATCCATAAGCTTCTTGTGCACGACCACTTTGCCGTCCAGCCGAACCAGTCGTGTTTCATGACTGGTATCATAGACCTTGATCTCTGTCGCCCCAGCGAGACTATCAACCGTGATATCTCCATGATCAGCAAGGCGTAATATTTCATCATCATTGAAACGCAAGACTTCCGTTTCACTTTTCCCTGTTGTTCCTGATGGCACAGGCGCCATGGTAGGTCGAGAAGCTAACATCTCTTTTCGTACAGAGCCTACATCACGACGAGTCGGTCGCCGCGGAGGGGGTGAAGGGGGTGGAGGGGGTGGAGGAGACATACGGCCATCCAGATCCCTTCTGTTAACAGGACAGTTTTGGCACATCTGGAATAGATTCACCCCATCAATGAGCCCACCCGGGTCGGCACTCAACCAGCGCCCCAACTCTGTCTGGTAATAGCGCCAGCCGTAGTAATACAACCCCGTCGCATCCTGCTCCTTGCCTGAATAGCGCATCGTCCGTTGGGTCAGGTTACTGGCTTCCTCGGCGGCCTCGTCACGCCCCACCGTACCGCCATAGGGCGCGTATTCCTCTCGGGAAATGAGTGTGCCCGACTCGTCTGTCTCCCCTCCCACGCTGGTCAAATGATCGGTGAAGCGATAGCGCAGATGG
>NZ_JBLUPW010000053.1:0-8188 GCF_048068175.1 Pseudomonas sp. NY15356 | reverse complement strand
CCCGAGCAGATTATGGTCCCGTGCCTGTTGCGTAACCGGTGCCCAGACGAACCGCTCGGCAATCCGCGCCTCGCTGTCGGCCACCTGCTCCGTCACGCCCAGCGGTCGGCCAGCCTGGGACGGGGCCTCGTACTGCCAGGTACGGGTAACCGCCTGGCTCAGGTCGTCGTTACCCTCTTCGTCGGTAGCAATCTGAGCCACCTCCATGAAAGGGCGCCCGGCGGCATCCCTGAGGGTTATCGAAGTGCCCGCATCGACACTGCGGGTGCGCAAGGCCGTCCCGGCGAGGTCCGTCAGGTAGGTGAAGTTCGCCCGGCCAGCAGCGGCCAGCCGAGGGTCGGCACTGCGTGCCAGGACGCCTCGGACGTCGTGTTGGTGATGGGTGATACGTTCGTCCGTCACCTCAGGTTTATCTGGCTGACGGTAATAATCGATAGTGCGTACAACCAAGCCACGATTATCGACAACCGTGACGGACGGAGTATTACGAAAAGACAACATGGAAAGCAACTCCTGTTAATGACTATTTCCTGCGCCGCTAGTAATTCACAAACAACAAAGCCGGCGCAGCACGCCAAAAACAGCGAGCCGCGTAGGAAGCATATAAATCAAACAGCGATAATTACCGCCCCAAAAAACTTCTCACACCTCAAGTAAAAAGTTCTGCCACTTACTTACAAGCAGGAAGTAAAAAGTACTAACACCCAGACGACCAACCCAATACTCCCCTTATCCAAACGGACGAAGAACCCAAAGCGCCAACCGACCACGATGCCTCGTTGGGCCACACGGCTCCCCTGCGCCACGCCTCGGCGTGGGGCCACCCTACGAGGAATCATCGATGACAACCGACAAGAACCTGGTTCGCTCCGTCACCGTGGACATCGCCGCCCCCGCCGAGCTGGTCTGGTCGATCCTGGTCGACCTGCCTAACTACCCGCAGTGGAACCCCTACACGGTCAAGGTCGAATCCACCCTGCGCCTGGGCGAGCCGGTCAACCTGTTCCTGCCCAACCCGGCCGCGCCCGGTGAGCTGCTGCATGTGGTCGAGTACCTGGTGGACTTCGAGCCACACCGCCTGCTCGCCTGGGAAATGCGCTCGAGCGCCAGCAACCCGGACGCGGCCCGCCGCGAACAACTGATCGAACGCACCGGCCCAAACAGCTGCCGCTACCACACCACCGACCAGTTCCTCGGCCCCACCGCCGACGCGGTCATGGCCAACCATGGGGCGTGGGTCAAGCAGGGCTTCGATGCCGTGGCCCTGGCCGTGAAGGCCCGTGCCGAGTCGCTGCACGCCACCGCGGCCTGATGTTGGCACCACCGCCGCACTTCGTCCGAGCAGACGAAGAGGCGCCGGTGGTGCATTGCCTACCTTGGCGTCAACCGGGCCCGTACCCGGAAGATCACGAGGAGGTATCCGATGTTGACTCATCTGCAATGGCTGGAGGCCGAGAGCATCCAGATCATCCGCGAAGTGGTGGCCGAGTGTGAGCACCCGGTGATGCTCTATTCCATCGGCAAGGACAGCGCGGTGATGCTGCACCTGGCGATGAAGGCCTTCGCCCCGGGCAAGCCGCCCTTCCCCCTGCTGCACGTGGACACCACCTGGAAATTCCGCGAGATGATCGCCTTCCGCGACCAGACCGCCGAGCGCCTGGGCCTGGAGCTGCTGGTGCACATCAACCCCGAAGGTGTGGAAAAAGCCATCGACCCCTTCACCCACGGTTCGGCCCTGCACACCGACGTGTGGAAGACCCAGGGCCTGAAGCAGGCGCTGGACAAATACGGCTTCGATGCCGCCTTCGGCGGTGCCCGCCGCGACGAGGAAAAATCCCGTGCCAAGGAGCGCGTGTTCTCCCTGCGCTCCGAACAGCACCGCTGGGACCCCAAGCAACAGCGCCCGGAGCTGTGGCGCCTGTACAACACGCGCAAGCGCAAGGGCGAGAGCCTGCGGGTGTTTCCGCTGTCGAACTGGACCGAGCTGGACATCTGGCAATACATCTACCTGGAGCAGATCCCTATCGTGCCCCTGTACTTCGCCAAGGAGCGCCCGGTGGTGGAGCGCGACGGCACCCTGATCATGGTCGACGACCAGCGCCTGCCGCTGCGTGACGGCGAAACCCCCGAGATGCGCAAGGTGCGCTTCCGCACCCTGGGCTGCTACCCGCTCACCGGCGCCATCGACAGCGACGCCGACGACCTGCCGGCGATCATCGGCGAGATGCTGGTCAGCCGCACCTCGGAACGCCAGGGCCGGCTGATCGACAGCGACTCGGCCGGCTCCATGGAGAAGAAGAAACAAGAGGGGTACTTCTGATGAACGCGATCACCCACGCCCGGCACGACGACCTGACCGCGTACCTGCAGGCACAACAGCACAAACAGCTGCTGCGCTTCATCACCTGCGGCAGCGTCGACGACGGCAAGAGCACCTTGATCGGGCGCCTGTTGTACGAGTCCAAGGTGCTGTTCGAAGACCAGCTCGGCCAGCTCGAAGCCGACTCGAAAAAACTCGGCACCCAAGGCGAGGACCTGGACTTCGCCCTGTTGGTGGACGGCCTGGCCGCCGAGCGCGAGCAAGGCATTACCATCGACGTGGCGTACCGTTTCTTCGCCACGGAGAAACGCAAGTTCATCGTTGCCGATACGCCCGGCCACGAACAGTACACCCGCAACATGGTCACCGGCGCCTCCACCGCCGATTTGGCGGTGATCCTGGTAGACGCCCGCCAAGGCCTGCTGACCCAGACCCGCCGGCACAGTTACCTGGTGTCGCTGCTGGGGATCCGCAAGGTGGTGCTGGCGGTCAACAAGCTCGACCTGATGGGCTACTCGCAGGAGGTGTTCCAGCGCATCGAGGCCGACTACCGTGCCTTCGCCGCGCAGATCGGCCTGGACGACATCCAGTGCATTCCACTCTCTGCGCTACGCGGCGACAACATGCTCAGCGCCAGCCCCAACACCCCTTGGTACACAGGCCCGAGCCTGCTCGCCTACCTGGAAGACGTGCCGCTGGAGCAGGCCCACGCCAGCCAGGCGGCGTTCCGCCTGCCGGTGCAGTGGGTCAACCGCCCCAATCTGGACTTTCGTGGCTACTCGGGCAACATCGCCGCCGGCAGCATCAGCGTCGGCGAACGCATCCGTGTGCTGCCCTCGGGCCAGCAGAGCGAAGTCACCGACATTCTCGGCGCCAGCGGCCCGCAGCAGCGCGCCGAGTGCGGCCAGGCCGTGACCTTGGTGCTCAAGGACGAGATCGACATCAGCCGCGGCGACCTGATCGCCCTGGCCGACGCCCCGCCCGCAGTGGCCGACCAGTTCGAAGCCACTTTGGTGTGGATGGACGAAGAGCCGTTGCTGCCCGGACGCCCGTACCTGATGAAGATCGGCTGCCGCACCGTAGGCATGAGCTGCGCCAACCTCAAGCACCGCGTGGACGTGAACAGCCTCGACCAACTCGCCGCCAAGACCCTCGAGCTCAACGGCATCGGCGTATGCAACCTGAACCTGGACCGCCCGATCGCCTTCGATGCCTATACCGACAACCGCGACACCGGCGGTTTCATCGTCATCGACCGCCTGAGCAACCGCACCGTCGGCGCCGGCATGCTGCACTTCGCCCTACGCCGGGCGCAGAACGTGCATTGGCAGGCCATCGACGTCAACCGCGAGGCCCACGCCGTGCTCAAGGGCCAGGCTCCGCGGGTGCTGTGGTTCACCGGCCTCTCGGGCGCCGGCAAGTCGACCATCGCCAACCTGGTGGAGCGCAAGCTGCATGCGCTGGGCAAGCACACCTACCTGCTCGATGGCGACAACGTGCGTCACGGCCTGAACCGCGACCTAGGCTTCACCGAGGCCGACCGGGTGGAGAACATCCGCCGCGTGGCCGAAGTGGCCAGGCTGATGCTCGATGCCGGTTTGATCACCCTGGTCTCGTTCATCTCGCCGTTCCGCGCCGAACGCGACATGGCCCGGAGCTTGGCCGGGGAAGGCAACTTCCTGGAGATTTTCATCGACGCGCCGTTGGCCCTGGCCGAGCAGCGCGACCCCAAGGGGTTGTACCAGAAGGCCCGCCGGGGTGAGCTGAAGAACTTCACCGGGATCGACTCGCCGTACGAGCCGCCGGTGAATCCAGAGCTGCATATCGATACCCAGAGGGAGACGGCGGAGGCGGCGGCCGAGCGGATCGTCGAGGCGTTGCTGCGCCTTTGAGCAAAGCCAGAACAGGCCCTATCGCCGGCAAGCCGGCTCCCACAAGGTGCTGCATGCACGAACGGGGTGGGAGCCGGCTTGCCGGCGATTGGACCAACGCAAGTTTCATGCTGCATGACAAAGCCCGCAGCTTGGCTCTTGCTAGTCCGAACAGACGATTTACCCAGCCCTTCTCGCATCAATACTGCCCCCACCCCTCACCCACGAGGCGCAGCATGACCGCCCACCACCCAGCCCCCATCGCCACCGAAGCCCTCAGCGCCCTGCTCACCCTGGCCTACCAGGGCCCGTTGGAAGCCACACCCTGGGCCAGCTTCCTGGAGCAGCTGCGCCAACGCCTGGACGCGAGCTTCATCACCCTGGTGCTGCGCAACCCAGAACACGAACGCCCCGGCCTGATCGTCAACGCCTCGGTACACGGCGCGCTGCTGCCCGGCGAGCCGTCCTACAGCGAGTACTACTATTCGATCTGCCCGTTCCTCGAATGGCCCGCCGACAAGGTGGCCACCGCCGACCAGATGCTCGGCACCGAGCCCTGGCTGGCCCACGACTTCTACCGCAACTACCTGCAACCGCTGGACCTGCGCCATGTGCTGGTGGCCAACATGGTCACCACCGCCGGCATGCACTGCGCCCTGTTCGCCAGCCGCGGCCATACCAGCCACGACTTCGAGGCCGACGAGATTGCCCTGGTCCGCCTGCTGCTGCCGCACCTGCAACAGGCCGTGGACCTGCATTCGGCGGTCGACCAGCTCGACTCCGAACGCCAGCTGTACGCCGCGACCATCGACCGGCTGATGGTCGGTACGGTGATCCTCGACGAGAACGGCCGAACCCTGCGCTGCAACAGCGCGGCACAGCGCCTGTTCGTCAGTGGCGATGGGCTGGTGTGCAAGCAAGAGAAGCTGTGCGCCTTCGTCAACCATGAGAACCGCGCGTTGCAGCAATCCATCCAGACCGTCCTTAGGCACCGTCAGCGCGGGCTGGACGAGCTGGAAGTGCTCACCTTGTCCCGCCCGAGCGGGGAAATGCCGCTGAACCTGCTGCTACGCCCCATCCCCCTGAACTACCAGGCCCGCAAAGGCGCACGACGGCCAGCGGTGGCGCTGTTCATCCGCGACCCCGCAGACTCGCCCCAGGCCTCGCGCCACCTGCTGCGCAGCCTGTTCCAGCTGACGCCCACCGAGACGGAGGTGGCGATGTTGGTGATGGATGGGCAGACCCTGGACGAGACGGCCGAAGCGCTGAACGTGTCGCGCAACACCGTACGGGCGCACTTGCGCGGGGTGTTCGCCAAGACCGGCGCCACGCGGCAGGCGCAGCTGGTGAAGACCCTGCTCAATAGCGTGGCCTCGCTGGGCTGAGACATTCAGTGTGCCATTAGATAATTGGCAATGCCCCAATCATTCACCACTTAAGCATCATCGGCTGACTGCCCTTTGGTTCCGCCTTTTATTACAACAGCCTCCGGCAGTTTTACTACATCGCTGCTCTGGGTGAGGATGCATGCCCGTGAACGCTCCGGCCAATCACCCAACCGGGTGTCTGCCAACCGACCAGGGCATAACAATAGGACATCACCGAGTGAGAACAATGGGAACGCCGACACAATCGGCAACCCATTTGTTGCCTCGGTGACGCTCCAGGAGGCCGTGGCAAAGTCGGCCACATCATAATTCTTCAGTAGCCGGTACTGTTGAACAGTCGTATCTCGTACGCCCATCATGCTTGCCGACTTGTAGACAATGGTCGAGGTCGCGCCCGGGTACATCACGATCACAGCCAGCGTAGCAATCAAGGCGACGGCAACGGCCTGGATGACCCGTATGGCCACACGTTTTTTACTCACGAAAAAAATAAGTGCTGGAATGAACAACAAGAAAACCGTGACCATCGAGATGATCGTTAGAGTATTTACTGCCTCGGGCGTGTCTTGGCCGGTGTAAGAATGCAGCAGGATGACCATTGGGTAAACCGCTGCAAAAGCAGCGAAACACAACAGTAAGTAGGTAATCCCGAAAATCCCAGCCTGACGCCATTTCTTCACGTCACCTGGGCCACTGATCAATGTCACGATTTCCAGGGCCATCCTGAATCGCTTGGACAATAGCAGTAAAAACATGATGCCCAACATGCATGCCATGATCGTCGCGGCAACGATACCATGTCCCAACTCGGGTAGTTGAAAAACGCTGCCTACGAAAAGCACCGAACCTAACGTGGCAGGGATGAGCAGCAATCTTGCGATATGAGGGCGCAACGTAGGCGTTTGGTTGAAGAGCGAAACAGCCAACGCATAAATAGTCGTTGTGGTCAGGAAAAGCGCCATGTAGAGCGAAAACACAAAGCCCACGAATCCCATCCAAGGCAAAAGCGCAGAAAATTTCTTATCGAACACCACCGGTAGCAAGTCGATACGTCCAATGGCTTTCGAATAGGTCATTAATATTCCAAAGCTCAGCAAGCCGCTGGCGACAGCGCCTATGGTCCCGATCGCGGCCCAGTGCTTAATCACCAAGCTCAGTATCTGATTCAGGTCCTCCCGAAAGGTAGCCAAACCTGTATTACTTTTCTTGACTTGCTTGTCCATCGACCCATTCCATTTAATAAACCCGTCCGAACCGCAACGGTATTCTATAAAAGGCAAACATCGCCAGCCAAGAAGGCCTACGATAATTACCCGACACAAGATTCATTTGAGAAGCGTCCTTCAGAGCGCGATATTGCCCCATAAAACGCATCGCATGCGATGACGAGGCGATTTCACACACCTCCCCACCTCTTCAGCGGTTACATGCAATGACTCTCCTCTACCTCAAGCTCATCGTCACACCGCTGCTGATGTGGGCCGTCTCGCTCGCCTCCCGGCGCTGGGGCGGGCTGCTGGGCGGCCTGCTTTCAGGCCTGCCGATCACCTCGGCGCTGGTGATGACCTTCCTGTGCCTGGAACAAGGCACCGCATTCACCCTGAACGCAGTCCCCGGCGCCCTGGGCGGCCTGGCCGCGGTACAGGCCACCTACACCTGCTACCTGTACGCCACCCGACGCGCCGAAATCGGCCTGGCCGTACTGCTGGCACTGGTGTTCTACGCCCTGGCCGCCTACGCCTTCACCCATTGGGGCAGCCTGTACCTGTCGATTGCCGCCTCCCTGGCACTGATCGCCTGGTTGATCCGCGCCACCGCCCACGAGCCCAAACCCGACATCCTCGCCAAAACTCGCCACCGCTACTGGGAAATCCCCCTGCGCATGGTGGCCGCCACTACCCTGCTCATGGTCACCACCGGCTTCGCCAGCTGGCTGGGGCCAGCGGCCAGCGGCATGCTGGCGCCGATTCCGGTGATTGCCTGGCCATTGGTGGTGTTCGCCCATGTGCAGAGCGGGTGCGCAGGGATGGCAGCGATGGTCCGCGGGAACGCCATCGGGGCGGTGGGGGTTATTGCGTTCTACCTGGCGGTGGCGGGTTTGCTTGAAACGCTGGGGATCGCGGCGACGTTTGCCCTCGCGGTTGTGTTGGCGGTGGTGCTGACCGTAGGCCTGGCGGCGGCATTGCGCTCACGTAGATGATCAGAACACCGACCACCCAATCCGTGAGCTGAGCAACTCGAGCGCGGCCATCCCGGCAAGGGAGTTGCCAGCAGCATTCAACTCCGGCGACCACACACAAACGGTAAACTGGCCCGGTACGATCGCCACGATCCCCCCACCTACACCACTCTTGCCAGGCAACCCTACCCGATAAGCGAAGTTGCCGGCTTCGTCATAGAGGCCGCTGGTGGCCATGATCGAATTCACCTGCTGAGTTTGGCGTTGGGTCAGGATCTGGTTACCGCTGTGCTTACAGTACCCATCGTTGGCCAGGAAACAGGGCGGTTGCAGGAGCTGAGTGCAACACGGTTATTGAATTGAAGCCGGAGCATCATGCCGCATTGCCATGGCATTTTGCATGACCTCTCCCATCACCTCGATGGGGCAT
>NZ_JBLUPW010000052.1:0-11385 GCF_048068175.1 Pseudomonas sp. NY15356 | reverse complement strand
GGGGGCGCTCCGCGGCACACGGCCGCTCCTCCCGGGCCCGGGCTATACCTTGTCGGCGCGGCCTTGTCCCGCGAAAGGGCTGCAAGGCAGCCCCGGCTAGATAACCCGTGCCGGATGCTGCTGGCGTGGCTCACCCAGCATGGCCCGGTGCGATGGCGGCTGACGCCCGCCCGCCTCGGTGATGCCATAGCGCGGGGCGATCTCGGCGGTGATCAGCGTCTGCCCGCTGTAGTCGGCCAATTGCGGATCGTTGAGCAAGGCATGAATCACGCGCCCGTTGAACTGCGGCGTCTCGGCATTTTCCAGGAACGCCCGGTACTGCTCGCCATGCTGCTCGCCGGCGATGCGCGTGCGTTCGGTCAGTTGCGGGCCCAGCCACAGCGACACCGCGGCGACCCCTCGCCCTTCGAAGTCGATGGCCATGTCCGCCGCCAGCTTGTCGCTGCCGGCCTTCTGCGCACCATAGGCCGGACCGTGCATGTAGCAGCCGGCACCGAACGACGAGGTGAAGCACACCAGCGCGCACCCGCTGCGCAGCAGCAGGGGCGCCGCGTGGTAGCTGGCGACATAGGCCGAGCGCAGGCCGACATCGAGGATGCGCACCAGCGACAGGGGCTTTTCCCAGAACGGGCCCGGCTCGATCAACTGGTCGTGGATATGGGCGACGTTGTTCACCAGCAGGTCCAGCTTCCCGTATTCGCGGTCGATGCGCGCGAACAGCGCGCGGACCTGCTCATCGTCACCGTGATCGCAGGCCACGGCGATACCACGCCCGCCGGCTGCGTCGATAGCGGCGGCGGTGCCCTGCAGGTCGCCTTCCAACGCCTGGCCATAGAGGGTTGAACCGCCCTGCCCTTGCAGCCTTCCGGTGACATACACGGTCATGCCGGCCTCGCCCAGGGCCAGGGCGATACCGCGCCCGACCCCTCGGCTGGCGCCGGTTACCAGGGCAATCTGTGGCGTATCTGTCTGCATGCTTACCTCCCGGTGAGGGCCAGGGTCGATGGCCCCTGGCGTTGTTGGCTGTCGGCACGGATATGCTCGGCCGCCAGGTAACCAAAGGTCATGGCAGGGCCCAAGGTGGCACCGGCCCCAGGGTAGGTACGACCCATCATCGACGCGGCGCTGTTGCCGATGGCATACAGGCCCAGGATCGGCTTGCCATCCTCGTGCAACACCTGGGCATGGGCGTTGGTGAGCAGGCCGCCCTTGGTGCCGATGTCACCGGCATCCACCCGCACCGCGTAGAACGGCGCCTTGTGCAGCGGCGCCAGGCACGGGTTGGGTTGCACGCTGGGGTCGCCGTAGTAGCGGTCGAACAGCGACTCGCCCTTGCCGAAGTCATCGTCGCGGCCACAGGCAGCCATGGCGTTGAAGCGCGCCACGGTGCGGCCAAGGCCCGCACCGTCGACCCCGATCAGCGCCGCCAGGGCACCGAGATCGTCGGCCTTGTACAACACCTTGCGCAGGTGCTCGGGCAGGCGCCAGTCGGGTTGGGCATAACCTGGCAGCAACGGGCCGCAGGGGTACTTGCGCCGGTAGTCGGCATCGAACACCAGCCAGCACGGCACGCTGGTGGCGCCTTCGCGATTGTGCCGGTACATGGCGTAGACGATGTCGCTGTAGGGCGCCCCTTCGTTGACGAAACGCTCGCCGGCCGAATCGACCAGAATGCAGCCAGGCAGGTTGCGCTCGATGAACAGCGCGCGCTGTTTTTCCTCGCCCGGCACCTGCACCGTAGGCGCCCACCAGCTGTGCCCCATCAGTGCCGTACCCGCCCCTACGGCCTGGGCGGCGCGGATGCCATCGCCGGTGTTGCACGGTGGCGTTGCGCTCCACTGGGCCTGGGAGGGTTGCGGGTGGTACTGCGAGCGCATCGCCTGGTTACGCTCGAACCCGCCGGCGGCGATGATCACACCTTGGCGGGCCTTGATGTTCAGCCATTGCCCGTCACGCAGCACGCGGGCACCGCCGATACGTTCACCGACGATCAGCAATTGCTCGAGCGGGCAGTTCAGCCACAGCGGCACACCACGGTCGAGCAGGGAGCAGCGCAGGGCACCGACCAGGGCGTTGCCCAGGGTCAGGAAGCGGTCACGCCGCGACAGCTTGCGCCCTTCCCGGTCACGCCAGTAGCGCCACAGCACCTTGGCAGTCAGGCCCAGCCAGCCCTTGCCGCGGCATAGCAGCACTCGAGCTTCCTTCATGGTCATGGCCATGCGGCCCATCATCAGGGTGCCGGGCGATGGCGCGCGCATGCGCAGGAACTCCTCGCCCAGGGCGGCGGCGTCGAACGGCAGCGGGTCCATGGAGCGGTAGCCGGGCTTGCCGCCCGGCAGGTCGGGGTAGTAGTCGGTGTACTGGGCCTGGGCTTCGAAGCGCACGCGGGTGTCGCGTTCGAGGTACTCGACCATGTGCCTGGCATGCTCGACATAGGCCTCGATCCGCCCATCGTCGATCTCGCCGTGAGTGGCCGCCTTGAGGTAGGCCACCGCCTCGGCCGGGTAGTCTTCACCGCCCAGGACGCGGATGCGGTGGTTGTCGGGAATCCAGATACCGCCGCCGGACACAGCCGACGTACCACCGTACTGCTCGCTCTTCTCGATCACCAGCGTATCGAGGCCCAGGTCATGGGCACGTAGGGCGGCGGTCATGCCGCCGGCCCCCGACCCGATCACCAGCACATCGCAACATTCGTCCCACCTGATCATGCGGACCTCCCTCGGGGCAGACAACCACGGCCCACGCCGAAACGGCGGCCGGGCGTGGGCCTGGGGATTGTCCGGCGCCCCCTGTGACCCAGCATCGTCCAATGGGACTACCGGGTCATGGGCTGCCGCGCGTAGTCCACTTGGACGATGTTGCTGCCTGGGCGGCGTCCCATAGTCGGCCCTGCTCCACCTCCCAAAACCGGAACGTCGGTCGGGCAGGTAATGCCCGCGCATGAGGACGACAATGATAAAAACAACAATCGCCCCCCAACCCCTTAACACGTACGTGCGCCTTTCCCTGTTGCTGTTGGCCGGCGGCCTCAGCCAGCAGGCCAGTGCCTTGTCCTTCCAGCCCAGCGACGACCTGAGCGTGGACTGGGATACCACCCTGACCTACAGCCTTGCCTGGCGTACCGAGAAGCGCGACCACAAGCTGGTGGCCAACGCCGATGGCAACGACGGTGACAACGCATTCGACCGGGGCAGCCTGATCACCGACCGGGTGGGCTTCCTTACCGAGGCCAACCTGCACTGGCGCGAGAACTATGGCCTGTTCATGCGCGCCTCGGGCTTCTATGACCGCGTCTATGACCGTGGCAACGACAACGACACCGGTACCTCCAACTGCTTCGCCAGCGGCGTGTGCAGCCGCCCCGACCGTTTCTCCAAGGACACCATCGACCAGCATCGCGACGACCTGCGCCTGCTCGATGCCTATGCCTACGGCACCTGGGACATGGCCGGGCACAACCTGAACCTGCGCGTGGGCGACCAGGTGGTGAGCTGGGGTGAAAGCCTGTTCTACCCCGGCGTCTCCGGCGCGCAGAGCCCGGTGGATGCGACCAAGGCGACCACCCCGGGTGTGGAGGTCAAGGAAGTGCTGCTGCCGGTGGGCCAGGTCTTCGGCCAGCTGAGCCTCACCGACGAGTTGGATGTGGAGGCCTACTACCAGTACAAGTGGGAGAAGACCGACCTGTTCGGCGTGGGTAGCTACTTCTCCACCACCGACTTCATCGACCGCGGCGGCTACAGCGACGCCAGCGGCTTCGTCAAGCGCCTGAAGGACGACGAGCCCAGCGACAGCGGCCAGTACGGCCTGGCGCTGCGCTACAGCGCGGCCTCGCTGAACAACACCGAGTTCGGCCTGTACTACGTGCGCTACCACGACAAGACCCCGACCCTGGACTTCCAGAGCGACCTGGGCTTCTACCGCGCCCGCTATTTCGACAACATCGACCTGTACGGCGTGAGCTTCGCCACCGTGCTGGGCGACACCAGCCTGGCCGGGGAAGTGAGCTACCGCGATGGCCAGCCGGTGATGGTCGACAACGGCTTCTCCAGCGCCGTCAGGGCCGAGACCTTGCAGGCACAGGTGTCGGCGATCCATGTGTTCGGCCCCAGCGCCTTCGCCGACAACACCACCCTGACCGGCGAGCTGATCTACAACACCGTGCTCAACAACGACACCTCCGACCCGCTGACCCTGGCGCCCGGCTTCTCCCTGCCCGGCACCGACTCGCTGGTGGGCGACCGTGATGCCTGGGGCTACACGGTGCAGGTCAACCTTGACTACAACGACGTGTTCAGTGGCTGGGACATGTCGGTGCCGATCAACTTCAGCACCGCCGCCCAGCACGACAGCGCCCTGACCGGCTCGATCAACTACGGCCAGGGCGACGACCGCGCCAGCATCGGCACCACCTGGCGCTACCTCGGCAACTTCACGGTCGAGGCGCTGTACAGCGCGTACCTGGGCAATGCCAACAACTCGCCCTGGGCCGACCGCGACAACATCGCGCTCAACTTCAAGTACCGCTTCTAAAAGCCCTGACGGAGGATCACCGAAATGTCTGATCTCAAGCATCCCTGGTTGCGTACCACGCTCGCGATCGCCCTGCTCGGCAGCAGCCTGGCCTTGCAGGCCAATGTCAGTGGCACTGACGCCACGACCCTGGGTCCGGACCTGACACCGATGGGCGCCGAGCGTGCCGGCAACGCCGACGGCAGCATCCCAGCCTGGACCGGCAAATGGCGCGGCACACCGCCCCTGGTGAAGTTCGCCGGCCCCGGCACACCCTACCCGGACCCGTATGCCGACGAAAAGCCGCTGTTCGTCATCACCGCCCAGAACATGGAGCAGTACGCCGCCAACCTCACCGATGGCCAGAAGGCGCTGTTCAAGCGCTACCCGAACTCGTTCAAGATGCCGGTCTACCCCAGCCACCGGGATTTCCGCGTCGACCCACAGACCGAAGCGGCCATCGCCCGCAACGCCCAGACCGCCAAGCTCAGCAGCGATGGCAACGATGCCCTGGATGCCTTCGGCGCTTCGCCGTTCCCGGTGCCCAAGAACGGCAACGAGTTGATCCTCAACCACACCATGCAGGCGCGCGCGGTCACCGAGGAGGCCAACTACAACCAGGTGGTGGTATACGCCGACAACAACCGTGTGCTGGAGAAGGTCAACTACAAGATCTACTCACTGTGGTCGGACCCCAAGCAAAACGCGCAGAGCACCAACGGCGTGTTCACCGACTTCCTGCTCACCACGCTGGAGCCGGTGCGCAAGAAAGGCGAGATCGTGGTCGGCCATGAGTTCATCAACGCAGCCGCCCAGCCGCGCCAGGCCTGGCAGTACACCCCTGGCCAGCGCCGTGTACGCCGCGCGCCGACGGTGGGCTATGACTCCCCGACCGGCGCCGGTGGTTTCCGCGTCTATGACGAAGACCGCCTGTTCAACGGTGCGACCGACCGTTACGACTGGAAGATCGTCGGCAAGAAAGAGGTCTACATCCCCTACAACAACTACAAGATCGACAGCCCGAACGTGACCCAGGCCGAAATCATCAATGCCGCCGGCCACATCAACCCGGACCTGATGCGCTACGAGAAGCACCGTGTCTGGGTGCTGCAGGCAACCCTCAAGCCGAGCGCCCGACATATCTATGCCAAGCGCATGTTCTACATCGACGAGGACAGCTGGGCTGCGACCCTGGCGGACAACTACGACTCCCGTGGCCAGCTGTGGCGCACCAACATGCAGACTTCGGTGTATGCCTATGACATCCAGCGCTTCCATGCACGCCTGGGGCTGTACCACGACTTGATCGCAGGCTCCTATATGGTTGACCGCCTGCTCGACGACCAGAAGCCGGCCAAGCTCAACGCCAGCAACTTCGGGCCCGACGAGTTCACCCCGGGCAACCTGCGTAAGCTGGGTACGCGCTAAACCTCCCACGCCAAGCCCCCGGCCCAAAAAGCCGGGGGCTTTCTTTTATCTTGAGCGCCTCGGGCTGCGTTGCAGCCCTCCGGCAATTTCCAAGCGATCGCCCAACCGAATAAAAACGCCCCAGGCTTGCCGGCCCGGGGCGTTCTTGTTTCAAGGGCTTTACGCCCAAAGCCTGGCTCAACCGGGGTAACACGCCACCAACCGATCCGCCAGCTCAGGCAGTTGCTCCACGCCCAGCCGATTGATGCCAGCGGCACGAACCCGCCCACCACCGCCAGGGAACTGCCGGCAGAATGCATCGGCCGACCACACCGCACCTTCCGGCACCCGCAGGCTGAACATCCAATCGCCATCGGGCTTGGCACTCAACATCCCCAGTGCACGCCCAGGCGCGGCAGCGGCAAGGTCGTTGGCCAGCACGCCGCTGACCCGACGGGCCCACGCCTGTGCCGGCAGGCGGTACAGGCGCATGCCGGCTCCCTCGCGCCAAGGCGACAACCCCTGGGCGGCGGCCATGTCGGCCGCATAGCCTGCGCGCAACACCGCGAAACACTCGCTGCTGCGCACGAAGTCCAACGGGTCGGCATAGGGACGCAATTGCTCGGCCAGGAGTAGCGGTTCGACATGCAAATCGGCAAGGCTGTCGCCATAGGCGTTGTAATTGAGTAACCGGCCCAGCTCCGCCAGGGCCGCGACATCCGCCTCGACCAAGCCATGGCGCTCGGCCAGGGCCCTGGCCGGCCCCGGCATGTCATCGCCAAACGCCGCGACCACCGCCCAACGGTGCGCCCTGCCCTGCAACCAGGCATCGACCAGCAGGCTGGTGCACACGTGCGCGGCAGTGTCGATGTGCGCCTCGAAGGCTGGATGCTGGGGCAGTTCACCCGGATAGTGGTGGTCGAAGTAGCGCACCTGGGCACCATCGGCGAGCAGGCGCTGGACATCTTCGCGGTTCTGTTCGTGGGCAATGTCCAGTACGGTCACTCGGTCGCCAGGCCCGGCCTGGACCCGTCGCAGCAGTGCGATGTCGCGCTTGACCCCGCTGACCAGACGTACCGCCGGGTCGAGCTCACCGGCCAGGCGCAGTTGCTGCAGGGCGCACAGGCCGTCGGCGTCGCCATTGAAAGCACAATGATCGATCATGGCGTTGCCCTCAGTTCATCAGTTCGCCGCCATTGGCATCGAGCTGCGCACCGTTGATCGCGCTGGCGTAATCCGATGCCAGGAACAGCGCCGCACGGGCGCATTCATCGTCGGTACGCATGCGCCCACCGGGGATGCCCGCGCTGAACTCGGCCTTGGCCTGCGCCTCGCTGATGCCCCGGGCTTCGGCGCTCTGGCGCACCACGGCCTGTACCGGCTCGCCCCACATCCAGCCACAGGCCAGGGCGTTGACGCGGATGCCGTGTACCGCCTGTTCGCTGGCCAGGTAGCGCACGCTGGCAGCCAGCGCAGCCTTGGATGCCGAATAGGCGGCGCCACCCTGGTAGGGCTTGCGCACGCCCAGGGTGTTGATCATCACGATGGCGCCCTCGCCCTGTTCGCGCATGGCCGGCAACACCGCCCGCGACATGTTCAGCGAACCCAGCAGGTTGACCTCCAGGGCCTCGCGCAGCGGCCCATTGTCGGCCTCGTCCACAGCCTGGAAGCCGCCATGGGAAAAGGCGCTGTTGACCAGTGCATCGATGCGCCCGAACGCCTCCACGGCAGCCTTGGCGAACTGCGCACAGGCCTCGCTGTCGGTGATGTCGGTCGGCACACACAACACCTGGCACTCATGGCCCAAGGCGAGAATACGGGCGCGGGCCTGCTCCAGCCGCTCGGCGCTGCGGGCGCCGATGGCCAGGGCGCGAGCGCCTTGGCGCGCCGCCTCCAGGGCCAGCTTGATACCCAGGCCCGGGCCTATCCCGGAGATCATCACGACCTTGTCTTGCAATAGCATGGTGGGTTCCTTCTTGTTGTTGTGTCAGGCATTGGCCCGCAGGTGACGGGAACGGTATTCGGCGTAGTCGCGCTGCAGGATGGCCTCGCTCAGGCCAAAGCGCTCAGGGCTGTACTGGTGGCTGGCGCGCTTTTCGCGGCCATTGTCGGCCAGCCAACGAACGATCGCGTCACGTACCGTGGCGCTCAGCTGCAGGCCGGCGAACCGGTAGATGCGTTCGACCACCGCCAACGGCTGGCCCACGGTGTCCTCGAAATGGATATCCAGCACCCGTGCTTCGGGCAGGGTTTCGCGCACGGCCATGGCATGGCGCATGGCACGCGCCATGCGGCGGTTCCACTGCTCGCCTACGGCCTCGGCGTCGGCATGGTCGCTGTACAGCTGCCACAGGGTATGGATGAAACTGGCCAACGACGGGATGGTGCTGGCCGGCTCGCGGTGGGTGAGGATCACCTGGGCGCCGGGGAACACCTTGAACAAAAGCTCCAGGGCATGCAGGTGCTGCGGGCTCTTGAGCAAACAGCGCCGGCCTGGGGCGACGCCCCGCAGCCGCTGCTGCCATTGCAGGAACTGCAGGCAGCGTTTGAGGTAGTGGTAGACCTGGGTCTGGTCCTGACGGTCGAGCCAGGCGGTGTAGCTGGGCACGTTGACGTAGGAGTCCATGGCGCACAGGAAGCTGTGCTCCATCAGCATGAACTCTTCGTCGGCCTGCTCGGCGTCCAGCGGGTGGATGGCCAGCAACTGCGGCAGGAACTCGACCATCGACGCCACTTCGGTGCGCGCCTTCAGAATGCGTGCCTCGGGGCGGGCGGGGTCTTCGCCGGGCAGTGGCGCCGGGTAGCGGGTCTCCCACCACAGGGCCTTGTTGAACTGCGGGTCGACCGCCAGGGTACGTTGCAACAAGGTGGTGCCGGTGCGCGGCAGGCCGACGATCACCAAGGGGTCGTCGATGGGCTGCTCGAGGATCTGCGGGTAACGCGTGCAATGGTCTTCCACGACCAGGCGGTTGACCAGTTGCGCCAGCAACTTTTCACGCAGCATGCCGCGCCCGGCCACGGACAACCGGGCCTCGTGCTCCAGCGCTTCGGCCAGCACCGCCAGGCCTTCACGGAAGTGGCCCGGGCCAAAGTCCTGCAGGCCACCAGCACGGGCACTGGCCTCGGCCATCAGGCGCTCTGGGGCGAATTCACTGATCATCAGGCAAGCTCCTTGAGTGCATGCAGCTTCACGACACGGGTGGTGGGGTGTACCGGGGTTTTCGCGCCGACCCAGCGCAGGCACAGGGTGCCGTGGGGGTGGCCGGCGGTTTCCAGCCAGTTCGCAAGGCCCGGGTCGCGGGCGCTGAGCACCA
This sequence comes from Pseudomonas sp. NY15356, assembly GCF_048068175.1. Classification (NCBI taxonomy): domain Bacteria; kingdom Pseudomonadati; phylum Pseudomonadota; class Gammaproteobacteria; order Pseudomonadales; family Pseudomonadaceae; genus Pseudomonas; species Pseudomonas sp. NY15356. The sequence goes on along the minus strand of NZ_JBLUPW010000052.1, from coordinate 2,152 downwards.
TGCGCAAACCGCCGTCGGCGTCCAGTTGCGCTGAATGTTTGTTCAGACAGATGCGGTGGTAGCGGTAGTCCAACGACTCCATCCAGTAGTTGTTGATCTGCAGGTTCCAGAAATCGCAATCGGGTACCTGCTCCACCTCGATCAGCAAAGCTTCGTCGTCGGCCAGGGCCCAGTAGGAGTGGTAGTAGAAGATGTTCGGGTCGCCGCCCACCGATTGGCACAGTGGCTGATCAGCCGGCGGCAGTTGGTTGGCATGGGCCTGGTAGCCCTGGGCCCAGTCAGCGAACAGGCGCGCGGTGTTCTCGACGAACGAGGCGGCGCGTTGCAGGCCTTGCTGCAGGAAGGCCGGTTCCAGGGGCGGTGGAGCCTGGTCGGCATCCAGGCGTTCGATACGCAGCTGTGCCGGTTGCTCGGTGGTGCGATCGAGGAAGGTCTGGCGCACGATCAGGGCGTTGCTTTCCGGCTCCAGGCGCAACCAATTGCCTGTGCCCTGCGGGTGCTGGCTGAGGATGATCTCGAAGTTGCCATCGGCGTCCAGCTGCAACTGGCTGGCATCAATGAAGCCGGTCTGGATCATCTTGCCGTTGGTTTCGTAGCCACCCTTCTGGGTCCCGAAGCTCAAATAGGCGACGCTGCCGCGCTGTCCGCTGACCCGATAGCGCTGGGCACCGTTCAGGCGAGCATAGCGGTACAGGTTATCCGGGTTGTCGGCGCCGATCTTGGCGGTTTCGTGGGAGGGGGTGATGAAGCCTGGGAAGTCCGGGTCGGCGAACTCCAGGTGCATTTCCAGGGCGATACGCAGCAGGCGCGTGAGGTAGCGAAAGCCCTCGGCACGGGTCTGCGCATCGGCAGGCGCCTCGGCGCGCAGGATCTGCTCGCCGCTGCGCCTTAACTGCTCGCAGAAATGGTTCCAGGTTGCGCCGCTGCATACCTGCTCGGTGGGGTCGATGGCCATGATGCTCTCCGTGGGGGCGGGATGCCGCCGGTGGGGAGACCATAGAAATCGCGACCATCGAGTACTACGTCCGAGCGGACTAAAATGTGCGGCCCGGAAAAATCATTACAAGGGGCCCGCATGACCATATAGATATGCGTTGGCCTGAACGCGGGCCTATAGGTCAGCGCCTGTTATCACGTGGAGCGCAATGCCTTGCCGTTCCTCATGTCAGCCGCTTGCTGGCCAGCGGCGACCATTGCCCCGCCGAAATTGAAAAGCGCCCCTATCACACGATCCTCGAGGGGAGATTCATCGAATAGCCAACCAAAACTCGACGAGAGGAACGCTGTTGCATTACTGATTTCACCCTTCTGAACTGCTCGCGTAAGTTGAACGTATTGATCGCGCTTGGTCGGGGAAATATCGCGGGCATCGTTACTCGCCAAATTATTATTGACCATGGCTACGGCGGACGTGAACGTTTCAAGTGCGCTATTGGAGTCAATCTGCAACGCGAGCTCATGACGGTTCGGCACTTCCTCGGGTCGCATCGGCCGAGATCCAGGTATCAGCGAGTTCATTGCGGTTTTGGCGAACCTGGACAGTAGTCCGCCCGCAGTGACGGGGTCGCTGGGTATCGACACGTCGCTACCATTACGCATGACAACGACAGGGGGGGCCTGAAGATCGGGTTGCTTGCCAGCGCTACTTGTTACGTTTCTGAAGCGCGACTGGCCTGGCTCAAGCGAGGTGGGGCGTACCGCGTCCGTTCTTTGCTCTGTGTTATCCAACGTTTTGGCAGTGTGAGGTGTTGGCAGAGACTTCTGGTAATCCAAGGCGTAGCGCCAGGGTCTGAAATTCGTAGTGGCGGGCTGTTGCACAGGCGGCTGCGGCGTCGCGCTTTGTTGACCATGATCGGGCCGCTGGTTCGTGTTCTTCTTCGTCAAGCCGCGCTCATCTATAAGAGTCGATGGGTTATTGCCCACCATCTTGAACAGATTCAACCCGTCCACCGTACCGGCCGGATCCGCGCTCAACCAGCGCCCCGCCCAAGGCTGGTAATAGCGATAGCCGTAGTAGTACAGGCCTGTGGCATCTCGCTCCTTGCCTGAATAGCGCACGGTCTTGTAACTCGCCTCGATTTCATTACGCGCAACCCATACCGCCGTGCCGCCAAAGGGGTAGTACTCTTCCTGGCTGATCAAGTTACCGGCA
>NZ_JBLUPW010000051.1:0-16275 GCF_048068175.1 Pseudomonas sp. NY15356 | reverse complement strand
GCCGGGGGGGGGGCGCTCGGGGACACGTGAGGTGCTGGGGCGCCTGTGGTGTTGGGGCCAAAAACGCCGGGGGGGCCCCCCCCGCCCCCCCCGCACCGTGTGGGGGGGGGCTTGCCCCGCGATGGGCCGCAAAACGGCCCCTTTACTGCTCACCCACCATCTGCCCGAACCGCCCTGCCTGGAAGTCGGCGAACGACTCGGCGATTTCCGCCTGGCTGTTCATCACGAACGGGCCATAACCAACGATGGGCTCGTCGATCGGCTCGCCGCTGAGCAACAGCAGGCTCACTTCGTCCAGCGCCTCGACCTGCACATGCTCGCCATCGCGCTCCAGCAGCACCAGGCTGGCCGGGCCCGCCTCGCGCTCGCCATTGACACGCACGTTACCGCGCAGCACCACCAACGCTGCGTTGCGCCCTGCGGCGATCGGCAGTTGCAGGTGGGCACCCGCTTTCAGGCGCAGGTCCCAGACGTCCATGGCGGTGAAGGTCCGCGCCGGGCCTTGATGGCCCTGGTAGGCACCAGCGATCACCCGCAGGCTACCGGCCTCGCCTTCCAGCGACACCACCGGAATGTCCGAGGACAACAGGGTCTGGTACCCCGCAGGCGCACGCTTGTCACGGGCCGGCAGGTTGACCCACAGTTGCACCATCTCCAGTGTGCCGCCGCTGCGGGCGAAGGCCGGCGAATGGAATTCCTCGTGGAGGATGCCGTTGGCGGCCGTCATCCACTGCACATCGCCCGGGCCGATCAGGCCACCGGCGCCAGTGGAATCGCGGTGCTCCAGTTCGCCCTGGTAGACGATGGTCACCGTCTCGAAGCCTCGGTGCGGGTGCTGGCCGACTCCGCGCCGCGCAGTGGTCGGCGTGAAGCCATGGGGGCCAGCATAATCGAGCAGCAAGAACGGGCTGATATGGCGCGCCAGGTTGTCATAGGTGAACAGGCTACGAACCGGGAAGCCATCCCCGACCCAATGGCCGTGGGGGCTGCGGTGGATACCCAGAATCTTTTTCATGAGAAGTCTCCTCTCTCAGATGGCTGGGTGTAACACTACCTATGGAACCAATGTTGCGGTAGACGGCAAAAATGGCATGGTTCGTCTTATTTATAGGACGATCTGCCATGTTCGGCGATAGCGAGATCGCGCCGCCAGCGCGATCTCGCATAAACCCTCTACTGAACGCTCACCGCCCGCAACCGCTGCCCTACCCGAGGCCCGAACACATTGATCAGCAACCCCAGCATGACCAGCACCGCGCCCCACCCCTGCACCGCACTCAAGCGTTCATCGAGCAGCCAGGCCGACGAGCTCAGGCCGACCACCGGCACCAACAGCGAAAACGGCGCCACCTTGCCTGCCGGATGCCGCGACAGCAAGGTGCTCCATAGGCTGTAGCCAAGCATGGTGGCGACGAACGCCAGGTAGGCCAGCGCCAGTACCGAGCTCCAGCCGATATTGGCCAGGGCATGGCCGATACGCTCAGGCCCCTCCAGCCACCAGGACAGCGCCAGAAACGGCAGCGGTGGTATCAAACCGCCCCAGATCACCAGGGCCACCAGATCCACCGAGCCGAACCGGCGCGTGATGATGTTGCCCATGCCCCACATGGCGCCCGCGCACAGGGTCAGCAACAGGGCCAGCAACGGTACATGGCTGCTGTCCTCGCTGCCGATCAGCACCAACCCGCCCGCAGCCACCAACAGGCCCAGCAGGCTGGCCAGGCGCAGGCGCTCGCCAAGAAACAGCGCGGCGAACCCAAGGGTGAAGAATGCCTGGGACTGCAGCACCAACGACGCCAGCCCCGGAGGCATGCCGCTGTACATGGCCTGGAACAGGAAGGCGAACTGGCCCAGGGAAATGGTCACGCCATAGGCGATCAACCAGCGCCAGGGCAGCTTCGGGCGCCTGACCAGCAGCACCGCCGGAAACGCCACCAAGGCAAACCGCAAGGCCCCGAGCAGCATGGGCGGCAGGCCATCGAGGCCAACCTTGATCACCACGAAATTCACGCCCCAGGCGATGATCACCACCAGGGCGATCAGCAGGTCCTTGACTGGCATTGCAGTTTCCTTCTTCAGGCTTTTCTAGACATATTTCGTAACAGCATAAGGCCTTTGTTTTCCCACGGACCAGCACAGTTGGGTGCCAGCCTTGCGCAACAGTCGTGCCGGCGAAGTGTCTGGGACAACGAACAGCAGCCAGACGAGCCGTGTCAGGCTTCACTTGACCCTACTTGTCTATACATGCTCATATCACACACAGGCCACCCGCCTCTTCGAGTTGGCCGCCGCCCCACAAGAACAAACAAGCGGAGTGCCCCATGTCCAGCAAACCCGTGATCGAACGGCGCTCGATCGACTACATCCCCGAAGCTGAACGCCATGGACGCGTGTACAGCCAATTCACCTTGTGGCTGGGAGCCAACCTGCAGATCACCGCGATCGTCACCGGCGCCCTGGCCGTGGTACTCGGCGGCGATGTGTTCTGGTCGCTGCTCGGCCTGTTGCTCGGCCAACTGATCGGCGGCGCCGTCATGGCCCTGCACGCCGCCCAAGGGCCGCGCCTGGGCCTGCCGCAGATGATCTCCAGCCGGGTGCAGTTCGGGGTCTACGGCGCGGCCATTCCCATGGCCCTGGTGTGCCTGATGTACCTGGGTTTCACCGCCACCGGCACGGTGCTGTCCGGCCAGGCCATCGGCCAGTTGCTGAGCGTGAGCGACAGCAGCGGCATCCTGATCTTCGCCGGGGTGATCGTGCTCGCCACCCTCGCCGGCTACCGGGTGATCCACTGGATCGGCCGCGTGGCCAGCGTGCTCGGCATCATCGCCTTCGTGTACCTGTTCAGCCGCATCCTGATGCTGGCCGACATCGGCCAGTTGCTCGACAACCGCCACTTCACCTGGGCCTCGTTCCTGCTCGCGGTGTCGCTGGCCGCCTCCTGGCAGATCGCCTTCGGCCCCTACGTGGCCGACTACTCGCGCTACCTGCCCAGCAGCACCTCACCGATCAAAACCTTCCTTGCCGCCGGGCTGGGGTCGGTGATCGGCGCCCAGGCCTCGATGATCCTCGGCGTGTTCGCCGCAGCCATTGCCGGTGGGCAGTTCTCCGGGCATGAGGTGGCGTACATCGTCGGCCTGGGGGGCGCTGGCACCACGGCCGCCCTGCTGTACTTCAGCATCGCCTTCGGCAAGGTGACCATCTCGACGCTGAACTCCTACGGCAGCTTCATGTGCATCGCCACCATCATCAGCGGGTTCCGTGGCCACCTGCAGATCAGCCGCCTGCAACGCCTGGTGTTCGTGCTCGGCATCGTCGGCGCCGCCACCCTCGTCGCCCTGCTCGGCCAGCATTCGTTCCTCAGTGCGTTCAAGTCGTTCATCCTGTTCTTGCTGACCTTCTTCGTGCCCTGGAGCGCGGTGAACCTGGTGGACTACTACTTCATCACCAAGGAGCGCTACGACATCCCGGCCCTGGCCGACCCCGAAGGCCGCTATGGGCGCTGGAACTGGCCAGGGATCATCGTCTACACCGTTGGCGTGCTGGTGCAGATGCCGTTCATCGATACCAAGCTGTACACCGGCCCCATGGTCGCCCACCTGGGCGGCGTCGACGTGTCCTGGTTGATCGGCCTGGTGGTGCCTAGCCTGCTGTACTACTGGGTCGCCCGCAGCCGTGCCGCACAGGCACCGGCCCATATCATCGTCCCCGACGCCCGCTGATTCCCCGACCGCGAGGTAGCGGACGCCCGTTCGCTACCTCGCTTCTGTGAGCGGGCGTTTCCCGCCACCGGACCAGCGCCGCCCCCCAGGCGCCTGGCTCAATCGCGATAATCCGGTGCCACCCGCTCCAGCAACCGCAACAGCGCCTGCCATGCCAAGGCATTGCCATCCGGGTCCGCCAATTCCCCGGCCTTCAACGGCCGCGCCGGCTCGTTGAACTGCCGCTCGGTGTGCGCGCACACCGCATGGGGCGGCATGATCACTGGCCCGGCCTGCAGCGCTGCCAGTTGAATCTCACAAGCCTTCTCCAGGTAATACATGCGCAAGAACGCCTCGGCCACGGTACTGCCGACCGTCAACAAACCGTGGTTGCGCAGGATCATCACCGTGTGTCGTCCCAGGTCCGCCACCAGCCGCTGCTGCTCGTCCAGGTCCAGCGCGATACCTTCGTAGGCGTGATAGCCGACCCGGCCATAGAACTCCATGGCGATCTGGTTGAGCGGCAGCAACCCACACTCGAGCGCAGCGACCGCGCAGCCGGCGCGGGTATGGGTGTGCAGTACGCATTGGGCGTCTTCGCGGGCGCCATGGATCGCACCATGAATGACGAAACCGGCCGGGTTGACCGGATAGGGCGAAGGCTCGACCGGGTTGCCCTGCAGGTCGATCTTCACCAACTTCGAGGCCGTGATCTCGTCGAACAGCAAGCCGTAGGGGTTGATCAGGAAGTGATGCTCCGGCCCAGGCAGGCGTACGGAGATATGGGTGAAGATCAGGTCGGTCATCCGAAAATGCGCGATCAGGCGGTAGCAGGCCGCCAGCTCCTGGCGCAGGGTCCGTTCGGTAGGGGTCATTGACATTGTCCTGATTTGTGAATGATGAGGCCGCTGCGCGGCCCCGGATATCAACCCATCACTTGCTGGCCCAGGCGTTGAACCGCTGCTCCAGCTCTTCGCCATGATCGACCCAGAACGCCACATCCATGGCCAGCGCGCCCTTGAGGTTCTCGGGCGAGGTCGGCACCCAGCTGGCCAGCCCAGGGGCGAGCTTGGCCGCGGCCTGGGTATTGGTCGGGCCATAAGGGATCTGCTCGACGTAACGCACCTGGGTATCGGGCTGGTTGGCGTAGGCGATCAGCCGCCGCGCCTGATCGGCATGCCTGGACCCCTTGATGATCGCCCAGTAGTCCATGCCATACAGGCTGCCCGGCCAGACCACCGCCAGCGGGCTGCCCTGCTGCGCGGCCACGGCGATGCGGCCACTATAGGTGGACGTCATCACCACATCGCCCGCGGCCAGCCACTGGGGCGGCTGGGCGCCGGCATCCCACCACTGGATGTACGGCTTGAGCTCGGTCAGCTTGGCGAAAGCACGCTCGACGCCTGCCGGGGTGGCCAGGACCTTGTACACGTCCTCGACCTTGACGCCGTCGGCCAGCAAGGCGAACTCCAGGTTGTATACCGCGCGCTTGCGCAGGCCGCGCTTGCCGGGGTATTTCTTCACGTCCCAGAAATCCGCCCAGGAAGTCGGCGCCTGGGCCAGCTTGCTCCGGTCGTAGGCAATCGCCACGCTCCACACCAGTGCCGCCGAACCGCAATCCTGGGCCGCATCAGGTATCAGCTCGGCAGTACCGCCCAACTGCTGCCAGTCCAGGCGCTCGTAGATGCCCTCGTCGCACCCGCGCATCAGGTCCGGGCCTTCGATCTGCACCACATCCCAATCGACATTCCCGGTATCGGCCATCACCTGGATACGGGCCATCTCGCCGTTGTATTCGCTCTGGATCAGCTTGCTGCCGTCCTGGGCACTGAAAGGCTGGAAGATCGCCACATCCTGGGCTTTCTGGCCTGCACCACCATAGCCGACCACGACCATCTGTGGCGCCGCTTGCACACTGCCCAGGCCCAAGGCCAACAGCAGTGCGCAAAAGCCGGTCCTGCGGGGAAATGCATTCATCGCTGGTTCCTCCTGCCGGTGCCTGGCCGGTACAGCCAAGGCCCGCTTTCTTGTTGTTGTGAGGCGCCCCTGCGTGAGGGGTCGAAGGGAACGCTAGTCGCGAGCCAGTAAAAAAACAAGTTGATTTTTTACTACAGCTACACTTTCATGGCATAAAACAACAACACACCGGAGCTGCGCGCATGTCGACCGCCTTCGCCCACCTGTTCGAGCCGTTGCAGATCCGTGGCAAACGCCTGAAGAACCGCATCATGTCCACCGGGCATGACACCTGCCTGCCCACCGACAACCTGGTCAACGACAAGCTGATCGCCTACCACCGTGCCCGCGCCGAGGGCGGGGCCGGCCTGATCGTGCTGCAGGTGGCCGGCGTACACGACAGCGCGCGCTATACCTCCCACGTGTTGATGGCCACCGACGACGCCTGCATCGAGGGCTACCGGCGCCTGGCCGAGGCCTGCCACACGCACGGCACGGTGGTGCTGTCGCAGCTGTTCCACCCCGGCCGCGAGATCATGGAAACGGCCGACGGCCTGCTGGCGGTGGCCTATTCGGCCTCGGCAGTACCCAACGAGCGCTTTCGCGTGATGCCCCGGGCGTTGGACCAGGCGATGATCGACGAAATCGTCCAGGGCTACGCCGCGGCCGCCCGTCGCCTGTTCCAAGCCGGCCTGGATGGCGTGGAGGTGGTGGCCAGCCACGGCTACTTGCCGGCGCAGTTCCTCAACCCGCGGGTCAATCGCCGCACCGACGGCTACAACGGCGGCCTGGAGCAGCGCCTGCGCTTCGTCCGCGAGGTGCTGGCGGCGGTACGCGCGGCGACCGGCGAGGACTTCATCGTCGGCCTGCGCATCAGTGCCGACGAGCGTGACCCCGAGGGCCTGACCGAGGACGAGTCGTTGCTGGCCGCCCAGGCCCTGCAAGGCGAGATCGACTACCTGCATATCGTCGCAGGCACCTCCGCGTCGCTCGGCGGCGCGGTGCATATCGTCCCGCCCATGGCCATCGAGCCGGCCTACCTGGCCCGCGAAGCCGGCACCTTCAAGGCGAGCCTGGACATCCCGCTGTTCGTCACCGGCCGCATCAACCAGCCTCAGGAGGCCGAACTGATCCTTGCCCGTGGCCAGGCCGATGTCTGCGGCATGACCCGCGCCTTGATCTGCGACCCGCAGATGCCGACCAAGACCGAGCGCGGCCAGGTCGAGGACGTGCGCGCCTGCATCGCCTGCAACCAGGCCTGTATCGGCCACTTCCACCGCGGCCTGCCGATCTCCTGCATCCAGCACCCGGAAACCGGCCGGGAGCTGCAATACGGCACGCTGCAACGCACCACCGCACCCAAGCGGGTGATGGTTGCCGGCGGTGGCCCGGCCGGCATGAAGGCCGCCGCCGTGGCGGCCGCGCGTGGCCACGACGTGACCTTGTACGAGGCCGGCCCGCAGTTGGGCGGCCAGGTACTGCTGGCCCAGCTGCTGCCCCGGCGCAGCGAATTCGGTGGCGCCAGCACCAACCTGCAACGGGAGATGGAACTGGCCGGGGTGCGCGTGGTGCGCAACACCCGGGTCGACCGCGCCCTGGTCGAACGCGAGCGCCCGGACCTAGTGATCGCCGCCACTGGCGCTACGCCCTACTGGCCCACGTTCGAGCGCGACGGCCAGATGCAGGTGGTGGACGCCTGGCAGGTGCTGCGCAACCAGGCCACCCTGGGGCGCTCGGTGCTGGTGGTGGACTGGCGCAGCGACTGGATCGGCCCCGGCATCGCCGAACGCCTGGTGCGCGACGGGCACCAGGTGCAGCTGGCGGTCAACGGCACCCACTGCGGCGAAAACCTGCCGCTGTACGTGCGCGACCAGATGGCCGGCGAGCTGCACCGCCTGGGCATTGCGATCACGCCCTATGCCCGCCTCTACGGCTGCGACGACAACACCGTCTACCTGCTGCACACCGCCAGCGGCGAGCCGATGATCTTCGAAGGCATCGACACCCTGGTGCTGTGCCTGGGCCACCAACCCCAGGACACCTTGGGCGAGGAGCTGGCCGGGCTGGTCGAGGTCAGGCGCGTCGGCGACTGCCTGGCGCCACGCACCGTCGAGGAGGCGATCCATGACGGCCTGACGGTTGCCTGGGCGCTCTGAGGCTGGTCATACTGCCGCTTTCCCGATGGACCGACGCCCAATGAGCGAGCAACCCATGACGCCGACGCCCGCCGCCGAAGCAGGTGGCGCGGCCCCGCATTTTCTCGGCACCCGCATCCGCGGCCTGCGCAAGCGCCGCGGCATGACCCTGGCGGAGCTGGCCAAGCAGAGCGAACTGACCGCCGGCTACATCAGCCAGCTGGAGCGCAACCTCTCCTACCCGTCGATCCCGGCGCTGTTCAACATCGCCCGCAGCCTGGGCGTGACCATCCAGTGGTTCTTCGCCAGCGAGGCCAGCACCGCCCCTGAAGACCAAGGCTACGTGGTGCGCCGCAACAGCCGCCTGAGCGTGCATTACGAGGACGGCATCGTCGACCAACTGCTCACGCCCCAGCCCAACCGCCAGCTGGAAATCCTCCACTCGCGCTTTCCACCGGGCACCTACAGCCAGGAGAGCTACAGCCATGAGGGCGAGGAAGCCGGGTATCTGCTGTCGGGCCGTTTCGAGTTGTGGGTGGGCGAGCGTTATTTCCAGCTGAACGAAGGCGACAGCTTCAGCTTCTCCAGCCAGGAACCACACCGCTATGGCAACCCCGGGGACGAGGATGCCGTGGTGATCTGGGTGATCACGCCACCTACGTTCTGAGCCTTGGGGGTACCGCCAACCCGCTCCCAGAGGGCCGGCACAGGCGACCTCACTGTCATCTCCCCGTCACCGCCCTGTCGTAATCTGCGGCCCAACGCCACGCCACAGGTTCCCAGGATGCTCCGCCTCCTTGTCTTGTTGTGCTGCCTGCTGCCCCTGCCGGCCCTGGCCGAGCCGGTGCAGCTGCGCATCCAGGGCTCCAACACCATCGGCGCCGCCCTCGCTCCGGCCCTGGTCCGGGGCCTGCTCGAGGCCCAGGGCGCCACGGCCATCGAACAGGCGCCGGGCGAGCACGCCAACGAAACCCAGATCCGCGCCCTGAATGCCCAAGGCCAGCCCCTGCACATCGATATCGCCGCCCACGGCTCCAGCACCGGTTTCATCGCTTTGGGCGACGCCAAGGCCGACCTGGCTGCCGCCTCCCGGCCCATCACCGACAGCGAGGCCCAGCGCCTGCAGGCGTTGGGCGACCTGCGCGACAAGGCCTCGGAGCAGGTCATCGGCCTGGATGGCGTGGCCGTGATCGTCCACCCAGGCAACCCCCTGTCGCAGCTGACCATCACCCAGTTGGCGCAGGTGTTTTCCGGCCAAGTACGGCGCTGGGAGCAGTTGGGCGTGGCCGGCGGCACGATCCGCCTGTATGCCCGCGATGATCGCTCCGGCACCTTCGAAACCTTCAAGGCCCTGGTGCTGGAGCCAGGCCATCATGGCCTGGCGCCCCAGGCGCAGCGCTTCGAATCCAGCGAAGCGCTGGCCGAGCGGGTCAAGGCCGACCGCCAGGCCATTGGTTTCAGTACCTTGACGGCCGTGCATGGCGCCAAGGTCCTGGCCATCGCCGAGGGTGACGCCCCGGCCCTGCTGCCGACCCGTGCCCGGGTGGCCAGTGAAGACTACCCGCTGTCGCGGCGCCTGTTCTTCTACCTGCCCGCCCCCCCCACCCCGCTGGCACGGGCCCTGGCCGAGTTCACCCAGAGCCCGGCAGGCCAGGCGATCGTCGCCCGCCAGGGCTTCGTCTCCCAGCAGATCAAGGCCCTGCCGGTGCCCAGCCAGGCGGACATGCCGGCGCGCTACCGCACCCTGGCCAGCCAGGCCCAGCGTCTGACCGTCAGCTTCCGCTTCCAGGCCGGCAGTGCCAACCTCGACAACAAGGCCTTGCGCGATGTCCAGCGGGTCGCCGACTACCTGCGCCAGGCCGGCAAGCTCGATCATCAGGTCGTGCTGGTCGGCTTTGGCGACCCCAAGGAAACGCCCGGGCGTGCCGCCCTGCTCTCGCGCCTGCGGGCCATGGCCGTGCGCCGCGCACTGGCCCGTCATGGCATCGAGGTGAGGGAAGTGGCCGGCCTGGGCGACGAATTGCCGGTGGCCGACAACGATCAACAAAAGGGACGTTTGCGTAACCAAAGGGTCGAAGTATGGGTGTACTGAAGGCTGGGTTAGCGGCGCAAAAAAATGTAACAGCCTGCCATTCGGCAGCGCCGGGAAACCGGTCTAGGCTCAAACCCATGTGATACCGGGCCCCTCTGACGGCTGCCGAGCCGCCATGTCGGATCACTGTTGCCATGCAACGTCGACATTCAAGGAGGGGCTCATGACGGCTCTGCACACATTCCTCACCACCCCGTTCCTCGGTACCAGCGCCTGGTTGTGGCTGGTGTTCGTCGCCATCGTCATCGCCTTGTTGGTGCTGGACCTTGGCGTGCTGCACCGCAAGGATCGGGAAATCGAAATGCGCGAAAGCCTGCTGCTGTATGCAGGCTATTTCAGCGTGGGCGTACTGTTCGGGGCGTGGGTCTGGTACGAGCTTGGTGCCCAGTCGGCGCTGGAGTTCTACACCGGGTTCCTGGTGGAACAGTCGCTGTCGATGGACAACGTGTTCGTCATGGCGATGATCTTCGGCTTCTTCGCCATCCCCCGCCGCTACCAGCATCGGGTGTTGTTCTGGGGCATCCTCGGCGTGGTGTTCCTGCGGGCGATCATGATCGGCGTGGGCGCGGCGCTGGTGCAACACTTCGCCTGGGTGCTGTATCTGTTCGGCGCCTTCCTGCTGTTCACCGGGGTGAAGATGGCCCTGTCGAAGGAAGACAGCCACCCGGACCTGGCCAACAACCCGGTGCTGCGCTTCGTACGCCGGCACATGCGCGTCACCGAGCAGATCCACGGCCCACATTTCTTCGTGCGCCTCACCCCGCCCGGCCACAGCACCGCCCTGCGCCATGCCACGCCGCTGTTCCTGGCCCTGGTGCTGATCGAGCTGGCGGACCTGGTGTTCGCCGTGGACAGCGTGCCGGCCATCTTCGCCATCACCCAGGACCCGTTCATCGTCTACACCTCGAACATCTTCGCCATCCTCGGGCTGCGTTCGCTGTACTTCGCCCTTGCGGCGCTGATGCACCGCTTCGTCTACCTCAAGTACGCGCTGGCACTGGTGTTGATCTTCATCGGCTGCAAGATCTTCTATCACGGCATGGTCGGCAAGGTACCGGCGTTGCTATCGCTGGGCGTGACGTTCGGGTTGCTGCTTGGCGGGGTCCTCTTGTCGCTGTTCAAGACCCGGGCCGCTTCCCCGTCCATGGCCCAGGATGACGATGCGCGGCCGCCCAAGCAGGCCAGTACCCAGGCGCCGCAGGAAGAGAAGACCGGAGCGCCCTGAACCCAACGAATGCCTCATCGCGGGACAAGTCGGGTATCCGTACCGCCACTCCTACAGATTCATCGCTGCCTTCAAATGTGTCGCTTATCTGTGGGAGGGGGCTTGCCCCCCGATTACGGTCACCGTCATTCCTACTGAATAAACGCCGCCAGCCCAGGCGCCGCCAAACGCGACGTCAGGAGGCCGAGTGGAAGCCTTGCGCAGGTGGGTGCCAGGCATGGATGCCTGGCAAGCGGCGCAGGGCCATGGATGGCCCTTCGCCGCGCCCCGCCGGAGCAAGGCTGGAGCGAGGGAACCCCGGAGCGAAGCGCAGGGGCCGGATGCAGGAGCCAGCGTTTTTTGGTTACTTTTTGTCGCGTTTGACAAAAAGTGACCCGCCGTAAGGGCGGAAAGGTGAATATGCGTCGCCATCGCAAACGGACTGTTCACTTAAATCAACACCAACGACTCAACAAACACCGAGCGCATGGGAATCGCGAAAACTCCATTCGCCACGGAGGCGCTGACTCACCTTTTCGCCTTTACGGCGACCTACTTTTGCTCTTGGGCAAAAGTAGGCAAAAACCGCTGGCTCCTGCATCCGGCCCCTACGCTTCGCTCCGGGGTTCCCTCGCTCCGGCATTACTCCCGGCGGGGCGCGGCGAAGGGCCATCCATGGCCCTGCGCCGCTTGCCGGGCATCCATGCCCGGCACCCACCTCCGTAATGCCTCCACTCGGCCTCCTGACGTCGCATTCGGCGGTGCCTGGACTATCGCGTAGGAAAAGCAAGAGCAAAAGCGGCGGCGGCGGCGGCGGCGGCGGCGGCGGCGGCGGCGGCGAAAAATTATGCCGGTTGGTTGCCTGCCCGGCCCAATCGCCGGCAAGCCGGCTCCCACAGAGCTCAGTGGCGCCCGCTGTATCTCTGTATCTATGGGAACAACTGGTTTAATACTTCTCAGCCATGCCAATACGGCTCTTGCTTGTGATACGCGATAGCCCAGGCGCCGCCAATCGCGACTTCAGGAGGCCGAGTGGAAGCCTTGCGCAGGTGGGTGCCAGGCAGGGATGCCTGGCAAGCGGCGCAGGGCCATGGATGGCCCTTCGCCGCGCCCCGCCGGAGCAAGGCTGGAGCGAGGGAACCCCGGAGCGAAGCGTAGGGGCCGGATGCAGGAGCCAGCGTTTTTTGGTTACTTTTTGTCGCGTTTGACAAAAAGTGACCCGCCGTAAGGGCGGAAAGGTGAATATGCGTCGCCATCGCAAACGGACTGTTCGCTTAAATCAATACCAACGATTCCAGATTCAACAAACACCGAGTGCATGGGAATCGCGAAAACTCCATTCGCCATGGAGGCGCTGATTCACCTTTTCGCCTTTACGGCGACCTACTTTTGCTCTTGGGCAAAAGATAGGCGCTCACTGTCCGCTACGCAGCATCTCCCTGGGCACATACTTGCCGATCTCGTACTTGCCCACGGCCGCCCGGTGCACTTCGTCCGGCCCATCGGCCAGGCGCAGGGTGCGCTGCATGGCGTACATGTACGCCAACGGGAAATCGCCGCTGACCCCCGCCCCGCCATGCAGCTGGATCGCCCGGTCGATCACCTTCAACGCCACGTTCGGTGCCACCACCTTGATCTGCGCGATCTCGCTGCGAGCCACCTTGTTGCCGACGGTGTCCATCATGTAGGCAGCCTTGAGGGTGAGCAGCCGCGCCATGTCGATCTCCATGCGCGAATCGGCGATCTTGTCGACGTTGCCGCCCAGCCGCGCCAATGGCCGGCCAAACGCGGTGCGCGCCACCGAGCGCTTGCACATCAACTCAAGGGCCCGCTCGGCCATGCCGATCGAGCGCATGCAGTGGTGGATACGGCCGGGCCCAAGCCGCCCCTGGGCGATTTCGAAACCACGGCCTTCGCCGAGGATCACGTTCTCATAAGGCACCCGCACCTGCTCGAACAGCACCTCGGCATGGCCGTGGGGCGCATCGTCGTAGCCGAACACCGGCAGCGGGCGGACGATCTTCACCCCCGGGGCGTCGGTGGGCACCAGGATCATGGAGTGCTGCTGGTGGCGTGGCCCGTCCGGGTTGGACAGGCCCATGAAGATCATCACCTTGCAACGCGGGTCGCAGGCACCGGACGTCCACCACTTGCGCCCATTGATGAGCCATTCGTCGCCATCACGTACGGCGGTGGCCGCCATGTTGGTGGCATCCGAAGAGGCCACATCCGGCTCGGTCATGGCGAATGCCGAGCGGATCTCGCCGCGCAGCAGCGGCTCCAGCCACTGGCGCTTCTGCGCCTCGCTGCCGTAGCGCACCAGCACTTCCATGTTGCCAGTGTCCGGTGCCGAGCAGTTGAACGGCTCGGGCCCCAGCAACGAGCGGCCCATGACCTCGGCCAGTGGCGCATATTCGAGGTTGGACAGCCCCGCGCCATATTCCGACTCGGGCAGGAACAGGTTCCACAGGCCCTCGGCGCGGGCCTTGGCCTTGAGCTGCTCCATGATCGCGGTGGGCTGCCAGCGGTCGCCCTCGGCGACCTGGCGCTCGAACACCGGCTCGGCGGGGTAGACATGGGCGTCCATGAACGCAGAGACACGCTCGCGCAATGCCTGGACCTTGGGCGAATAGGCGAAATCCATCGGGGCTACCTTCACAGGCTGGAGAACATGGGCCTGAGCCTAGAGCAACAGCCAGCCATCCACCTAGTCTATTTTCCGCGTGTATAAACATTCATAAGCAATATATGATCGGCCCATAACTCCAACAAAGAGCGGCGCCATGAACCTCAGTAAGGTCGACCTCAACCTGTTCATCGTTTTCGATGCCATCTACACCGAAGCCAACCTGACCCGCGCCGGGCAGATCGTCGGCATCACCCAGCCGGCGGTGTCCAATGCCCTGTCGCGCCTGCGCGAGACCTTCAACGACCCCCTGTTCGTGCGCACCGCCCAGGGTATGGTGCCCACGCCCATGGCCCAGAACATCATCGGCCCGGTGCGCAATGCTCTGGCGCTGCTGCGCACCTCTGTGCAGGAAAGCCGCGTGTTCAACCCCCAGCAAGCGAACAAGACCTTCCGCATCAGCATGACCGACCTCACCGAGGCGGTGATCCTGCCTCCCTTGTTCCAGCGCCTGCGCCGCCTGGCTCCGGCCCTGATGATCGAAAGCTTCCTGTGCAAGCGCCGCGAGACCACCAAGGAACTGGCCGCCGGGCGCCTGGACTTCGCCGTGGACGCGCCGCTGAACACCGATCCGCAGGTGCGCCACGTCAAGCTCATGCAGGACCGCTTCGTCTGCGCCTTGCGCCCGGGCCATCCATTGGGCGAAGGCAAGCTGACCCTGGACAACTACCTGGCCATGACCCACATCCATATCTCCAGCCGTCGCAACGGCCTGGGCTATGTCGACCTGGCCCTGGGCAAGATGGGCGTGCAACGCAAGGTCGCCCTACGCTC
The DNA here is from genome assembly GCF_048068175.1 of Pseudomonas sp. NY15356. Taxonomy (NCBI): domain Bacteria; kingdom Pseudomonadati; phylum Pseudomonadota; class Gammaproteobacteria; order Pseudomonadales; family Pseudomonadaceae; genus Pseudomonas; species Pseudomonas sp. NY15356. The sequence continues at coordinate 1,730 of NZ_JBLUPW010000051.1, read as the reverse complement.
GCAGCACTATCTGATGGCCTCCCAGGTGTTGCAGCAGACCGACATGGTGATGACCGTGCCGGAGCGCTTCGCCCGCCGTCATCAATTGCGTCATCTGCCGCTGCCCGTGGAAGTGCCGCCCTTGGAGACCCACCTGTACTGGCACGAAAGCACCGACCAGGACCCAGCCAACCGCTGGATGCGCGAGCAGATCACCGAGCTGTGCGAACGGGTGCTGGCGGAGGACGAAGCCGCGCCGGAACCCGCTTGAGCCTACCGACGACCAAGGCTATTGCCACGATATCTATCAAAACGCTCTACAAACTCTGCACCGGATAGAAAATTTTTCTCCAATGGGAGACATAACGCGTTCACAAGGCAAAAAGTGTATCCGCAACGCTGGCTACGATGGCTCCATCGATCGCCACTTCCAGGCGACATGCACGGACTCGCCAACATGCCCAGCGCCCCGCTCTACTTCGATTACGCCGCCACCACCCCCGTCGATGCCCGTGTCATCGAGGCCATGCTCACCTGCCTGGGGCAGGATGCACACTTCGGCAACCCGGCCTCCAGCGGCCACGCCTACGGCCAGGCCGCCCGCGAGCTGGTCGAGCAGGCCCGTCGCCAGGTCGGCGAACGCGTGGGCGCAGACCCGGCCGAGCTGGTCTGGACCTCCGGGGCCACCGAATCCAACAACCTGGCGCTCAAGGGTATCGCCCAGGGTGCCGGGCAGCCGGGCCACCTGATCACCAGCCAGCTGGAGCACAAGGCGGTGCTCGATACCGCAGCCGAGCTGGAACGCCTGGGCTGGGCGGTCACGCGCCTTGCGCCGGACAGCGGCGGGCTGATTCAGCCACAGGCCGTGCAGGCGGCATTGCGCCCCGATACCCGCCTGGTGTCGCTGATGGCGGTCAACAATGAACTGGGTACGGTCACCGACTTCGCCGCCATCGGCGAACGGGTGCGGGCCCATGGCGCGCTGCTGCATGTCGACGCCGCCCAGGCCGTGGGCAAGGTAGCGATCGACCTGGCCCACCAGGCCGTGGACCTGATGTCGTTCTCGGCCCACAAGGCCTACGGCCCCAAAGGCATCGGCGCCCTGTACGTCGGCCCCCGGGCCCGCGCGTTGCTGCATGCGCAGATGCATGGCGGTGGCCATGAGCGCGGCCTGCGCTCCGGTACCTTGGCGACCCACCAGATCGTTGGCATGGGCAGCGCCTTCGCCTTGGCCGGCGCGCCTGGCGACAGCGAACACCAGCGTATCCAGCGGCTCAGCGAACGCCTGCGCCAGGGGCTCCTGGCCCTGCCGGGTGTCAACCTTAATGGCTGCGCCGAGCAACGCATTCCCCACACCTTGAACCTGTGCATCGACGCCAAGGGCTTCAATAGCGCCGCGCTGGCGAACGAAGTGGCCCTTTCCTCGACGTCGGCCTGCAACTCGGCGGCCAATGCCGCGTCCCACGTGCTGCTGGCCCTGGGGCTGGACGAGGCGCGGGCACGCCAGTGCGTGCGGATCAGCCTGGGGCGCTTTACCCGCGAGGAGGATGTCGACAGGGCCATCGAGGTATTTGGCCGTGTGGTCACGGCGGCTTCGGCTGCGTTGTGGTGAGTCGGGTAGGTCTTGAGGTGGGTGGTGGCTGTGAGATCGGGCCCCCCCCCGGCGGCGCGCGGACACACAACCCCCCACCCCCGTAAGCCCAAAACCAAAAAAAAAAAAAAAACCCCCCCCCCCCCGCCCAAAAGCCCAG
>NZ_JBLUPW010000050.1:0-18471 GCF_048068175.1 Pseudomonas sp. NY15356 | reverse complement strand
GACCGATTTGTATGGTGGCGCGCTCTTCAACGCTGAGTTCGGTATAAGACATAGGGGCAGCACCGTACCGGAAAGGTCAGGTGTTGCACTCAGTTTTTGCCGCCGCCCACCAATGTTGCCCCAACGATCAGAAAACTATCCAGCGTTTCCCCGAACCAAACGACACCTATAAGCGAAGCGAACATCAGCAGTGCGTAATTGAACGGTTGCAGAATGACTGCGGCTGTGTATTTGAGCGCTTGCAAAAGCAGCAACTGCGCAGCAATCCCGGTAATGCAAAGGACCAATATCAGCCCCCATTGGAGTGGTGTGGGCATCACCCACTGCCCGCCCCCGATCGCCGTGGAGGCTACGGCTCCCCAAAAGCCCATGTACAACATGTTGGTGGCAAAGGAATCGGTCTGGCTGATCTTGCGCGTCAGCACATTGAATACCGCGAACATGAAGGCTGAAAGCAATGGGATCAGCGACGCCACGCTAAATACGCCCACGCCAGGTTGCAGAATGATCAGGGTTCCCGTAAAACCGACCACGGCTGCCAAGGTCTGACGCAGGCTAACAGACTCTCGCAGCACCAAGGCTGCCAAGAAGAGGGTCAGCAGAGGAAATATGGCATATATCGCGTGGGTTTCCGCCAGCCCCAGATAACGCAAAGCCAGGCCAAATACCGCTATCTCGAACACGCCAAGCAACGCCCTCACTACCTGGAGCATCGGCTGGCCCGTTCTGACCGCCGTTTTCAGCCCTCCCTTCACCGACACAAATGCGACGGCGAAAAGCAGGAAAAACCAGTACCTGACCATCACCATTTGTGCGACAGGCAGGTCTTTGACCAAGGTCTTGGTAATACCATCCTGTACCGCAAAGATGAACATCGAGAGCAGGCACAGTCCTATACCGATACGAAGGCCTTTGGCAGGCGATGTCGTGCTGAAGCCGTGTTCCAAGGTGTTTACCTACCTGTCTGGGTCATTGAACTCGGATATCGCGGGTGGCACGGTACCGGGCCGTTAGACAAAGCTACCCAAGGCAAGCAGCATCAGCAGCACGAGGATGACCTTTCGCGCTGTTGCTTCCTCTACATGCTGGGCGATCCGCGCGCCCAACCAAACGCCTGACACCAGCACCGGCAAGCTCATCAATCCGAGATGTAGCGACTCACGCCCGAACAGATCAAGCGCCCAGAAAGCGGGGAGCGCCGCAACATCCATTGCAAGAAATGCTGCAATGATGGATGCCCGCCCCGCTTCCAAGGCTAGCGGAGAGCCAAGAAAAAAGACGATCACAGGAGGACCACCCAGGCCCAGCGAACCATTGAGCACCCCTGCCCCTGCACCCGTTGCAGCGGTCTGCATGGCCGTGGGCATCCTCTGTAGCTTGTAACCCGTGATCATGACCAGACAGCACGCGATTATCAGGATGGCGAGTACAAACTTGACATATTCGGCTGGTATGTTGACAAGTAGGTACGCGCCCACCGGCGTCGCCATGATCGAGCTGATGACCAGCACTCGAATGGATCGCCAATGCACCTGTCCCCACAGAGATGGCAAGAGTCTCAGACCGGCAGCAATTTCCAGAACAAACATGGCTGGGACAATCGTCGATAATGGCAAGACGAACGAAAGTGACATGATGGCCAGAAGGGTAAAGCCAAAGCCGGAAAAACCCCGTGCAACCGCGGCCACGAAGACACAGCATAGGGCGTAAGCGGTAACTGACGGCGAGACAAGCACAACATCAGAAAGCATATTTCTCTGCACCTGATCATTGAAGAATATCGACAACAATGTGGCGCTGAAGCTTGATTGCAGTCGGCGATCCGAAGCCATATTGTGTTGTTCGCGACACGCACCGGATAGTAGCGAACGGACTCAATGTATAAGGCTCCCGCCTGCGTGGAGGCGGGAGCCATGGAGGGTGCCGAACGCCGTCAGAACAGCACCGGTATCGCTCAGGTCAGGACGCGTTGATCCAGATGGTCTTGAGCTCCGTGTACTGATCATGGGCCCAGATGGACTTGTCACGGCCCCCGAAGCCAGACTCCTTGTAACCACCGAACGGCGTCGAGGCATCGCCTTCACCGAAGCAGTTGACCGTCACCACGCCCGCACGGATTTCACGGGACAGGCGCAGGGCATTGCGCAAGCTACCGGTATAGGCTGATGCAGCCAGGCCGTAGACCGTATCGTTGGCCAGCTCGATGGCTTCGTCGATAGTCTGGAAGGTGGTCACGCTCAGTACCGGGCCGAAGATCTCCTCGATGAACAGCTTGCTGTCACGCGCCACGCCATCGACGATGGTCGGCTGCACGAACACGCCGTCTTCTGTCTCACCACCTTGTACGACGTCGAGCTTGTGCTCGGCGGCGTAATCCAGGTAGGACTTCACCTTCTCGAAGTGCGACTTGCTGACCATCGCGCCCAGGCGGTTATCCGGGTCCAGCGGGTCGCCCAGCTTCCAGTCCTTCAGGTGCTTGGCGATCAGGTCCAGCAGTTCGTCTTTCACATCCTTGTGCACGATCAGACGCGAGGACGCAGAGCAGTTCTCGCCCATGTTCCAGAACGCACCGGCCGTGACGAACTGGGCGACTTCGTCCAGGTTCTCGCAGTCGTTCATGACCACGGCCGGGTTCTTGCCACCGAGCTCCAGCACGATGCGCTTGAGGTTGGATTCAGAAGCATATTTCAAGAACAGACGACCGGTTTCGGTGGAGCCGGTGAAGCTGACCATCGGGATGTCCATATGGCGTCCGATGGCCTCGCCTACCTCACGACCACCACCGGGTACCAGGTTGAACACGCCGGCCGGGATGCCGGCCTCGTGGGCAAGCTGCGCCACGCGCAGGGCACTCAAGGTGGTTTCCTTGGCGGGCTTGACCACGATCGAGCAACCGGCAGCCAGCGACGGCGCGATCTTCCAAGCCAGCATCAACAGTGGGAAGTTCCACGGCAGTACCAGGCCGACCACGCCGATGGCTTCACGTACCACCATGGTCACGGCGGCATTGCCGGTGGGGGCGGTATTGTCGTAGATCTTGTCGATCAACTCGGCATGCCAGCGAATGGTGTGGATGGTTTCCGGTACGTCGACATTCTGGCATTCGCTGACCGGCTTGCCGCTGTCCAGGCTTTCCAGCACGGCCAGCTCATGGGCATTGTCTTCGAGCAGCTGGGCGAACTTCAGCAGTGTGTGCTTGCGCTCTGCGGGCTGCAGCTTCGACCACGAACCGTCTTCGAACACGCGTTTGGCGGCGGCTACCGCGACATTGACGTCGTTGACGTCACAAGCCGCGATCTCGGCCAACTGCTGGCCGGTGGCCGGGTTGGTGGTGATGAAGGTACGCCCCGAGATCGCATCGCGAAACTCACCGTCGATGAACGCCTGGGTACGCAGTTGCAGGTCGGCAGCAATGGCCGCATATTGGTCCTTGCTCAGCAATTCGGCCATGTCAGGCACCTCCAGTGATTTGTGCGATGGCACGCTTGAGTTCGCTGACCACGCCCTCGAGGGCCGCTTTCTCGCTGGCGTCCAGATCATGCAGCGGTTTGCGCACGCCCCCGGTGCTCAGGCCATTGAGCGCGCAGCCGTATTTGATCGACTGAACGAACTTGCCACCTTCCAGGAAGTCCATCAGCGGCATCATCGCCGCCATGATGCGGCGGGCCTTGTCGAAGTCTTTCTCCAGTACGCAGGCCTCATACAGCGCCACGTGTTCGCGCGGAATGAAGTTGGAGCCGGCGCAGACCCAGCTCTTGGCACCCCAGGCGAAGAACTCCAGGGCCTGGTCGTCCCAGCCGCAGGAGAGTTGGATGTTCGGGCGCTTGATGGCCAGGCGGTGCAGCTGGTTCATGTCGCCGGAGCTTTCCTTGATGGCGACGATGTTCTTCACGTCGGCGACCGCATCGAAGAACTCCTCGCCCATACCCACGCTCATGCGGCCCGGGTAGTTGTACAGCATGATCGGCAGACCGGCGGCCGCATCCACAGCCTTGACGTGCAGGGCGATCTCCTGCTGGGTCGGCAACGCGTAGGGCGGTGTGCCGACCAGCAGCGCATCGGCCTTGATCTCCTTGGCGTGCTTGGCAAAGGCCACGGAATCTTCGGTGCGGATCGCACCTGTGCCGACGATCAGCGGTAAGCGGCCGTTGATCACATCCTTGGCCTGGGCGGCCAGGTCGATGCGCTCCTGGGCAGTGTGGGCGTAGTACTCGCCGGTGGAACCACTAATGATGATGCCGTGGACCTTGGACTCGACCAAGTACTCGAGCACCTCAGCGAAGGCCGCCTTGTCGATCGAGCCGTCAACGGCCAGGGGAGTGATTGCCGGGGTATAGATACCTTCGAATTTCACGGTTGATTCTCCAGTGTAACGATCAGTGGTGTACGGGCCGGGCAGTAGCTCGGTACCGTGTGAGTCAGCTCAGGGATGCCGCCTGCTGCAAATTCATCGAACGGGTCTCGGGCGCCAGCAGCCACGAAAGTGTCAAGCCGATCAACGTGATGAATGCCGCGATGTACATGGTTTGAGAAATGCCAAGCGTCTCGAGCGAAATCGGTACCAGATAAGTGCCAACGGCAGCACCGATTCGCGAAAACGAAGTGCCGACGCCGACTGCAAACGCGCGGATTTCTGTTGGGAAGAGCTCATTGGGATACACAAGCGTCAATACCTGTGCGCCGCCAATGAACAATGCATAGATGGCGAAGAAGACGAGGATCCATCCTCCAGCGCTGGTGTTGAACGCCCCCAGGCAAAACAGCGCCAGGCTGGAGAACAGGAAGCTGTAGATCAACATGCTCCGCCGCCCGAGGCGGTTGATGATCTTGGTAGCGATGACGCACCCCACCACGAAGAACAATGTGATCAGCACGGAGCCAATCGAGGCGCTGTCACCACTGACATTCAGTGCTGCCAGGACCTTGGGAGCGAATGCGTAAACCGCAAACAGCGGGATGATGCAGCATGTCCAGAAGATGATGACGAAAAGCATCCGTGCCCCGTAACCCGCATACAGCAGGTTCCAGATCGTGATTTTGTAGCCAATGTCTTGCTCAGGCAGGTTTTTCAACGAAAAGGCGTTTCCGTAAACCTGCTTGATCACCGCCTCCGCTTCTGCGGACCGGCCCTTGCTCAGCAACCAGCGCGGGGACTCAGGTGTTCCCAGGCGGATGAGGAACAACGCCAGGCCGATGACCGCGGAGCTTGCGAGAACCCAGCGCCAGGCTTCATCGCCCCCGATACGCAAGATGACTTCACCCGCGATGTAGGCGCTCGCGGCCCCGGCGAACCATAGGATGGTCAACATCGCCAAGCGAGGGCCGCGGTATTGCTTCGGCATGAACTCGACCAGCATCGAGGTGGCCACGGGATACTCGATCCCCACTGCAATGCCAATGACCAATCGGAGGAGGAATATGGAGAGCGCAGTGTCGGCCCAGAACTGGCCCACCGATGCGGCAATGAAGAGAATCGGCCCAACGAAGAACAACCGCTTACGCCCTAGCCGATCCGTCAACCAACCGCCGAGAAAGCCACCGAAGAAAATACCAATCAATGCCGAAGACGCAATCATGCCTTCCCAGAAACTGGACAATGCCAAGGATCCGACAAGGTGGGAAAGTGCGACACCAATAATGCTGAGGACATAGCCATCAACGAAAGAACCTCCCCCTGATCGCAGGGTGAGTAGTTTATGGAACCGGTTGAGTTCCACGTCTTCGACCGAAACATTCAAGCTTGTCATTCTTGTACCTGAAATCGCTTTTTGGGATGGGCAGTACGAATCCTGAAAACCACACCTTCAGGCCGGGGCCACTTCCAGAACTCAGTGAGCCATGGTGGTCTTGTCGTTATCGTTTGTGATGCGAAGCCGCGCGGAGCCCTACCCTTCCTGGCCTGCCCTGAACTGCCCCCACTTCAAATTGAGGTTGACGCCGATCGTCACCAAGGGCTTGGGAGGGTTCGCGCACGGCCCGGCGGACCGAAGCAGGAAGTCGATCAAGTCAGAGCGTTCGCCTGCCAGCCAGTCGGCCAACAGTTGGCCAGTTGCCGTGCCGCGAGTGACGCCCAGACCGTTGCAGCACAGCGCCCCGTAGACATTTGGACGCAGCTCTCCGAAGAAGCCTTCGTGGTTACGCGACAGCGCCAATGCGCCCCCCCAGGTGAACTCGAACGGCTGGCCGGCCAGCATCGGAAAGCGGCGTTCGAAAGCATCACGATGGCGCGAGACGAAGCGCTCCAGGTATTTCTGCTTGGCGCGACCGTCCGGGTTGAAACTGAAACTATTGCGTATCAGGATGCGGTTGTCGGGGGTACGCCGTACCGTGGTACCAAAGGGGTCTGCGGGAATGACGCCCCAATAGGGTTTTCCGCCGAGCCTGGCCTGCTGCTCCTCGCTCAATGGGCGGGTCAGGCTGGCATAGGTGAAGACCGGCAGCATGCGCCCTTTAAGGAAACCAAAGCTCATACCAAACGCATTGTTGGTGAGAATGAGCTTATCTGCGGTGATAACGCCGTTGGCGTGCTTGAGCACAGTCTTGTCGCCATACTCCACTTCCGTGATCGCGGTATTTTCGTAGAGCGTGACGTTGGCCGGTAAGCTGTCAGCCAAGCCTTTGACCAGCGCCGATGGTTGGACAAGGGAGGTGCCTGGGGTGAACAGTGCCTGACGGTAGAAGTGGGTGCCAATGTGCTCCGGTAGCGCATCGCCCGAAATCATGTCGTATGGCTGGTCAAGCTTATCCAGACCCCGGCGATAGGCATCGAGCACGGCGATCCCCCTAGGCTCGACCGCCGCCTGGTATTTACCGCAATGCTTCATCTGGCAATCGATGTCGTATTGCTCGACCAAGCGTTTCAGATAAGACTGGCCGCTCACGTTAAGGCGCATGACCGTTTTGGCCGTCTCGATATCACCGATGTAGTCTTCAGCACCGATGTCATGGGGCAAATCGATCGCAAAGCCGGCATTGCGGCCCGAGGTGCCAAAACCTACTTCCTGCGCCTCAACCAATACGATCTGCTCGCTGGGAAAATGCAATGCCAACTGTCGTGCCGCTGCCAATCCGCTATAACCGGCGCCCACGATCACCCAGCGCGCGGAACATTGCCCTCGATGAGCAGGTTTTACCTGCCGCCCTTTGCTGAGGTGGTACCAGCCACAGGAATTATCATCAGCAGGTAAAGACGATACTGTTACCATGTCCACGTCCTATAACGAATGCGCGACCGCGAGAAAAATACTGAACCAACGACTTAATTATTGAATAGCCACCGCCATTCAATACTCACAGCGACGTTCTTTAGAGGGCGGATAGCCGAACAATGCACTGTAATTCCTACTGAAGTGACTCGGTGATACAAAGCCACACGCGATCGCAGCATCGACGACACTGACGTTGGCGTTCTGAAGAAGACGCCGCGCCTCGGTGATTCGCAACTCGAGATAATACTTTTGCAGGGTAGTACCAAGTTGCTTTCTGAAACGGCGTTGTATTTGACGTAGCGACAGCCCTACGCACGTCGAAATCTGTGCGGAGTCAAGAGGCTCCTCAAGATTCGACTCCATCAAAGTGATCACTTCTCGTGTTATCCGGCACAACGGTTTTCCGTGGGGGCTGAAGTTTCGACGGAATCGAGAGGTGTCATAGTCAAGCGCATCGAGGACCGCGTTGGACAGTTTCTCACCGCGGACCATGCCTAGCCACTTGACCATCATGTGGAACGCACCGACGGGGGTCGCAGCGGTAAATCGGTCACGGTCCACAACCAAGGGGTCCAGCGTAACGCTCGCATGGGGCACACGCTCGGAAAGCGCCATTCGCTGCTCTGGATGAATGGCGCATTTATAGCCATCGAGCAATCCAGCCTCCCCGAGATACCAAGCCCCGTTCCAGAGCCCTCCTAAAATCATGGGCAGCCTGGAAAGCTTCTGCAGCAATGCCGTCAGCCACTTCGGAACTGCCCGAGGCGTTCGCAGCCCTCCGCAGATAATCATGAGGTCCAACCCACCCAGGCGTATATCCGTCAAGGGCATACTCGGCCGAATCGGGATCGCCAGGTCACTGGTCACTTCCGCGTCGTTTGAGCTAAAGGTATGAATGCTGACGCTGCCTGGGCTAATCAAGTTGGCCGTGGACAATACATCCAACGACTGGGAAAAACAGGTCAGCGAGAAGTTATCCAGCAACAGAAAGCCAACACGCGACGCCATCGTGTCTGATACGGCGGCGGTAGATTTCATATTACGGCCCACCTGCAGCGCGCTGACGTCTCTCGACAGACTATTCATGAGTAACCACCACCGATTCGGCGAGCAGCCTTTTTACAGGCGTCGACCACACTGATTATTATTGCTGCGCACTGTAGAACTGCAGACTCAAAACGAATGTAAAGTCTAATGATGCTGCGGTCCAACGACATTTAATAAGCCAATTGGATAACATGAGGTTATCCGTCCCGACACCTTCATCCGCCGGGCACGTGACGGCCATCAGGCCGACCCGAGCCCACGGAATTCAATCAGCGCAGGAAACACTCTTCGAAGGGATAGTGTGTAAGCAGTTCGTAGCCGGTTTCCGTTACCAACAATTGGTTTTCCAACTTGATGCCGTCCTGACCGCCGACCTCACCGACATACGCCTCGACACACAACGCCATGCCGGGCTGCAGTTCCCCTTCATAACCGTAACTCGCAACGTCTTCCGGATAACGGATGCAAGGGTATTCATCGCACAGCCCTACTCCGTGAAAGAGCACGCCGTAGCGCTGGGGTCTGCAGGCCTCAGGGAGCCGATGCGATCGTGCCGTCAACTCGGAAAAGCTGACGCCAGGCTTGACCAACGACATGTTATGGGTGATGTGCTCGTGCGCTATGCGGTAGAGGCGCTTTTGCTCGGCGCTCGGCTCCAGGGCTCCGCAGATCCAACTGCGAGACATGTCCACGCAGATACCGTACACGCCGATGAGGTCCGTATCGAACGAGAGAAGGTCCCCATCGCTCAGCACCCGTGGGCCGGACTCCTGGAACCAGGGGTTCGTCCGTGGCCCCGAGCTCAGGATGCGCGTCTCGATCCATTCCCCTCCTCGGCGAATGTTCCCTGCATGCAACACCGACCAGACGTCGTTCTCGGTCATTCCTGCACGCAGCGAACGATGCATTTCGGCCACCGCAGCCTCACAGGAGGCGACCGCACAGCGCATCGCCTTGATTTCGTCGGGCCCCTTTATGACTCGAGCGAACTCCATCACTTCCTGGCCATTGCACAGCTCTACCCCCAGCGCGTCCAAGGCTCGCACGCCGGCCAGCTCGATGCGATCCACCGCCAGTCGGCGGTTCGACCCACCCTGGGTGCGGAGCAAGTCATCGACCTGCGCACAGAAACGGTGAGCATGCTCATCGGTACGATTGCCGGTTTCGAAGTAGAAGAACGATGCACCACTGCGTAACTCCGAGATCAATGGCAGGTGCGCGCTCAGATGATCACAGCCATGGAAATCCCAGAGCACGACATGCCCGGTGGCTGACACGAAACAAGCACGTGCCGGGTTGTGGGTCGTCCAGAGTTGCATGTTGGTGGTGTCGGTGGCGTAGCGGATATTGAGGGGATCGAAAAGCAGGACCCCGGCCAGATCCCTTGCTACCAACTGTTGTTTGATGCGCTCGATTCGGTAGGCCCGCATCGAATGCAGATGGGGTGGCTCAAGACCCAATTGCTCCCACTCCGAAAAGGCCAACGCCGTCGGCCCGATTTCAGTCCGGTCATTGTCATCGAGCGAACCATCGGCTTTCAGTGAAAAGGTATTGCGCCTGGAGGGGTCGATACGTCGCGCATCAGCGCTGATGGAAAACGGCGAAGTGTTCATGATCTATATGCCCATTAATGACCTGAAGTGCTGGCCGATGCCATCGAACAGGGCATGGCCAGCTCTGCGTAGAGAGGCGCGGGGCAATAAGGGGCAACGCCGCCAAGCCACCTACCAACCCGCCCCCTCTGCTACTTGCTCGCCTGAGCGGCAGCGCGCGACTCGCTCAACCACGTGTCGAACTGCTGACGATGGGCAGCAATCCACTCCTTGGCATGGCGCTCGATATCGGCTGGTTTTTTCTCGCCGTTTTGCATCTTCAGGTTCTGGGCGCTTTCATCGGCAGTACTGATCTGCATGACCGACAGGAACTTGAAGGCCGCCGGGTTTTCCTCAGCGAAGTCCTTGTTCAGGACAGCCTTGACCTGGTCTACCGCAAAGCCCAGGTTCTTGCCGTTGTAAGAGGTATCGATATCGTTGTTGCCGTCGGGCAGGTCGGTTTTCGGGACTTCGAGCCAGACGACGTCCTTGTCTTCCACCAGGACCGTCGCGATCCATTGAGGCACCCAAGTGAAATAAAGGATCGGCTTGCCTTCCTTGTACCGGGTGATGGTGTCTGCCATCAGGGCGAAGTAGGACCCTTGATTGACATGTACCGTGTTCTGCAAACCGTAGGCCTTCATGTGGTGATCGATGATCAGTTCACATCCCCAACCTGGGTTGCATCCAGTGAGGTCAGCTTTGCCATCGCCATCGGTGTCGAACAACTTGGCGATCTCAGGCTTCTTGAGATCGGCCAGGTTGGTGATGTGGTAGGCATCGGCGGTTTTCTTGTCGATCAGGTAACCCTGGAGCACGCCAGGCATGATCGAACCGGTTTTGACCATGACGCTGTCACCACCGGCCTGCTGATAGAATTTGTCGTGCAGCCTGTCCCACAGGTGGACGGTGAAGTCGGCATCGCCATTGGCGAGCGCCATCATCATCACGCCATAGTCAGTCTCTTTGGGCTCCTGGACCTTGTAACCCAGCTCACGCAGCCCCTCCATGGCAATCTCGCCGCGGAATCGCTCTTCCGCGATCGACGGGAAGATCGGCGTCACTTTTGTACCTTCGCCCGGCTTCTCGGCCGATGCCTGACTGCCCAAGGCCGTCAGGGCAAAGGAAAGCACAGCTGCATATTTCAGGATGTTGCGAGAGAACGTTGTTTCGGACATCGTCACATACCTTTTTCTGAAGGATTGCGTTCAACAGGTAGCAGCTGCGCCTCAGTGCGCGGCGGTATCACGTCGTACAGGAGGTTGCGAAATACGGGTCATTCGCAGAAGCAGACCAACCGGCCCCGTGTGGTACCAACGCAGGCTTGGATCTGCAGCGGAACGTGCCCCCATGGCTTGCGTCAGGCGGTCGAGGAAAATCGCGAGCAGTACCAGGCCTACACCGCCTACTGTGGCCAGCCCCATATCCAGGCGGCCGATCCCACGCAGAACCATTTGCCCAAGACCGCCCACCGAAATCATCGACGCGATCACCACCATCGAGAGAGAGAGCATCAACGTCTGGTTGAGACCGGCCATGATGGTTGAGGTCGCCAGCGGCAACTGGACACGCATCAACATTTGCCGAGGCGTGCACCCGAACGCTCGGGCAGCTTCGATCTTGTCCTCGGGCACCTGCCGGATACCCAGGTTGGTGAGACGGACCAATGGCGGCAAGGCGAACACGATCGTTACCAGTACACCTGGAACGTTGCCGATCCCGAACAGCATGACCACCGGTACCAGGTAAACGAATGCCGGCAGCGTTTGCATGGCATCCAGCAGCGGGCGGATGATCTGCTCCAGTCGGTTGTACCGAGCGCTCAGGATGCCGAGCGGAATACCAATCAGCGCGCAGAAGAATACTGACGTAAGGACCAGTGCCAGCGTCGTCATGGATTCGGCCCAGACGCCGATCAACCCCAACAGTGTCAGGGTGACAAAGCAAAGCAGTGCCATCCGCTTGCCAGCTAACTGCCAGCCCAAGAGCGACGACAAAACAATGCCGATCGTCGGCGGTATGCTTTGGAGGGTGAACTCAATGCCATTCAAGACGTGGTCGATCGGCCAGCGAATTGCCCGAAAGAGGTCACGAAAATGGTGGACCAGAAAATTCAAGGTGCTTTGCACCCAGTCGCCTAATGGAATGGTGGCAGCCTGGAAGGGATCAAGAATACTGAATTCGGACATGTTGAATTACCTCTTCTCATCGCCGGTCGCTCAAGCAGCATCCGGCGCATAACGACCATCGCAGCTGGAATCAGTTACGGCTCAAAGTCTGCAAAAGTTGGTTTTTCGACAATGTCCCCTTGAAGGCACCATTGCGATCGAGCACCGGCACGGGATAGGGAAGATTGGCGGCGATGTCGAGCACATCGTGGAGGGGGGTATCGAGGTAGACAGGCTGCTGCTCATGCAGGTTGAAATAGCCTTGGCCTACCGCCGAATTACGATCTATGACGCCGACCAGTTGGTCTTGCTCGCCCAAGACGTAGCCATACTCGATACCGTCGGCAAGCTGGGGCGCCTTGCCATTGACCCGATAGGTGATCCCCGGCTCCAGGCATGCCACGTCGCCAGCCTTGAGCACCCGGGAGCTATCGAAACCTTTGAAGAATGTCCGAACATAATCATTCGCCGGCTGGCTGATCAGCTCTTGTGGCGTACCGATCTGCACGACCCGACCGCCCTCCATGATCGCGATACGATGACCGATGCGAATAGCTTCTTCGATATCGTGGGAGATGAAGATGATCGTGCGTTTCTGCTCGGCCTGCAGACGAATCAGCTCACCTTGCATCTCGCTGCGAATCAGTGGATCGAGCGCCGAGAACGCTTCATCCATGAGAAGGATCGACGGGTCATTGGCCAGTGCCCGGGCCAAGCCGACACGCTGCTGCATGCCGCCCGAGAGCTGATGGGGGAAGCTGTTCTCCTGACCGGCCAAACCCACCTGAGCCAGTGCTTCCCGAGCACGCTTGTGCCGCTCTGCTTCTCCTACGCCAGCGATCTCCAGGCCGAACGCAGTGTTCGCCAAGACACTCATGTGCGGCATCAGGGCAAACGATTGAAAGACCATGCCCATTTCTTTTCGGCGGACATCCAAGAGCGCTTTGTCGGACAGGCCGGTGATCTCTTGCCCATTGAGAAAGATGCTTCCGGAAGTTGGCTCGATCAAACGATTGAACAAGCGAACCATCGTGGATTTGCCCGAGCCGGAAAGCCCCATGATGACAAAGATTTCTCCACGCTTGACGGAGAAAGAAGCATCAAAGACACCGATCACTTGACCCGTTTTTTCAAAGACTTCTTTCTTGCTGGCCCCGGCTTTTAACAGGCTCATGGCGAGCTCAGTCTGGGCACCGAACACTTTATAGATATTTTTTACGGATATGATGTCATCTGGACTGTTCATAGCGTCCCTCCTAGGCGTTATGCATTATGACCGCGAGTGCGCGGCCTATTTAATGCTGGCAAGACGGATTGGCAGTACCAAAAGTCAACGTTACGCATAGGGGTGATCTCATTGTTATTTTTGTGTGGCCGCAGCCGGCCTTCCATTTAGAATCTATAAGCATCTCCCCTTCTATTCCAACAACATTTCCAAGGCTTTTTGGATAACCTGTCGTTATGCAAATCGATCGAAGCGACCCTCCAGGACCTTTTGCGACGCACGTTCTGGTTGTCGGCGAATGCCGTGAGGTACGCTCGGTCACCAGCGTCGATAGTCAAAGGAGCGAGGTATGACCAGCAAGCATGCTGATCCAGACACGTTATTACTGCGCATGCCCTCTTTAAGGGCAGTGAAGGCGTTCGTGGCGGCAGCCAAATACAAGAGTTTCACCCGTGCGGCAGAAGCCTTGTGCGTATCCCAGGCGGCTATCAGTCGGCAGATCCGTGAGCTGGAGACATTTCTGGATGCCCCCTTGTTCATGCGCTCGGGTCGCACTGTAGAGCTGACCGCTGCCGGCGCGGTATTTTTCGAAGCGGCGCAACTGTCGTTCGTGAACATTGCCCAAGCCGCCGATCGCATCCGTAATGCCCCATTGCAAAAGCACGTTTTGACAGTCTGCTGTTCTCCGGCATTCTCAGCGCTCTGGCTGTCTCAGCAACTCCCGGATTTCAGAGCCAAGAATCCTGATATCGAGCTGAACCTGGTCACTACGCAGAATTTCGTGAACATGGAACCTGGTGTAGTACCCGACATCATCATCTCGAAGATCAGCAAGGCCGCTGCCGGCTACAAGAACTACCCGCTTTGCCATGACATCATCTATCCGGTGTGCACGCCCGCGTTCCTCGAGCAGCACCCTGAGATCGCCACACTGGAGGGGCTGCGTGATTCGGTCTTGCTCGACCTCAGCCCTATCGGCAGGGCGGGAGTGGCAGAACACGTGGACTGGAGCGTCTGGCTCGCCTTCCAGAACATCGACATCGATGAACGCCCAAAAGACAGCCCGCCCCTGTTTCATGCCAATGATTACAATCTCATCGTGAGCATGGTGCTCACGGGCCAGGGCATTGCGTTGGGGTGGAATCAATTGGTCGGTAGCCTGGTAGAGAAAGGCATTCTGGTTCGCCCCGTCGAGCAACAGGTGACGCTGCGCAACAGCCTTCATTACCTGGCGTGTCGAGAGGACACCGACTACGACGATGCTTGCCGACGCGTCCGTGATTGGGTCCTGTCGAAATTCACGAGATGGAAAGCCCAGTGATCACGCTGGCACCCATAACCTGTCATTATCTATTTGCACTTGAAAAAGTCGTTTGTTGGCCTCCTGAGTCGGGCGTACCCTTCCACCCATATGGTTTTAGAACGCCGGTCTTGACCCGTGCATGCGCGTACGGCGAACAACACATATGGCTGTGACGTGCGAATTGCTCCGCGTCATTGGCCTGTCAGTTGGTGAGAGGAGGATAACAATGAATAGCAAAGAATCCGTAATGGGTCTGATCCAGAAACGCAAGGCGCGACATGCACTTCCTCGTGAGCTTTATCTCGAACCTGAAGTCTATCGCCAAGACCTCGAGCAGATTTGGCATAAAGACTGGGTCTTTGCGGGCCACACCTTCGAAATCGAAAAACCAGGGCAATATTTTACGTTACAAGTCGGTGACTATCCTGTCGCGGTCGTGATGGGCAAAGACGGTCAAGTCCGAGCGTTCCACAACGCTTGCCGCCATCGGGGTGCCAAGGTCTGCGAGCATTCGCACGGCAAGGTCGCCAAGATGGTGTGCCCCTATCACAAATGGACGTTCGAGCTGGACGGCAATCTTCTGTATGCCGGCAACATGGGGGCTGACTTCGACAAGACCCAGTACGGTTTGAAGACCGTCCATTGCCAGATCGTCCATACCTACATCTATATCTGCGTCGCCGAACGAGCGCCTGACTTCGACGCCTTCCGTCAAGCGGTTAGCCCCTTCATTGGCCCTCATCGCCTGGAAAACTGCAAGGTGGCCTTCGAGTCCAACCTTGTCGAGAAGGGCAATTGGAAACTGGTATTTGAAAATAACCGTGAGTGCTTCCACTGCGAAGGCACCCACCCCGAACTTCTCAATTCCTTCGTCGAAAACCTTTCCGTCGCTGGCGTGGGCGGCGAGGACGATCCTGAGTTGCTCGAACATTGGCAACGTTGCGAAACCGCAGGCATGCCGAGCCGCTTGGTGATGGATCCGAGCGGCCGCTATCGCATGACGCGCATCCCGTTGTCTGCAGGTGCTGTCAGCTACACCATGGACGGCAAGCCAGCAGTAGCCGGACGACTCGATCAAAGCGGGGAGCCGAACATCGGAGCGCTGTTGTACTTCAACTACCCGTCCACTTGGAACCACTTCCTGGGTGACCACGCGCTGAGTTTCCGGGTTCTGCCCATGGGGCCAGGTGAAACCTTGGTGACTACAAAATGGCTGGTCCCCAAGGACGCTGTGGAAGGGGTCGACTATGACCTGGACCGGCTCACTAAGGTGTGGCTGGCGACGAACGACCAAGACCGTCGCCTCGTTGAAGGCACCCAAGCAGGCATAAGCTCCCCGACCTACGAGCCTGGTCCGTTTTCCGAGATTGCTGAAAACGGTGTCTGTCAGTTCGATGATTGGTATTGCGAGACGATGCTGAATCGCCTTCAGGACCCTATTCCATTGAAGTCCGTGGGCTAAGGGGTCGGAAGCCCGTCAGGCCAGCATCAATGCTGGCCTTCCGACCCAGCGCCTCGGGCAAGTACCGCTTCGATAAGCACCGCATAAGACACAACCTCCAAGAGCGGTACCTCACTGTCTGTGATGGGCATTTCCAAAAGGCTCTCTCATCTTTGCATGGCCAAGTGAGTCAACAAATCGGGTCAGCGAAAGCCCACTCAAACATGCCTGTCATTGCACCGGCTAGTTTCTTCTAACGATGACACTGAGGACGTCTGCGAAGGGGAAATAGCTGCCCGTTCACGCTAGTCCGACCCTGACCGAGAAGCTGGTTGACTCGCTCTCAACGTCCAACGGGCAATGGCTATGGCTATCACTGCCAGGGCGAAGGTCACCCACGACATCAAACCAATGCCCCTTTCAAATGCGTCCGCGGCGATGCTCATCAGCTCGCTTGCCTGATCGCCCGTCAGCGCGGCCGCCACGGTATGAGCGCCGGCCAGCGTTTCGCTGGCAAGGCGCTCTTGTATGGGTGTAAGGAACGCCGGCAAATGTAACGTGCCACGATAGTAGGCGGTCACCAAGCCGCCCAGCACCGCTGTCCCCAGCACTACCCCCACTTCATAGGCGGTTTCACTAATGGCTGATGCGGCTCCTGCCTTGGCGGGTGGGGCCGCCGACAGGATCACGTCATTGGACACCGTGGCAATTGCTCCCACGCCAATATTCAATAAGGCAAAGGCGACAGTCACGACCGTTAGACTGCTGCCAAGGCTGGCAACCAGTAAAAACGCGGCGCCGGTAAACGCGAGGAGAATGGGCACCAACACAGGCACCGAAACCCGCTGAGCAACCGGTACCACCAACATCCCTATGATATTGCCAGAACTTGCCCAGGCACCAATACCAGGCTGGCATTGAGCGCTGACATACGCAGAACGATTTGCAAGTACTGCGTGGCGAAAAAGACAAAGCCAACCAAGAAGGCCAAACTCATCAAATTGATGACGACAGAACCGCTGAAGGTTTTATTGCGAAATAGCGTCAGGTCCATCAAGGGAACCGCCAGCTTCAACTGATGCTGCACGAACAGCCAGCCGCTTGCCATGCCGATGACAAAGGCTACCGTGGCCAAACCGTCTATACCTTCGCTGGCTACATGCTTGATGCTATAGACCAGCGCCCCTAGCGCGATCATGGATTGCAGGATGCTCAAAGGATCAAGAGGCCCCGACGCATCAGGTTCCGACTCAGGCAGCAACCATGGCCCGAGGATCAACAGCGGCAGCAGTATGGGTACTGCCAATAGGAAGATCGCCCCCCACCTGAAAAACTCCAGCAGCACACCTCCAATCAAAGGACCGAGTGCCGAACCCACCGTCAGGGTGGTTGCCCAGATGGCGACAGCCAGGCGCCGCTCTTCCCGGTCCTCGAAAACCGAACGGATCAGTGCCAATGTCGAAGGCATCAGCATGGCACCAAAGATCCCCATGCAGGCCCGCCCACCGATCAACTGCATGGCAGTGCTGGAATAGGCCGTCATGGTGGAGATGATGGCAAAGCGTTTTCCAATTGTATGCCCCAGTAAACCTCTGGTGGGTTGATTAGAAGGCGGGACAATAACGCCATCATGGTACGCATTGGAGGTGGCATGACTTCTTCGACAAGAGCCAGATCCACCGACGACATTGATAAGGCTATGCCGAACCCAAGAATGGCGGCGTGAGGCAACGACTGACAAATTGCCATCAGTTCGTCATGGGCAACCGGCGTCATACGCGTGGTCTTCATACCCGCATCTATCAAATGTTGCTCAATGAAGGTTACCGATGCGTTGTTGTCCTCCAGACAAATAGCCACCCTGCGCCCTAGGGCCGAGAGACTGGGCGAAAACAGCGGATTAATGCCAATGAGTTGTTGGTGAGAAGATGAACCTCTTAGGCTCTGTACGAAATCCCGAGAAACCCAATCGCCGCCCCTCGAACGCTGAGTTTTTGTAGAGTCCCACGCCATCGACGGAAAGGAATTCTGTGATGGCAAAGCGTTACGAACTCTCGGACGAGGCCTGGGATGTGGTCTCCGATCTCTTCATCGAAACTCATGGCCGAGGGAGGCCGCGCCTGAGCGACCGGCTGATGCTCGATGGCGTGCTTTGGGTGCTCTGTTCAGGCGCTGCGTGGCGAGACATGCCGGAACGCTTCGGTCCATGGTCAACGGTCTATCAGCGGTTCCGGGGTTGGCGAAACCAGGGCACGTTCGATCAGATGCTCAAACGCTTGCATCTGAGATTGAATGAGCAAGGCTTGATCGACTTGCAAACCTGGATGATCGACTCAACCGCTGTACGCGCAACCCGAGCGTCTTCTGATGCCGGGAAAAAATCTATGGTCACCCCATTTTTTGCAATACTGATCATCGGATGAAATGGATGGCTTGCCTAAATCTATCCGGCGTCTGTTTGGGATTGCATCCCGCGCCACGATGAGT
>NZ_JBLUPW010000049.1:0-20503 GCF_048068175.1 Pseudomonas sp. NY15356 | reverse complement strand
CGGCAACGAAGGCGACAAGTTCGAAGTCACCATCGTCAGCAAAGGCGATGTCACCGAAGACCAGCAGCCGTCCTTCACCATCCGGATCAGCGAAAAACTCGATCACGATGTAACGGTCACGCTGAGCAACAATCAGCAGGTCGTCATTCAAGCGGGTAAAACCGAGGTCGATTACTCGCTGCCGGCCCAGGGCGATGATGTATTCAAAGACGCAGGTGAAGTTTCGCTGGGCGTCACCGATGCGACCGTCGCCGGCAAGCAATTCGAGAATCTGCAGCTGGGCAACGACGCCACCGTCAACATCACCGACACGATCAGCGAAGTGAAAGCCACGCTGTCTGTGGATAAATCCACTGTCGCCGAGGGCGGCCAGGTGACCTATACCGTCACCCTGAGCAACGGCCAGAACTTGCCGGTCAACGCCCATGGTGGCCTGGTCTTCACCCTGACCGATGGCACCAAGGTCACCATCCCGGCCGGTAGCGCCAGCGGGTCCCTGACCATCACCACCAAGGACGACCCCTACGTCGGCGGGCAACCGAGCCTGGTGAACAAACTCGTATCGGTCGAGGGCGGCGCCAACTTCGAGAAGTTGAGCCTCGACGGCACCACGCTGACCACTACCGTGACCGATGAGCCAAGCGGCCAGGGTGACCTGACCACCATTGGCATCAGCGGTGACAGGTCGGTCACCGAAGGCGACATTGCCCACTACAACCTGACCTTGAGCAACCCCACCAAGAGCGAAGTCACGGTTACCCTGTCCTACAGCGGTACCGCCACCGATGGCGAGGACTTCCAGGGTATCGTCACGGTGAAGGTCCCGGCCAACAGCACGGGGACCAGCTTCGACATCCGGACCATCGATGACCGCTTCGCCGAAGGTGCCGAGCACTTCGTGGTGAAGATCGACAAGGTCAGCGGCGGCGGTTTCGAAAACCTGCAAGTCGATGCGAACAATGCCAGCGTCACCACCACCATCATCGACAACGACCATGTGCCGGTGTCCACTGGCGGCGCCGTCACCGGTGTGGAAGACCTCGGCTATACCTTCGGTTGGAGCGACTTCAATGTCTCAGATGCCGATGGCAATACCGAGCTGGGTGTGACCATCAGCCAGCTGCCGGGCCAGGGAAGCCTGAAGTTCTTCGATGGCAGCAACTGGGTCGACGTCAAGGTCAACCAGACCATCAGCCAGCAGGACATCGATGCCGGTCACCTCAAGTTCGTGCCGAAGGCCAACGAGTCGGGTGTCGATGGCTACGGTGGCACGGGTGTCGGCAACCAGCAGGCCGACTACGCGCACATCAAGTACAAACCGAACGATGGCACCAATATCGGTGGCGAAGTCACCCTGAAGGTGGACATCACCCCCGTAGCCGACAAACCGACCCTGGAGATCGGCAGCAACACCGTCGACTCCGTCGGCCTGACCAAGGAAACCTGGAACAGCCTAAAAGGCCTGGGTACTGGCGGCAATGGCATCACCGGCAAGGCGTTGCAGGATGTGTTCGCCAACTCCGGCCAGGCCAGCAAGTCAGAAACGACCAGCAATGTGCAGTCCGTGAGCGACGTGACGCCTGGCACCGGCACCAAGGTTTCCGGCCTGATCTACCTGGAGGCCGGCCAGACCTATACCTTCAGCGGCACAGCCGATGACAGCATGGTCATCAATATCGGCGGCACCAATGTGGTAGAGGCTACCTGGGGTGCGGGTGGCAAGGTCTCGGGCAGTTTCACACCGCCCAAGAGCGGCTACTACACACTGGAAATGCTTCATGCCAACCAGGCAGGTCCCGGTAGTTACGACGTCAACATCCGAGTCGGCACCGGGCCGGTGACAGACCTCAACAGCGGCGCCGTCCCGATGTTCCCGAACGTGGATGCTCTGGTGAATGCAGGCGTCAGCGTCTCCGAGCTGCATGGCGATGGTGGCAGGGGTTACTACGATGGCTTCAAGCTCAACGAAAGCGCCGAGAACGGCACGGTCAAGCTGGTAGGTATTTCCACCCAACTGATCGATACCGATGGCTCCGAGTCGCTGAACGTCAAGCTGGGCGGCATCCCGCAAGGCTCTGTGCTCAGCGACGGCGCCGGCCACACCGTGACCGTGGGCAAGACCGAGGTCGACGTGACGGGCTGGAACCTCAACGGCCTGACCATCAAGCCACCTGCGTATTACCAGGGCCAGTTCGATGTGAAGGTCACCTCGACGTCCACCGAAAACGTCGGCGGCAGCAAGGCCGTCAGCGAAGGCTCGATCAAGGTCACGGTGTATCCGGATACCTACAACACCAGCAACCTCACGGTGGAAAACGACAGCGTTACCGGCACCACCGGGAATGATATCGTGGTTGCCGACGTCAATGGCCTGCATGTGGTACCGGGCCAGGACTACAACCTGGCGTTCATCGTCGATACCTCCGGCAGCATGGGCTCATCTGGCGTGACCGCAGCACGCAATTCGCTGAAGTCGGTTTTCGAGACGCTGGCCAACAGCGTCAAGGGTGCGCAGTCCGGAACCGTGAACATTCTGCTGGTGGACTTTTCCAACCAGGTCAATACCACCGTGTCGATCAACCTGGCCGACAAGAACGCCCTGGCCACCCTCAACACCGCATTGAACAAACTGACCGCAGGCGGCAACACGAACTACGAAGATGCGTTCAAGACCACCGCAAACTGGTTCCACGAGTTGATGGCAGCAGGCAGCACCGGCAGTCGTCAGACATTCTTCATCACCGATGGCAAGCCCAACTACTACCAAAGTGGTGAGCGCACCAATCCAACCTTCGGTTACTCAGGCTACAAATTGGATGAGGTACTGGACGGCTACAAGATTGGCACCGTCGTGGACCGGGAAATGCTTGGCAACAATACCCGTTACAGCATCGACAAGAACGGGTACCTGACCGTTGAATACAAAAGCGATGGCTGGTGGTGGACCGATTCCAATGCCACAGGACAATTGCATGCCCAAGGCGACGGAACCTACGAGCTTTCTGAAGTCACCGCGGGCCGCTGGCAATCAACCGTAGATCAGAATTCCCAGCAAGGCTTCGAGAAGCTGTCAGAGGTATCCACTGTCGAAGCCATTGGCCTGAACAAAGGCGTCAATGCCAACGACCTGAAGCCCTACGACAGCGACGGCAAACCGCAGACCAACATCGACCCGAGCAAGCTGGCCGAAGCCATCCTGGGCCACACCGAAGCGGCCGCGCCAGGCAATGACACTGTCAACGGCGGCGAGGGTCACGACATCATCTTCGGCGACCTGATCAGCTTCGATGCAATCCCGGGTAACGGCGTCGAGGCCATGCAGGCCTATGTAGCCGGCAAGCTAGGGACCACTGCCGACCAGGTCGACGGCCGTGTGCTGCACAAATACATCACCGAGCATGTCAGCGAATTCGACATATCGGGCAGCAACGATGGCAGCGACACCTTGCTCGGCGGCGACGGCAACGACATCCTCTTCGGCCAGGGTGGCAGCGACTTCCTGAACGGTGGCAAAGGCAATGACATCCTGCTGGGAGGTACCGGCAATGACACGCTGATCGGCGGGCAAGGCAACGATGTACTGGTCGGCGGCGGCGGTGCCGATATCTTCATGTGGAAGGCCGGCGACACCGGCCACGATGTCATCAAGGACTTCAACAGGGACCAGGGCGATCGCCTCGACCTGCGCGACCTGTTACAGGGCGAGAAGGCCAGCACCATCGATGACTACTTGAAGATCACCACAGTCGGCGGCGATTCGACCCTGCAGATCAGCAGCCAGGGCAAGCTCAACGAGGCTGGCGGCCTGGCCAACGCCGACGTGACCATCAAGCTCGAGGGCGTCAACTGGTCGAACACCACGATCAACTCGTTGATCAGCGGTGGCGATCCGACCATCAAGATCGACAATTCCAACAGCTGAGCCCACCCGATGCGGCGGCCCTCGTGGCCGCCAGCGAGGCCTGGGCTTCCCGGCCAATGCCTGACGGCGCATACTCGTGCGCCGAAGGCACACCGGGTTAACTTTGCCTATGCTGCTGCCTACCAAGATGGAATCAATGTGACGAGGGTCGACGCCATGTTCTACGTGCAACGCGACGCCGCGGGCCAGCTGCAGCGAGTAGAAGCCGCGCCCTACGCCGAGTACACCGAAATACTCCCGGCCGACCATGCCGAAATCCAGGAATGGTTCGCCGACGATGTGGTGGAAAACAGCCTGCGTCAGCTCAAGCAGAGCGACCTGGACATGATCCGCGTATTGGAAGACTTGATCGAAGTGTTGACCACCAAGGGCGTTATCAGCATCACCGACCTGCCCGCTGGCGCCCAGGCCAAGCTGCTCAATCGCTCTTCGGCGCGCAAGGCATTGGGCAGCTTGAACAACCTGATCGAGGAAGACGAGGAAGGTGGATTGATCTGAATCCAGCACGTTGGGCTGACCGACAGGAGCGGGCTTGTCCCGCGAGTGGCCGGCCCTGCCATCACCGCCGCATGGCAAGGGAATCGCGGGGCAAGCCCGCTCCTACAGAGACTGAACGGTACACGGCCCTATAGGGGCCGGTTTACCTGCGAACACCGGCCAAGCCGGTGTCATCTATCACGTAGCATTTTTCAACGCCAGGGCGCCGGCTCGCCAATCAGTTGCCCCTGGACCCCTTGCACCCCCATCTCGCGCAACACCTGCAATTCGCCTTCTGTTTCGACACGCTCGGCAATCAGCGGCAGGTCGATGCTGTGCGCCGCCCGCTGCACAGCTTCGATGAACAAACGCTTGTGCTGTTCCTGGTCGATGTTACGGATGTAGCTGCCATCGATCTTCAGGTAGGCCAGGCCCAAATGGGCCAGGTTGCCAATCATGCTGAAGCGACCGCCAAAGCGTTGCAATGCCAGGCCGAACCCCAGGGCATGCAGACGGCGCGTCAGTTGTTCGAGCACCTGCTGCTCAGGCAATTGCTCCTCGCCGATCTCCAGCGTAAGGCGCGAGCCAAGCCCGGCATGCTGGCTCAGCAATGCGTGGATGCGCTGCAGCGCATCGGCATCGGCCAAGGTCGCTGCAGACAGGTTCACCGCCAAGGCATCGCCATGGGTTTTCAGGTGCGCCAGCACTTTTTCCAGCACCAGCACATCCAGCCGTGGCATCCAGCCGAAGCGCTCCAGCCAGGGCAGGAAGCGCCCTGCCGCCACTGCCTCGGCCGGAGCATCGTGCAAGCGAGAAATGACCTTGTAGTGCAGCACCCGCTCCGGCCTAAGGCTGTCGACAACCGGCTGGAAGAACAATTCGAACTGTCCCTTGGCCAGCGCCCGGTCCAACCGTTCATGCCAGGCATGATGGCTATCGGCAGCCTGCGCCGCGACCCCTTGCTCCAGGCATACCCAGCCAGGCTCAGGCTGGCTCTCGGCACGGGCCAGGGCTTCGTCGGCCAGCTTCAACAGTGCATGGGGCGCGTCCCCTGGGCTATAAGGCGCAAGGCCTATGCAGGCCACCGGGTCGACATCGCTGGCGCCAGTCTGGTGCAGGCTTTGCAGGGTGGCCTCCAGAGCCTGGGCCAGCTGTATGGCCTCCTCATGGACCATGCCCGGCGCCAGCACAGCGAACTCGCCCCCACGGCTGCGGGTGATCAGGTTATTGGTTTCGGGGTAGTTGGCGCAGGTTCGCCGTAACTGCTCACCCACCGCTTGCAGCAACTGATCGGTACGCTGGCCGCCCAGGCGAGCATTCAGGCCAGCCAGGTCCTGCACCCGCAATAGCAGCAGGTAGCCTGCACGCGCGTCCTCCAGGTTGCTGACACGGGCGTTGAGCTGCATCTCGAAATAACGACGGTTGGCCAGACCCGTCAGGCTGTCCTGGTACGACTCTGCGCGCAGCCTCTCGCTACGCTCGGCCTGTTCGTTGAACAACGCCTTGAGCTTCTCGACCATCTGGTTCATGGCCTGCACCACCCGGCGCAGTTCTGGCGTGCGTGGCAGCTCCGGCAGGCTGAGGAACTCGCGCCGGGCAATAGCGTGGGACTGGGCAACCATATAGTCCAGCGGACGCAACTGGCGCCGCAGCAGCAAAGCGCCCAGTACAGCGCTCGCCGCACCACACAGCAGCAGCCAGCCGAGACTGCCCAGAGCGCTCTGCCAAAGCTTGGCCAAGGCGAACATCGGGTGACTGACCACTTCGACCCGTGCCGCCTGCTGCCACCCACGGCTGACAATAGCATCGCCACCGGCCGGCTCCAGGCCGATCAGGCGAATGAACCAGGCGGGTACGCCATTGCTGTCTGGTTCGGCATGACGCTCTACCAATACGGCATTGGAGCCCAAGTCGACGACCTTGATGCTCGAGTAGTAACCGCTGTCGAAGATCGAGCTGACCATCAGCTCGACCATTGCCGGGTCGTCGATATTGGGGGTCAGCGACAGGGCCAGTGCAGTGGCCGCGTCCTGGGCATGGGAGCGCAACTGGTTGACATACTGGCTGCGCGAGCTTTCGAGGCTGACCATGAAGCTGCCGCTGAAGGCGACCACCAGGAACAGGCAAATGGCAAGCAGCAATTGTTTGAACAGTGACATCTGTGCTCCTTCAGTAGACCGGTTCGGCAGGGAACCCTTCGGCCTGCATTTTCTTCAGCAAATCCTGCCAACGGGACAGGCGCTTGGTATCGCCGACCTTCTTGTTGCCTGCGGCCCCAGTTACCCACAAGCCTTCACCATTGAAGGCATACACCGGCAACAGGTCGCTACGCTGGCTGGCCGGCTTGATGGCATCCATCAGGCTGTCGAGCACCAACGGCTGGGCCTGTGGGCTTGAATAATAGGTCAGGACCATGTGCGCCCTGTTCTGACGCAGGGCCTTGACGTAGGTAATGCGCAGTTTTTCGCTGGGTATGCCCATGCGCCTGAGGCTGAAGTACTTGGCGATCGCGTAGTCTTCGCAATCACCGGCGCCTTTGATCAGCGACTGGATCGGCGTCGCCCAGTAGTCGACGTCGTGCCACAGGTCGATATCCTCGACATAGCGCAGCTGTTGGTTGAAGAAGCGGTTGACCGCTTGCAGGCGATCCAGCTCGCTGCCCTGCTTCTGGGTGGCCAACAGGTTCTGCCAGGCATCGATACGACCTTGCCCCGCCCCCAACTGGCCATAGAGCGATTGCGCACGGCGGCTGATCTGGGAAAAATCCCAGTCCGCCTGCAAAACCCCCGACAGCAGGCAGCCGAACAGCGCGGCAAGGCCAATGCGCCGCAAAGCTACTATCAGCATAGGGGGTGTTGCCACTGTGCAGACCCGTTCAGCCCCTGGAAAAGCCGTGATGGTGCTGCCTGTGGAAGGAAAAGACAATGGCACATTACAATCACGGTATGTTATCCAGAACCAGATTTCTTCCGTATTCCAGAGAGAAAAGTACTGCTTTCCTCACCCTGGGAGTTCCTTCACGATAGCCTCTTTCCTGCCTCGGCCTAACCCCCTTGGCCAGTGCACGCATCGTCGCGACAGTTTGACAATTGCCCCCTCAACTCACTAGTGTAATTGGATCCAATTTCCAATAGGCATCGAGGCATACATCGCGTGGCCGAAAAAACTCGACTTCTGAAAACCGTTCTAGGTAGTGTGCAGGTACCACCGCACCAGGCCCGTAGCGTCATCGAAGAGCGCCTGCGCAGCGCGATCGTCGATGGTCGCCTGCCGCCTGGCACGGCCTTGCGCCAGCAGGAAATCGCCACGTTGTTCGGCGTAAGCCGCATGCCGGTGCGTGAGGCCCTGCGCCAGTTGGAGGCGCAATCGCTGCTGCAGGTCGTCATGCACAAGGGAGCCGTGGTCGCCCCTCTGATCGGTGAGGATGCCGTCGACACCTATGCGCTGCGTGTACTGCTCGAGTCCGAAGCGCTACGCCAGTCGATCCCACTGCTCGATGCCGATGATATCGCCCAGGCGCGCGGCTATATCCAGCAGTTGGAGAACGAGACTCGTCATGCCGAGATCGGGCGCCTCAACCGCCTGTTGCACATGACCCTCTATAGCAAGGCGCCCAACCAGAAGCTGCTGCGCATGATCGAAATCGAGCTCAACGAAGAGGAACGCTTTTTGCGCTTCCACCTCTCCTCGATGGGCCTGGGCAAGCTTACCCAAGACGATCATATCGCCTTGGTGGACGCCGCCAGCGACAAATCGGTAGATGTAGCCATCAGGGTGCTGGAAGAGCACCTGAACAATGCCTCTCGCACCATCCGAAAGTACCTGAACAGCCAGTCGGCCCACTGAGGTCGACTGCGCAGCTTCAGAACCTCCCTACCCCTCGTGACAATACGCTTGCCCGCTACCCCAATGCGCGCGCGCGAACGCTGATACCCCTCAAAGCCTTCCTCCATCCCGCCGCACATCGATAGGTTTCCTGGCCCCTCCAAGCCTCGCCGCCCTGTCATCCTTCCTGTCTTTTCGCAATCCTCGCCCACCGGCATGGCAGTGCCCAGCATTTCGGCCCACTCTACACCTCGCAACGATGCTGATCGCCATCGGGCAGGCTGGATCGTTGCCTTCCAATCGTTCATCAGGAGGGGCCAGCGACCGGGGCAGAGTAGACAACAGCCCCCCAAATTTCCAATTCCGAACGCCTTATTTACCAAGTGCTTGGGTGACCCATTCACCTATAACTTCAGAATTTTCTGATACTTATTATCGGAAGGAGCACTTTTTTGCCAAATAAAACTTCGCAAAAAGTTTTATCGGACTCGCTCACCCATAATAAATTGAAAGTTCAAAAAATATAAAAAAATAATTGCAGGCAACTTTGCAATTGTTCTAACTTTTATCCCGTCAGCAGGCCACCACCGCGCCAGCGACCATCGCAACGCATGCCAATGCCTGCGGATTTCAACGCCTATTCATCATCGAATTCTGCCTCGAGGCCTTCGCACGCCCTTAATAAATATGACGCATTAAAAGCCAACAAAACAACCTCATTGGAAAACATTACCGAAGGAATTCACCATGCACGCACTGCACGACACGCTGTCGCTCAAAAAACAGCAACTTTCCAAACACCCCGTCTTTTCCGAAATTACGTCTTTGACGGTATTGCGACGTTTCATGGAAACCCATGTATTTGCAGTATGGGACTTCATGTCATTGACCAAACGCCTGCAACTTGAGCTCACCTGCGTCAGCCTGCCCTGGTTGCCACCGGTGGACCCGGCAGCAGCCCGCCTTATCAACGAGATCGTCCTGGGCGAGGAATCCGATGATCGTGTCGATCATGGCTACTACAGCCATTTCGAACTGTATCTGGATGCCATGCGGGAAGTAGGCGCGAACACTACAGCCATCGAGCAATTCGTTGCACTTCAGCAGCAAGGCATTCACTACCTAGACGCCCTGCAGCGCTGTGGTGCCCCGGATGCCGCCCAGCGTTTCGTTCGCCAGACCCTGAGCGTTGCACTCGACGCCCCTCGTCATCATGTGGCTGCTGCATTCCTGCATGGTCGCGAAAGCGTCATCCCGGCGATGTTCCAGCAGATTCTCGATCAATGGGATATCGGTAGCGAACAGGCCCCGACCTTCCGCTACTACCTGCAACGCCATATTGAAGTCGACTCGCAAGACCATGGCCCCGCGGCGGAACGGCTGCTGGCCCGGCTGGTCGAGGGCGACCCGCTGCGTCTGGCAGAGGTGTACCAGGCCGCCATTACTGCCGTGGACAATCGGATGGCTCTGTGGGACCGGGTGCGAACCCAGCTTCACGCCGCACTCGGCGAGGTGGCCCAATGAGCGCACCCAAGTACAGTTCGTTCGCCGATGTGTGGGAAGCACGCGCAACCATCCGCACCCGGCCACGCCGGCTGTTGGAGAACGACCAGCGCCTGATCTATCCACTCTGCCGTCAACCGCTGGTGCTCAGCGCCACCTTCCAGCGCGAATGCCCGCAACTACGCGATTTCGTGTTGGTACAGAGCCTTTACAAGTTCATCAACGACGTCGTGATCTTCGAGACCGAAATCGTCGATAGCACCGCACGGCGCATCGCCAAGGAACGCTTCGCCATACCGTTCCCCTATGCCTGCCGCTACGACGCCATGACCGTTGTCGTGGACGAGGACTACCACGCGCTGGTGGCCATGGACTTCCTCCAGCAGACCATCGCCATGACCGGCATCGAGCCAATTGCCCTGCCTCGACAGATCGAACTCAGCCGGGCCATCCCCGCAGCGCTGGCCGAAGTCCCTGAGCGGTTGCGTGACGCCATGGAGCTCATCTGTGTGGGAATAGCCGAAAACACCTTGACCGACGATGTCGCCGCCTTTTCCCGCGACGATACGGTCAAGCCTTCGATCAAGGGCCTGATGGCCGACCACCTGCTCGATGAAGGGCGCCATTCCAGCTTCTGGACACGCCTGACGCGGATCTACTGGCACACCGCTCCCCAACCCGATCGTGAAGCCATCGCGAACGTCTTGCCTGTGTTCCTTGGCCAATACCTGACCAACGATCTGCAACAAGCATTCGATTTCCAGCTGATCGAGGCCTTGCCGGTGGCACAGGACATTCGCCAGGCCTTGCGCGAAGAAGTCCGCAGCCTGGCCTACCCGATCAATCACCAGCATCCGCTGCTGGGCAACATCCTGCGCTTCCTGCGCAGCAGCTCGATGCTCGAGTCGCCCTGCGTTCAGGACGCGCTACGTAACTATCTGCCTTGAGGAAGCCGTCATGAGACGCCTCGACATACTCCTGGTGGGCAGCAGCCCCGCCATACGACAACTGACCAGCCTGCTCGAGGAGCACGCCCATCGAACGACGGTGGTGCAAACGCCGGACGATTGGCGTTCCGCCTCGGCCAAGTCCTCGCACCTGGTAGTGGACGATGGCAGCCTTTCACTGCGCGAACTCGATTGGCGCGGGGTAGGAGCCACGCCGTTGCTCAGGCTTCGCGTGGGCGCGAGCTATGCAGGCGTCCTGCCTGCCATCGAGCTCCTGTGCTGGTACGCCGATGGCGATACCCAACGGCTGATCGAGCGCGTAGCACTGCAAACCCCAGCCTCCGGCAACGGTCAGCAGCTACGGCAGGAGACCTTGCTGGCCTTGGAGGACCTGCTGGCCTCGGTGGTGACGCGCTTCGCCCGTGACCCGCAATACTTGGAACACGCCCCGCAGCTCGGCTCGGCCTTGCAAGAGCGTGAACACGGACTGGGCTGGCTGGAGTCATTGACACACCGCCACCCCTTCAACCGAACCCTACGGGCAGACCTGCTGGAGAAAGCGGAAGCCTGCCTGATGGACCGGCTCGAGCTGAGCCTGCACTGCTTCGCCGCCCAACCGGCTCTCAATGAGAACGGTACGCGTACTTGCTATCGGCAACTGCACGCCCAGGCCGTCGGTATCCAGCGCGCACTGCTGCCCCTGCTGCCCAGCGCCGACGGACGACCGATGGTGATTGCGGTCTGTATGGCCAAGTCACCTGCACTGTATGCCAGCCTGCTGGCAGTGCTCGGCTGCGCCGCGGTGTACCTGCCGCTGGATCCGGCCACTCCGTCCGAACGTCGCCAACGCATCCTGGACGATGCCGGCGCCTGCGCCCTCCTGCATGATGGGCAGGTTCATGGCGGCGTGCCAGGGTTGGATGTGCGCACACTGGCAGAAGTGACGGAGCGACCACTGCCTTCGCTGCAGGTGCGCCAGCTCGCCCTGGATGCCCCTTGCGTTGCGATCTACACCTCAGGCACCACGGGGCAGCCCAAGGGCGTGCTGCTCAGCCAGCGCAACCTCACCCATTTCACGAGCTGGTATGCCGACCACGTATCGCTCGATGCCAACAGCCGGGTCCTGCAGTTTTCCACCATCGGCTTCGATGCATCGCTGCTCGACATTCTGCCGACCTTCACCCATGGCGCCGAACTGGTGGTACCCAGTGAAGAACAGCGCCGTGATCCGGTACAACTGGTACGGCTTATCCACAGCCAGGAAGTCAGCCATGCCTTCCTGCCTCCCGCGCTGCTGAGCATCCTGCCCGCTGATGAGCACCTTGGCCTGCACCACCTGGTCACCGGTGGAGATGTGTGCGAGCCGCAGGTCATTGCCCGCCTCGCCGGGCAGTGCCGGATGCACAATATCTATGGCCCGACCGAAACCACAGTGCTGGCCACCACCCGCACGTTCATCGCCGGCGACAGCAACCGTAACCTTGGCACACCGATCGCCAACACCCAGGTCCTGATCCTCGATGACGATCTGCGCCCGGTGTGTGAGCGTACCCCGGGCGAGCTGTACATCAGCGGGCCGGGTGTGGGGCTTGGGTACCTGAACAACCCTGCGCTGACCGCAGAACGCTTCGTCGAACTGCGCTTGCCGGATGGGCGCAACCTGCAGACCTACCGTACCGGCGATATCGCCCAGTGGACAGCGCAAGGCATCGAGCTCTGCGGTCGACGCGACAACCAGGTGAAGATCCGCGGTTTCCGGGTCGAACCGGAAGAAATCGAGCACTGCCTGCGCGCCAGCAACCTGTTCGCCCAGGTCGCCGTGGTGATCGACGACCAGCGCCGCATCCTGGCCTTCGTCGCTCAGCCAGCCCACACCGGGGCCGAAGCCGCTCTGCGTGCCCATGCCGAACAGCAATTGCCCGACTACATGCGGCCAGCGTTCTACCAAGTCCTGCAGCACATGCCCTATACCGCCAACGGCAAGGTCGATCGCAAGGCCCTGCATGCACGGCCCTTGGCGCTGCCGGTGCACGAGCGATCGGCACCTGGTACACCGACCGAGCAGCGTTTGTGCACTATTTGGAGCGAGCTGCTGGAGCTGCCTGAAACGCAGATATCCACCCACGACAGCTTCTTCAACCTGGGTGGCCACTCGATCCTGCTGTCACGTCTGCTGCTGGAGGTGCGTCAGCAGTTCGGCCACGGTGTACCGATCAACCGCTTCATCGAACGACCAACGCTGCAACGCTTGGCCGAACTGATCGACCGCCCCGAGGCTCCACAGGAGCGACCGCTCGAGCGCCTGGAACAGGACGCCAATCGAGAACTGGGCCTGCAGGTACTGCCGATGGACTGTCTGGGCGATGTGCACAAAGTCATTGTCACCGGTGCCAACAGCTTCCTCGGTGTACATCTGGTCGAAGCCCTGCTCGCCTGGGGCGCCACCGAAGTGGCTTGCCTGGTGCGCAGCAGCGATGGCCTGTCGGCCAGCGAACGCTTCGCCCAGGCCATCGAGGAGAACGGCCTCTCTCTGGATACAAGCCGCCTGCGGGTGTTCGACGCCGATTTGCGCCAGCCGCGCCTGGGCCTGTGCGAAAGCGACTACGACTACCTGGACAGCCACTATGGCGCGCTGTTGCACAATGCCGCGCAGGTCAACCATGTGTTGGATTACCAGGCCCTGGCTGCAGACAACATCGAGCCTTTGTTCGAATGCCTGCGCCTGTGCGAAGGACGGCGCAAGAAGATCTTCAACTTCGTCTCGACCCTTTCTGCCTGCAGTGCGGTGGATGCTGATGGACGCGTGCTCGAACAAGCACCGGCGGCCACTGCGCCGATCTACATCCGCAACGGCTACAACCTGAGCAAATGGGTCGGTGAGCGCATTCTCCAGCGCGCCCGCGGCCAGGGCGTGTGGGTCAACCTGTTCCGCCCAGGGAACATCACCTTCGACAGCCGCAACGGCATCTGCCAACCCCAGCGCAACCGCCTGATGCTCATGCTCAAGGGCTCGCTGCAACTGGGCCTGGTGCCGGACCTGGCGATCGACTTCGACCTCATGCCAGTGGATTTCCTGGCCCGCTTCATCGGCTTCCATGCCAGCCGCCACCAGGCCAATGCGTGGGTGTTCAACCTGCACAACCCCGAGCCATTGCGCTGGCGTGACTACGTGGCGGCTTTCCAGGAGCAGGGGCACAGGTTCGACCTGGTCTCGGTAGAGCAGTGGCAACGTCAACTGCACCGGGTCGACCGCGACAACGCCCTGTTCGATGTCCTGGGCTTCTACCTCGAAGGGTTCGGCGAAGACATCGGCGATATCAGCGCCATCGAACATACCAACGCCCGTGCCGGCGTGCAGCGCATGGGGGCCTGCTACCCGGCCAAAAGCCCGGCGCTGCTGCGCCTGGGCTACCGCCACCTGAGCGATATCGGTTTCATCTGATCACTTTTATCCACAACAGGAGCAATGCACATGCAAACCCTCAAACCCGATACCCTGATCCGTAACCCCGAAGGCTGCCAGGTTGTGGCCCATGTGGACATCGCAGCCCCCGCCACCAGCGTGTGGAGCATCGTGGGCAATTTCGCAGGGTTCCCGGTATTCATTCCCGCGCTCTCGCACATCGAGATGACCGGTAACGGCCTGCGCTCCATCCGCAAGAAACTGTTCAAGGACGGCAATGTGGTCATCGAGCAGTTGAACGCTCGGGACGAGCAGGCCATGTATATGACCTGGAGCCTGATCTACACCAGCTTGAATATCGGCAACCTGTGGGCGTCGATGCAGGTCGAAGCCCTCGACGATACCCACAGCCGGGCCACCTGGACCATCCAGGCCGAGCCATGGGAAGGTGGAGCCGAGGCGCTGCCGGGGTTCCAGGCGTTCCTTCAGGGCTTCGCCGACGAGGCCATGCACAATGTGAAGAACCTGCTGAGCTAAGCGTGCCTCCGCCGGCCGTGGGCCGGCGGAGCCCTTTTGTGATGGATGGCGCGACGATAGCACCCGCGGGCTGTTGCAAAAAAACGCCATCCCGCCAACAATGAGACTAATTATCATTCATACTCATCATCGCAGTGCGCTTCCATGCCTTCCAGAGACTCTGTGCACACGCTCTACGACCACCACCATGGTTGGCTGTATACCTGGCTGCGCAGCAAGCTCGGCAATGCTGCCGACGCGGCGGACCTGGCCCAGGACACCTTCGTTCGGCTACTGCAACGCGAGCAGCTGGAGCTCAATGCGCCCCGTGCCTTCCTACGGACCGTTGCACGGGGCCTGGTGATCGACCATTGGCGTCGCGAGGAGTTGGAGCGCGCCTACCTCGAAGCGCTCGCCCATGCGCCGCAGGCCGAGGTACCCTGTGCCGAAACCCGCGAACTCATGCTGGAATTGCTCGAGCGCATCGCACACATGCTCGAAGGTCTCAAGCCCAAGGTGCGTCGCGCCTTCCTCCTGGCTCAATGCGATGGGCTGAGCCACAAAGCCATTGCCGAACAGATGGGTATCTCCCTGCGCTCCGTCGAACGCTACGTAGCGGATGCGCTCTATCATTGCTATCTGCTGCGCTATGAAGACGAGCCCTGAAACGATGGGCATCAACAGCCCCTCGCCCAAGGTGGTCAAGCAGGCGATCCACTGGATGCTGCGCCTGCGTGAAAGCGGCCAGAACCCCAGCCTGCTGATGCAGTGCGAGCAATGGCGCAAAGCGCATCATGATCACGAGCTAGCCTGGCAGCGGGTCACCAGCCTGCATCAGGAACTCAACCTTCGCACCATCCCTGGCGCCAGCGTCGCCCTGCAAACCCTGGAGACCAGCCAACGCCGCCTGCACCGACGCCAGGCCCTGACGCTGTTGAGCGGTGTCGCCCTGGCAGGCTCGGCTGCCTGGCTGGCCAAGGACCTGCAACTGCTGAGCAACTGGACATCGGACTTCGCGACCAGTACCGGCGAACGCCGCACATTCACGCTACCAGATGGCTCGCAGTTGCAGCTCAACACCCGCAGCACCGCTGACCTGGCCTTCGATGAGCACAAGCGGCTCGTGCGCCTCAGGCAGGGCGAGCTGATGCTCACCTGCAACACCCAGCAGGCCCATGGACGCCCGCTGTTGGTGGAAAGCCACGATGCACTGCTCGAAGGCTTCGACGGCCGTTTCGTGGTGCGCCAGGACGCTGATTGCACCCGTGTCAGCGTCAGTACAGGCAAGGTGGCCGTGCATCACGCGGCGGGCGGTCCGTTGTCGTGGCTCACCAGCGGGCAGACTTGGCGTCTCGACCATCAGGGCGTCCGGCTGATCGAACACCCCACGATGGACGCCAGCGCCTGGGCCGAAGGGCTGATCGTCACCCGTAATATGCGCCTGGCCGACTTTCTCGCAGAAGTCGCCCGGTATCGTCATGGTTATCTCGGCTGCAGCGATGACGTTGCCGACCTACGCCTTTCCGGTGTGTTCCGCCTGGAAGACACCGACAAGCTCCTTGTGCTGTTGCCACAGACGCTGCCAATTACACTTCGCCTGCGCACACGCTGGTGGGTCCGGGTAGAACGGCTGGCTTGATTTCTTATATTTCTCTAACACTTTCTGGCGGGTTTTTCCTTCAGGTCCGGCTAGGACTGTAAGCAACGCCTTCAGCCCTAGTCGATTTTCACGGACCCTACCCATGCCAGACGCCCAGCGCTCGCTGAACCCCATCAATACGAATGAGTTTCGACCTGTCTTGGATTCAATATTGCTCGGCAAGGCGATACGCGCCGCCCTGCTCGGCACGACCCTCGGCATGGCCAGCATTGCACCGCTGGCCATGGCTGCCGAGCCGGCAAGCGTCAGCCAGCCCTATGCGATTCCTGCAGGGAGCCTGGATACTGTACTCAACCAATTCGCGCGCCAAGCTGGCATCACCCTTTCCAGCACCCCACAACTGACTGGCGAGCTGCAATCCCCGGGGTTGCAAGGGCACTATTCCGCGGACCAGGCTCTACGCCAACTGCTCAATGGCACCGGCCTGGAAGCGGTCAGCCAGGATGGTCGCAGCTATGTGTTGCGCGCCCAGCCCGAAGATGCGGCGCTTGCCCTGCCAAGCACCGACGTGCGCGCCTTCACCCTCGGCAATGCCCTGGGCAGCATGGAAGGCTATAACGCTACACACAGTCAGGTGGCGACCAAAACCAGCATGCCGATACTGGAAACCACCCAGTCGGTGTCGGTGGTCACTCGCCAACAGATGGACGACCAGGGTTCACAGACCGTCGCCCAGGCCATGCGCTACACACCGGGTGTGCTGACCAATCCCTATGGCGCGACCCACCGCTACGACTATGTCG
Organism: Pseudomonas sp. NY15356; assembly: GCF_048068175.1. Taxonomy (NCBI): domain Bacteria; kingdom Pseudomonadati; phylum Pseudomonadota; class Gammaproteobacteria; order Pseudomonadales; family Pseudomonadaceae; genus Pseudomonas; species Pseudomonas sp. NY15356. The sequence goes on along the minus strand of NZ_JBLUPW010000049.1, from coordinate 3,507 downwards.
CCATGCGCGGCTTCAACGATGGCTCCGTGGACAACATTTATGTCGATGGCCTGAAGTCCATGGGCGACAACGGCACCTACAGCACCATGCAGGTAGACCCGTATTTCCTCGAACGTATCGATATCCTCAAGGGTCCCTCCTCCGTACTGTACGGCCGCAGCTCACCCGGTGGCCTGGTCGCGTTGACCACCAAGAAGCCGCTGTTCGATGCGTATCACCAAATCCAGGGCACCGTGGGCACCCAAGGGCAGCGCGGCATGGGGTTCGACTTCAGCGGGCCCCTGGATGACGACAAACGCATCGCCTACCGCCTGACCGGCCTTGCCGATGCCTCCGACACGCAGTTCGACCACAACAAGGAAGAGCGTTATGCCATCGCCCCTGCGGTGAGCATCGATTTCAGCGAAGATACCTCGCTGACCTTGCAGGCTTACCTGCAACACGACCCCAATGGCGGCTACCACGGCGGTAACCCGGCCGATGGCATGCTCCACCCGCGTAATGGGCTGCGTCTTTCCGACCATTTCTTCGAAGGTGAGCCCGGGATCGACAACTACGAACGCACCCAGCAGTCATTCAGCTATCAATTCGAGCATCGCTTCAACGATGTCTTCACGGCGCGTCAGAACTTCCGCTACCAGGATTCGGATGTTTCGATGGATCAGGTCTATTCGGCCGGCTGGGCCGATGCCACCAGTAATATCCTCAACCGGGCCTATACCGGCGGTGACGAGCGCCTGCACTCATTCATCATCGACAACATGCTTCAGGCGGAATTCTTCACCGGGGCTGCCAAGCACACCGTGCTACTCGGCGCCGACTACCAGCGGCGCAAAGCCGATGTCGCCTGGCGCTATGGCACGGTCGACCCGTTGGACGCCAGCAACCCGCAATACGGCAACGGCAACCTGCAGATTCTGGGTGAGAACAATTACCTGCGACGTCTGCAGCAAACCGGTGTGTACCTGCAGGACTTGGTCGAGCTGGATCAGTGGCGCTTTTCCCTTGGCCTGCGCCAGGACTGGGTGAAGGTGTCCGAGGAAAATCGCGATACCGACACCAAGGTCAACGACGACCGTTCCAAGTTTACGACCCGTGCCGGCGTGCTCTACCTGTTCGAGAATGGCATTGCGCCCTATGTGAGCTATTCCGAGTCGTTCAACCCCAACACCGTTTCCGACCAGGACGGCCGCCCGCTGGCGCCTACCGAAGGCACGCAATGGGAGGCCGGTATCAAGTACCAGCCACCGGGTACCGATAACCTGTTCACGGCCTCGGTGTTCCGCATCGAACAGGAAAACCTGGCCTCCAAGCAACCGGACGAAGAGTTCTACCGTGCGGTAGGTGAAGTGCGTTCCCAAGGCCTGGAGCTCGAGGCTCATGTGCAGGTCACTGATAACCTCAAGCTGATCGGTGGCTACACCTACACAGACGTCGAGTACACCAAGGCAATGCCCAGCCTGGTGACGCCAGGCGTGGACAACAAGGGCAATGCACCGACCCAGGCGCCTGAACAGATGTACTCGCTCTGGGCTGATTACAACTTCAACCAGGGCTCCCTGGATGGCCTGCGCCTGGGCGGTGGGGTCCGTTATGTGGGGTACAGCTGGGTCGACGCGGAAAACAGCATGAAGGTGCCCTCCTACGCCCTGTTCGACGCATCGATCGGCTACGACCTGGGCAAGGTTGGCCTCAAGGGCATGGATGTGCGCCTGAATGCCAACAACCTGACCAACGAGTCCTATGTCGCCTCCTGCGCAAGCCTGAACTACTGCTACATGGGCGAAGAACGCAATGTCAGCGCCACGGTCAGCTATCAGTTCTGACCCTCTTTCCGTGCATGAAGCCAGCACCTGAACCAGGGGCTGGCTTTTTCGTTTCTGGCGTTTTATCGGAGTCCCGTTTCCATGCGTCAACTCTATGTCCTGCTGCACCGCTACTTGGGCTTGGTCACTGCAGTGTTTCTTGCACTGGCCGGCCTGACCGGCAGCGTGCTGGCCTTCCATCATGAAATCGATGAGTGGCTCAACCCAGGTTTCTATGAAGCATCGGCTGTAGGCACGCTCCAAGAGCCGGGCGTGCTTGTGGATAAGGTACAAAGCGAACATCCACGTCTGCAGGTCTGGTACATGGAATATCCACAAGAGCCTGGGCACTCCGCGCTCTTGGCCATGGTGCCGCGCAACGATCCGCAGTCTGGCCAGCCCTATGATGAAAAGAACACGGTCTTCTACCTCGACCCGGTCAGCGGCGAAACCCTCGGTCAGCGCTATTGGGGCGAATGCTGCTTCTCTCGCGAGAACTTCATGCCGTTCATTCTGGAACTGCATTACAGCCTGACCTTACCTGGCAATTGGGGCGTCCTGTTGATGGGAGTGGTGGCCATCCTCTGGGTGCTGGACTGCTTCATTGCCGTGTTGCTCACCCTGCCCCGTGGTCGACCGTTCTGGCGTAAGTGGGCCACGGCCTGGAAGATCAAGGGCGGTCATACCTATCGGTTGAACATGGACGTCCATAGGGCGAGTGGCTTGTGGTTGTGGCTGTTGCTATTACCCATTGCGATCAGCAGCGTGGCGATGAACTTGCCTGCACAAGTGTTCAAGCCAGCGGTATCGCTTTTCTCACCGGTTGAACCGAGCGTCTACGAAGCCCGAGGCGCAATGCCGAAAGAGGCGCTGGGGGTGACCCGGCTGACTTATCAACAAGCGTATCAGCTCGCCCAGAAGGAAGGCGCGCGGTTAGGGCTGACCGCGCCGATAGGCGAGCTCTACTACAGTTTCGAGTACAACTTCTATGGCGCAGGTTTTGGCCAGCACGATACCGATGCGCATGGTAAGTCCTGGTTGTTCTTCCATGGGACTGATGGGCACTTGCTAGGCCAAGAGATCGCGGGCCAGGGGACATTGGGAGAACAGTTCTACCGCTTGCAATTGCCCATCCATGGGGGACGCATCATTGGGGTCACCGGGCAGGTGTTGATTGCGATTCTGGGCGTAGTGATAGCGGTGCTTTCGATCACCGGGGTGTATATCTGGTGGCGCAAGCTGCAGGCCAGGCGTAGCAGCAGGCTGCGCAGGGTCGAGATGCGTTGAACCCGGCCGCTCCTACAGGAGGCGTGAGTCTTTCGGAGAGCGGAAAGACAAAACCCCTACCTGCTCGCGCAGATAGGGGTTTTGCGAAATGAATCTTGACGATGACCTACTCTCACATGGGGAAGCCCCACACTACCATCGGCGATGCGTCGTTTCACTGCTGAGTTCGGGATGGGATCAGGTGGTTCCAACGCTCTATGGTCGTCAAGAAATTCTGTGTGCTAGCCCGTCCTCAGGACGTGCCGGCGAATCTCTGGTCTCTCTACTTAAAGACAAAACCCCTACCTGCTCGCGCAGATAGGGCTTTTGCGAAATGAATCTTGACGATGACCTACTCTCACATGGGGAAGCCCCACACTACCATCGGCGATGCATCGTTTCACTGCTGAGTTCGGGATGGGATCAGGTGGTTCCA
>NZ_JBLUPW010000048.1:0-21586 GCF_048068175.1 Pseudomonas sp. NY15356 | reverse complement strand
CCCACGGGTCCGGGGTGGTATCCACCCCCCCCCCGTCCCGGGGGGGCGCGGGATCCCCGGCGATGGGGCCTTAACTGACAGGCATTCGCCCCAAGCCCCCCTCCAGACTCAAGGGGCCGCTTTGCGGCCCACCGGCATTGCTGCGACATTCCACCACACCTGCGCGTTATACCGTTCATCCACTCGAATGGTAGATTCGCCAACCATGAACACCTCCCGCCAGACACGTTCGCTGACTGCCTGGGCGCTCTATGCCAGCGTCCTGTTCAGCCTATTGTTGTGCGGCTTGCACCATGGCCAGATGAGCGGCCTGCGCCTGGCCGGGCTGGAAGGCGGTTTCTGTTCGCTCTCCAGCGACCACAGCCCAGCGATCGACCTGGGCGACAGCAGCAGCGACCAACACATGGCCCAGCTCGAGTGCCCGGTGTGCTCATCCTTCGCCCTGGCCGTACCGCTGGCCAGCCACGGCTGGGCCCTTTTCCGGGCCAGGGGCAACACACCCTCACCCATCGTCGCACGCAGTTGGGCACAGCCGCCGCCACGCTACCTGCGCCCCGCCCTCAACCCCCGCGCCTCTCCCATCGCCTTCCCCGCAGCAGCGACCTTCGCCTGACGCCAGCCGTGCGCGCTGGTGGTCAGCCATGACCTTTGCGTGGAAGCCCTGACAACATGATTCGCAAGACCTCCCTGGTGCTCCTGATGGGCACCTGCAGCTACGCCTGGGCGGGTACCGCCCCTATCGAACTGACCGCCACCACCGTCGATGGCGAACGCCAGGCGCCCACCGGGGTTCAGCTGGACGAGCCGATTCGCACCGGCTCCCGGCTCGGCCTCAGCGCCCGGGAAACCCCGGCCTCGGTGAGTGTCTCGGACCGCCGCGTGATCGAGGAGCGCGGCGCCAAGGACACCCAGGATGTGATCAACGCCATGGCCGGCGTCAATGCCTCGGCCAACCCCGGCTATGGCGGCTACGTGTCCTACCGCGGCTTTACCCAGAACCAGATCACCCAGCTCTACAACGGCATCAACCTGGGCTACAGCAGCGCCACCCGCCCTGTGGACGCCTGGGCCATCGACCGGGTCGAGCTGCTTGGCGGGCCCTCGTCGTTCCTGCATGGCGCCGGTGCCGTGGGCGGGTCGATCAACTACATCACCAAGCTGGCCAGCCGCGACGAGCAGACCGTCGATGCACGGGTGCGCTATGGCAGCTACGACGACGCGGAAGTCGCCTTCGGCATCAACCAGGCCCTGGCCGGCAACCCGGCCGAGGCCCGGCATTTCGCCCGCCTGGACTTCAGCCGTAGCCACGGCAATGGCTATGTCGATCGTAACGAGCGCTGGACCGACAGCCTGGCATTCTCGCTGCTCAGCGACCTGTCACCCAACCTGACCCATACCCTGGCCCTGGAATACCAACAGGACAAGGAAGACAGCCCCTACTGGGGCGCGCCGATCCTGCCGGGACGCAGCACCATGAAGATCGACCGGCACCGGCGCTTCGAGAACTACAACATCGCCGATGGCCGTTACGAGCAGCGCGTACGCTGGCTGCGCTCGATCCTGGATTACCAGCTCAGCGACAGCACCAGCGTGCAGAACACCCTGTATCACTACCGAGCCCAGCGCGACTACCGCAACCTGGAGCGCTACGCCTACAGCGACGCCGGCAACGTCGTGCGCTCCGGGCCCTACCTGCAGCGCCACGAACAGCGGGTGCTGGGCAACCGTATCGAACTGCGCCACGACAACGCGCTGTTCGGCCTGGTCAGCCAATGGGCGCTGGGCCTGGACTATTCGCGCATGCGCCAGACGCTCTACCCTACGTCCAACAACTGGAGCGATATGGTGGACCCGGACCACTTCGACCCCGGTAGCTTCGGGGACATCCCTGGCGTGAATAATGGTCTGACCAAGCAACGCCACCACGAAGTGACCAACCGCGCCTTGTTCGCCGAAAACCGCCTGCAGCTCACCGAGCGCCTGGCCCTGCTGAGCGGCTTGCGCTACGACTACCTGGACATGCAGGTGCACAACTATGGCCCGGTCTCGGCCACCAGCCCGGCCTACTTCGAACGCCGCTGGGAGCCCCTGAGTGGGCGTGTCGGCCTGACCTACGCCTTGACGCCGTCGGCCAGCGTATACCTGCAATACAGTACCGCCGCCGACCTGCCGGCCGGTTCCTTGGCGTCTGCCACCTACTCCAACGTGGGTTTGTTCGACCTCTCCAAGGGCGAGCAGTGGGAAGCTGGCAGCAAGTTCGACTTCCTCGACGGGCGTGGCGCAGCGACACTGGCGGTGTACCAGATCGTGCGCAAGGACTTCGCGGTACGCGACGCCAACGACCCCAACGTGACCGTCCAGGCGGGCCAGCAGACCTCGCGCGGCATCGAGCTGTCCGGCCGGCTGCAGGTCACGCCTAGGCTGTTGGCCGAGGCCAACTATGCCTATGTCGATGCCAGGTATGACGAATTCAACGAAGCGGTCGGCGGCAAGTCGGTATCGCGCAAGGGCAACACCCCGGTCAACGTCCCGGCCAACGTCGCCAACCTGTGGCTCACCTATGCCTTCACCCCGGCCTGGACCGCAGGGATGGACATGCGCTATGTCGACTCGGTGTACGCCGACAACGCCAATACGCTCCAAGCTCCTGCCTATACCCTGTTCGGTGTGTTCACCCGCTATCGCCTGGACGAACACACCGCGATCACCGCACGGGTGCGTAACCTGACCGATGAGCTGTATGCCAAGCAGGCGTATGGCACGCAGTACTACATGGGCGCACCGCGCACGTTCGAGGTGGCGATGGACCTGCGGTTCTAGGGCCTGTACGAAAATCGGCCCTGGCCAGCGGACTGCCCCGGCCCTCTCGCTGGCAAGCCAGCAACCACCGGTACGGCGATGCTTCTGAAAACAGCGCAGAACAGATGGGGGCGGGCTTGCCCCGCGACAGGGCCAGATCAGGTATCCCGATGTCGTCCATGAAAAAGCGCCTCGCCCCACCTGCCGCTCTACTGGGCCACATAACAACGATGCCGCGGCCCGACCGCGGCACTTTCGTCCAAGCTGCCCATGAAGACCGGAGAACACCCCCATGCCCCTACCCCATGAGGTATCCCCCGCCACCCTGCGCCGGGTGATCGCCGCCTCGGCCATTGGCAACTTCGTCGAATGGTTCGACTTCGCCGTCTATGGTTTCCTCGCCACGCTGATCGCCAGCCTGTTCTTCACCGGCGAGGATTCGAGCATCGCCCTGCTCAAGACCTTCGCCGTGTTCGCCGTGGCGTTCGCCCTGCGCCCGTTGGGTGGCATCGTGTTCGGCGCCCTGGGCGATCGCCTGGGACGCAAGCGCATCCTGTCGCTGACGATCCTGCTCATGGCCGGCTCCACGACCCTGATCGGCCTGCTGCCGACCTACGCCAGCATCGGCCTGGCAGCGCCCTTGCTGCTGACCCTGGCCCGGTGCCTGCAGGGCTTTTCGGCCGGTGGCGAATATGCCGGCGCCTGCGCCTACCTGATGGAGCATGCGCCCCAGGACAAACGTGCCTTCTACGGCAGCTTCGTGCCGGTGTCGACCTTTTCGGCCTTCGCCTGCGCAGCGGTGATCGCCTATGCCCTGGAAGCCAGCCTGACGCCCGAGGCGATGAGCAGCTGGGGTTGGCGGGTTCCCTTCCTGATCGCGGCACCGCTGGGGCTGGTGGGCCTATACCTGCGCTGGCGCATGGAGGAAACCCCAGCCTTCCGCGAGGCCATGGCAGAGGGCAAGGAACACAGCCATTCGCCGCTCAAGGACACCCTGCGCCATCACGGCCGGGCAATCCGCAACCTCGGGGCATTCATTTCCCTGACCGCGCTGTCGTTTTACATGTTCACCACCTATTTCTCCACCTACCTGCAGATGGTCGGCAACCTGACCCGTGCCCAATCGCTGCTGGTGTCTACCGTGGCGCTGCTGGTGGCTGCCGTCGGCTGCCCCCTGGCCGGTGCGTTCTCCGACCGCGTCGGGCGGCGCAAGACCATTGGCTTTACCTGCCTGTGGGTGATGGTGGCGGTGTTTCCGGCCTACTGGCTGGCCAGCTCGGGGTCGATGTCAGGCGCCTTGCTGGGGGTGATCCTGCTGGCGATCGGCGCCTTGCTCAGCGGCGTAGTCACCGCCGCGCTGCTCTCGGAAAGCTTCCCGACCCGCACCCGCTATACCGCCTCGGCGATCACCTACAACGTGGCCTACACCCTGTTCGGAGGCACCGCACCGCTGGTGGCGACCTGGCTGATCAGCCAGACCGGCAGCAGCCTGGCGCCAGCGTTCTATCTGGTGGCGATCGCTCTGGTGGCGTTGGTCGGTGGCTTGGCACTGCCGGAAACTTCGCGGATTTCGTTGCATGATGAAATCGGTGGGCGTCAGGCTGAAGCGACGTAGACTCAAGGGCCTTATCGCCGGCAAGCCGGCTCCCACAGCAACAGTGCTATCGTCACGACTGACGCGTTACCTGTAGGAGCCGGCTTGCCGGCGATGGACGTGCAGCGCCCCAAGCCCTCAACCAGGCTCCCCCTCCTCCCGCCGGTGCGCCCACTGGTACAGCGCCGGCAGTACCAACAAGGTCAACGCGGTGGATGAAAGGATGCCCCCGATCACCACGGTCGCCAGCGGCCGCTGCACCTCCGCCCCGGTACCGGTGGCCAGCGCCATCGGAATGAACCCCAACGACGCCACCAACGCGGTCATCAACACCGGCCGCAACCGGGTCAGCGCCCCTTCCTCGATGGCCGTGCCCAGCGACCGACCCTCCTCGCGCAGGTTGCGGATGAAGGCGATCATCACCAAGCCATTGAGCACCGCCACCCCAGACAACGCGATGAAACCGACCCCGGCGGAGATCGACAGCGGGATATCCCGCAGCCACAGCGCCAGCACCCCGCCGGTCAGGGCGAACGGAATGCCGGTGAACACCAGCAGGCCATCCTTGAGGTTGTTGAACATCATCAGCAGCAATGCCATCACCAGCAGCAGCGCCACCGGCACCACCACCTGCAAACGCTCGGCGGCCGACTGCAGTTGCTCGAACTGGCCGCCCCAACGTGTCCAATAGCCCGGCGGCACCTGCACCTGGTCGATCAGGGTCTGCTCGGCCTCTTCGACGAACGAACCCAGGTCGCGCCCACGCACGTTGGCACTGACCACCACCACCCGCTTGCCATCCTCACGGCTGACCTGGTTCGGGCCCAGTTGCAGGTTGAGCGTGGCCACCTGGGACAGCGGGATGAAACCGATCTGCGTTGTCCCTGCCGCTGCGCTGGCCGGCACCGGGATGAGCAGGTTCGAAAGCCCGTCGACATCGGTACGCAGGGCCTCGGGCAGGCGCACCACCATGTCGAAACGCCGGTCGCCTTCGTACAGGGTACCGGCCGTTCGCCCGCCGACGGCAATGGCGATGGCATCTTGCACATCACCGACGTTCAAGCCATGGCGGGCGGCCTTATCGCGGTCGATATCGATGGTCAGCACCGGCAGCCCGGTAGTCTGTTCGACCTTCACCTCCGAAGCTCCCGGCACCTGTTGCAAGGTGGCGGCGATCTGCGCGGCGGTGCGGTTGAGTGTTGCCATGTCGTCGCCGAACACCTTCACCGCCACATCGCTGCGCACGCCGGAAATCAGCTCGTTGAAACGCAGCTGGATCGGCTGGGACAACTCGTAGTTGCTGCCCGGTACGCTGGCCGCGGCGCGCTGCACCTCGGCGATCAGCGCTTCGCGCGGCTTGTCCGGGTCGGCCCATTGTTCGCGCGGTTTGAGCATCACATAGGCATCGGAGATGTTCGGCGGCATCGGGTCGGAAGCGATCTCAGCGGTACCCGTGCGGGCGAATACCCGCTCCACCTCGGGCACCTGGGCGATGATGGCCGTTTCCAGCTGTTGCTGCATCTGCACCGACTGGCTCAGGCTGGTACCCGGCACGCGCAGGGCCTGCAGGGCGAAGTCGCCTTCGCTGAGGCTGGGAATGAACTCGCTGCCCATACGGTTGGCCAGCACACCCGACAACAGCACCAGGGCTGCAGCCCCGGCGAACGCCAGGTTGCGATGGCCCAGCACCCAGCCCAGTACCGGCGCGTAGCGCTGGCGTGCGGTACGCATCACCACGCCCTCTTCTTCCTTCACCTTGCCGGTGACGAACAGCGCGATGGCTGCCGGGACGAAGGTAACCGACAGGATCATCGCGCCCAGCAGGGCCATCACCACGGTGAAGGCCATGGGGTGGAACATCTTGCCTTCGACACCGGTCAGGGCAAAGATCGGCAGGTACACGACCATGATGATCAACTGGCCGTAGACCAAGGGCCTGCGCGCCTCGCGAGCAGCGGCGAACACTTCGTGGAAGCGCTCGCTGCGGGTCAGCATGCGCCCATGGCGCTGCTGCGCATGGGCCAACCGGCGGATGGCGTTCTCGACGATCACCACTGCGCCATCGACGATGATGCCGAAGTCCAGGGCCCCCAGGCTCATCAAGTTGGCGCTGACTTTGTTGCTGAACATGCCGGTGAAGGTGAACAGCATCGACAGCGGGATGACCATGGCCGTGATCAATGCCGCACGGATATTGCCCAGGAACAGGAACAGCACGGCAATCACCAGGATCGCGCCCTCCACCAGGTTCTTCTTCACCGTGGCGATGGCCTTTTCAACCAGGTTGGTGCGGTCGTAAACCGTCACGGCTACCACCCCCTCGGGCAGGCTGCGGTTGACCTCGGCGAGCTTGGCGGCCACGGCCTGGGACACCGTGCGGCTGTTTTCGCCGATCAGCATGAACACCGTGCCCAGCACCACCTCGCGGCCATTTTCGGTGGCCGCGCCCGAACGCAGCTCCTGGCCCAACCCGACCCGGGCGACATGGCTGACCCGGATGGGCGCGCCATCGGTACTGGAGATGACGATATTGGCGATATCCTGGGCCGACGCCACCTGGCCCGGAGCGCGAATCAGCAGCTGCTCGCCGTTGCGCTCGATGTAGCCGGCCCCCACGTTGGCGTTGTTGCTTTCCAGGGCGCGGATCAGGTCATTGAGCGTGAGCTTGTAGGCCGCCAGGCGCTTGGGGTCCGGCGCAATCAGGTACTGCTTGGCATGTCCACCGATGGTGTTGACCTCCGCCACACCGGGCACGTTGCGCAATTGCGGCTTGATGATCCAGTCCTGGATCACCCGCAAGTCAGTGGCGGTGTAGGGCGTACCGTCCTCCTTGCGTGCTCCCGGCTCGGCCTCGACGGTCCATAGGAAGATCTCGCCCAGGCCCGTGGAAATCGGCCCCATGGCCGCCTCGATGCCCTCAGGCAGTTGCTCGCGAGCCACTTGCAGGCGCTCGTTCACCAGTTGCCGGGCGAAAAAGATATCGGTGCCGTCATCGAAGATGACCGTCACCTGGGACAAGCCCGAGCGCGACAACGAGCGGGTCTGCTTGAGCCCAGGCAGGCCGGCCATGGCCGTCTCGATGGCGAAGGTGATGCGCTGCTCGGTTTCCAGCGGCGAATAGCCGGGCGCGGCGGTGTTGATCTGTACCTGGACGTTGGTGATGTCCGGTACCGCGTCGATAGGCAGTTTCTGATAGCTGTTGATGCCCACGGCGGCCATCAGCACCACCGCGAGCATGACCACCAGGCGCTGCTCGATGGCGAATTGGATCAGGCGTTCGAACATGGATACGTTCCTGGGTCAGTGGCTGTGCTCGGCCGAGCCCTTGCCGAGCTCGGACTTGAGGACGAAGCTGCCGGCGGCCGCCACCTGGGTGCCGGCGGCCAGCCCTTCGGTGATTTCCACCTGGCCGGCATCGCGCCGGCCGGTCTTGACCGGGCGGGCCTCGAAGCCCTCCTCGGTACGGGCGAAGACCACCGTCTGCTCTTCCCAGGTCTGCAGGGCCGCTTCCGGCACCACCACGGCGGCGTCGAAGCGCTCGATGTTCACCGCGATCGTCACGAACAGCCCTGGGCGCCAGGCGCCGTCAGGGTTGGCCAGAGTGGCTCGGGCGGTGGCGGCGCGGTTCTGCTCGCCGAGCAGGTTGCCAACATAGTTGACCTTGCCTTGCACTTCGGCGCCCAGGTCCGGTGCACTGACGGTCACGTTCCGCCCGGTGGTCACCCGGCCCAGGTCGCCAGGCGTGACGGCGAAGGTCGCCCATACCCGGCTGAGGTCCGAGAGCGTGAAGGCGTTGCTGGTTTCATCGACCACCTCACCTACGGTCAGGTGCTTTTCCACCACCACTGCATCGAACGGTGCGCGCAGTTCATAGCGGTTGCCGGCCCCTGCCGGCGCCACGGCAGCGACTTTCTGCCGGGCGTTGGCCAGGGCGATCTCGGCTTCCTGCAACGCCTGGCGAGCTTGCAGATAGTCCTGCTCGGCGCTGATGCGCTCCTGCCACAACTGTTGTTCGCGCTTGAAGATCAACCGCGCCAACTCCAGGCGCCGTTGGGCGGCCTGTTGTTCGCTGCGCAACTCGGAGATCTGCTGGCTGGCGACTACCGCCAGCACCTGGCCGCGCTTGACCGCCTGGCCCAGTTCGGCTTGTACCGCCTCGACCACCCCAGGCACCCTTGGCACCACATGGGCGGTGTGGTCTTCGTCAAAGCGGATTTCGCCTGGGAAGCTGATGGCCGTGCCCAATGTCATTGGCCCGGCAACGACCAACTGCACGCCGGCGGCTTCGATCTGGGCGGCGCTGAGGTGCAGGCTACCGGTCTGCTCGGCGTGTGCCTCGCCACCCTCCTCGCCATGGCCCTCATCCTGCTTGCCATCATGGGCGTGGGTGTGTTCGCCACGGTCATCGCGGACCTTGCCAGCGGTGTTGGTCCAGGCCAGGCCGCCAAGGCCGAACACGGCGATGGCGGCGGCCAGGAGGGCTATCTTGCGGGTGTTATTCATCGTTACTCCTGAAAAGATGGGCCGTTCTGGGGACCTGGGGCTGCAACGCAGCTCCAATCAGAACCCCTCACCCAGATCGCCATAGATACGTTCCACCTGCGCCCTGGCATCGGTGGCCGAGGCCAGGGCGTCCAGGTACAGCCCGCGCGCCTCGATCAGCGTGCGCTGGGCGTCGAGCACGTCGAGGAAGCCGAACTTGCCCATTTCGAACCCTCGCGTGGCGGTGTCGACCGCCTGCTGGGCCGACGGCAGGATGGTGCGGTCGTAGGCCTGCACCTCCGCCATGGCGGCGGCCCACTGGCTGACGGCGCTACGGGTGTCGCTGCGCAGGCGCAGTTCGACGGCGTTGCGCAGGTCGCGGGCCTGGTCGGCACGCCGGGCAGCAGCCAGCACGTTGCCCTGGTTGCGATCGAACAAAGGCAGCGGCATCGACAGGCCAACCACATTCACCCGTTCGCGATCTTCGCGGCTGTACTGGCTGCCCAGGCTCACAGTGAGGTCGGGTATGCGCCGGGCCTTCTCCGAGCCCAGAGCCGCCTCGCCCCGCTGGATCTGCGCCTGCGCCAGGCGCCATTCGGCGGTTCGCGCAATCTTGTCGAGCAAGGCCTCGGCACGGGGCGCAGGCCCTGGCGACAGGTGGCTGGCATCGAGGCGGTCGAAGGAGGCCAACGGGTTTCCGGTCAGGCGCGCCAGGGCCTGGTAGGCGACCGTACGTTGGGACTCGGCACGGCGCACCTGGGCACGTGCCTGGGCTAACTGTACCTGGGCACGGGTGGCCTCGACCGGTGAGGACTGGCCGGCCTTGATCCGCCCCTGCACCACCTGCAGGCCGCGCTCGGTCAAGGCCTGGGACTGCTGCGCCAGCTCCAGCGCGGTCTGTGCCCGCAGCGCGGCATGGAAGGCCTGGACCACATCGGCGCGCAGGCCGTTGCGCTGGCGCTCGAGTTCGAGCTGCGCAACGCTCTGGCCGGCGCTGGCCAGCTCGATCCGTGCACCACGCTTGCCACCGAGCTCCAGGGCCTGGCTGAGGGTCACGGTGGTGGTGCTGGTGTCGCGACGGGTGTCTTCGACCTCCCAGGACAGTTCAGGGTTGGGGATCAGCCCGGCCTGGCGCCGCTCGCCCTCGGCGATACCGATTTCACGGCCTGCGGCGGCCAGTTCGGGGTTCTGGGCGAAAGCGGCGTCGAGCGCCTGGGGCAGGCTCAAGCCTTGTGCTGCCTGTAGCTGCGGCATGGCAAGCACAGCCAGTAGCAGGCCAAACAAGGCGGCATTGCGGGGTGTGGCACGGTTGCACGGCACGGTGAGGTCCTCGTCGACAGGCGTCGGAAAGCTTGGCGAGGGACTCTAGGGCGGGGCGCTTATCGTCGCGGTGGCATGAACATTACAATTCTGAAAGAAAGCGGCAGGCTGATCAGGTGGCTGCTCCGGCCCAATCGCAGGACAAGCCCCACACAGGACCGCGTAACTCCGGGCTTACGCGATCCCGTGTGGGGCTTGTCCTGCGATTGCAGTCGAAGGCCGCCGCCTACCCGACAAGGTCATTCCGCCAGCAGTGCCTGGATCACGCGCTCCTGTCCGGCATAGTCACCCTCACCGAAATGCACATGCCGCACCTGCCCCTGGCGATCGACGAAATAGTGCGCAGGCCAGAACTGGTTGCCCCAGGCGTTCCAGACCCGGTAGTCGTTGTCCACCGCGACCGGGTAGCCGATGCCGAGCCTGGCCACCTTCTCGCGCAAGGTACCCAGGTCATGCTCATAGTCGTACTCCGGGGTGTGCACCCCTACCACCACCAAGCCCTGGTCGGCGTAGCGCCGGGCCCAGTCATTGACGTGAGGCAGGCTACGCTGGCAGTTCACGCAATCCCAGGTCCAGAAATCCACCAGCACCACCTTGCCCTTGAGGGCGGCATCGTCCAGCGGCGGCGAATTGAGCCATTGGCTGGCACCGGCCAGCGAGGGCATGGGCTTCTCCCTGCCCTGGGCCGCCAGGTAGCCCGCCAGGCCAAGCCCCAGCAGGCCCAGCACCCACCCGGCAACCTTCAGCCACCGGCGTCGGTCAGTTGTCATGGCAGCCACCGGTGGCGTAAGTACGATACTCCAGGCTTTGTCTACGGCCATGGGAATCGAGGTAGTCCATGCGGGTATTCACCACGCCGCAAGCATTGCTCTGGTCATCCTTGATCGACAGCACTTTCTGCACGTCCAGCCGGTCGCCATAGCGATACTGCATCACGCTGTCGCTCATCGGTTCGCTGCTGGCCTGGGCGGAAATGGCGGCAACGCCGAACAACGCGAACAGGGCTGCATTGGCAAAAGTCTTGAAGGTCATGGCATCTCTCCTGTGCAAATGGGGAATTGGTTCCCCGGTCGAGAGCCATTACAGGCCTGCTGGGTATCGCGGATGTGTCTGCACGGGGCCAGGTGTGCATTTTCCTGTATCCCTGTCATAGGCAGATACACTGCAATACAAACCCCGGCAGGCAAGCACTGCGACGCTCGGTACACTTGCCTGCATCCTTACTCGTACAGGAACCCTGCGATGGAACACGTCGATCACATCCTGATCGTCGACGACGACCGCGAGATCCGCGAACTGGTCGGCAATTACCTGAAGAAGAACGGCCTGCGTACCAGCATCGTTGCCGATGGCCGACAAATGCGCGCCTTCCTGGAGAACAATACCGTCGACCTGGTGGTGCTCGACATCATGATGCCGGGCGACGACGGCCTGCTGCTGTGCCGCGAACTGCGCGCCGGCAAGCACCGCAACACGCCGGTGCTGATGTTGACCGCCCGCAACGACGAGACCGACCGCATCATCGGCCTCGAGATGGGCGCCGACGACTACCTGACCAAACCCTTCTCGGCCCGTGAGCTGCTGGCCCGGATCAACACCGTGCTGCGCCGTACCCGCATGCTGCCGCCGAATCTGACCATCAGCGAAAGCAGCCGGCTGATCGGCTTCGGTCAATGGCGGCTGGACACCACAGCCCGCCACCTGCTCGACAGCGATGGCACGCTGGTGGCCCTGAGCGGCGCCGAATACCGCCTGCTGCGGGTATTCCTCGACCACCCGCAGCGGGTGCTCAGCCGCGAGCAATTGCTCAACCTCACCCAGGGCCGTGAAGCGGACATCTTCGACCGCTCCATCGACCTGCTGGTCAGCCGCCTGCGCCAGCGCCTGGGCGACGACGCCCGCGAGCCCAACTGCATCAAGACCGTGCGCAGCGAAGGCTATGTGTTCTCCCTGCCCGTGCAATTGCTCGAGTCACCCACATGAGGTGGCCGCATACCCTGGCGTCGCGCCTGGCCCTGATCTTCCTCACCGGCCTGGTGCTGGCCTATGGCCTGTCGTTCAGCCTGCAGTTCTACGAGCGCTATGTCAGCAGCCGCTCGATGATGCTGAGCAACCTGGAGCAGGACGTCGCCACGTCGGTGGCCATCCTCGACCGCCTACCGGCCGAGGAACGTGCCGCCTGGCTGCCCCGCCTGCAGCGCCACAGCTATCGCTACCAGTTGGGCCAAGGCCTCGGCGGCCAGGCCATGCCCAGCGAAGACCCACCCATGGCCGCCGAGTCCATCGTCAAGGCGATCGGCCGGGACTACCGCCTGACCTTCCTCGAGATCCCAGGCCCTACTCCACATTTCCAGGTACACCTGCGCCTGGCCGACGGCGCCCCCCTGACCCTCGACGTCACGCCTTCCGGCGTGCCGGTGGCCAAGTGGTTGCCTGTGGTGCTGTTGATCCAGCTGGCGGTGTTGTTGGTCTGCACCTGGCTCGCGGTGCGCCTGGCCATCCGCCCTCTGACCCGCCTGGCCCGGGCAGTGGACGACCTGGACCCGGACAAGCCAGGCCCGCAACTGGACGAAAGCGGCCCGCGGGAGGTGCGCTATGCCGCCGTGGCGTTCAATGCGCTACAGGCTCGCATCGCCGCCTACCTCAAGGAGCGCATGCAGTTGCTGGCGGCCATTTCCCATGACCTGCAAACCCCGATCACGCGCATGAAATTGCGCGTCGAGGTCATGGACGATGGCACGGAGAAGGACAAGCTGTGGAGCGACCTGACGGCCATGGAGCACCTGGTGCGCGAAGGCGTCGCCTATGCCCGCAGCATGGACAGCAGCACCGAGGCGCCCTGCCGGGTCAAGCTCGACGCCTTTCTCGACAGCCTGGTGTTCGACTACCAGGACAGCGGCGCGAAGGTCGAATGCCTCGGTGCCACCAACGTCACCCTGCAAACCCGCCCCCATGCCCTGCGCCGGGTATTGGTGAACCTGGTGGACAACGCCCTGAAGTTCGCTGGGGCGGCACAGCTTGAGGTCGAGCACGCCGGCACCCGTACCTTCATTCGCGTTCTGGACGAAGGCCCCGGCATTCCGGCTGCAGAGCTCGATGAGGTACTCAAGCCCTTCTACCGCGTCGAGGGCTCGCGCAACCGCAGCACTGGCGGGACCGGCCTGGGGTTGGCCATCGCCCATCAGCTGACCCAGGCCATGGGTGGGCGCCTGACCTTGACCAATCGCCCGGCAGGTGGGTTGTGCGCGCAAATAGAGTTGACGTGAGGCGCCCTGAGCGGCGCCGATCTACACGAAGATACATAAGCACTGCCCGCCCGACACATTGCAGATACGCCGCTCCAGCACACTTGCGTACACACACTGCATATTCGGGAGACCTGCTGATGAACACCCTCGCCCACCCCTCAGGCTGGAAACCACTCACCCTGCTCGATCGCGTCGCCAGCTGGGGCGCTGACCTGCCCCTGCGCCTGTTCCTGGCCTGGGAGTTCTTCGAGTCGGGCCTTGAGAAATTCAATGGCGCCAACTGGTTCACCGACCTGCAGTCGAGCTTTCCGTTTCCATTCAACGAGCTGCCTGCGGGCTTGAACTGGCAGCTCTCGCTGTGGGCGGAGCTGATCTGCCCGCTGTTGCTATTGCTTGGCCTGGGCACTCGCCTGGCCTCGGCGGTGCTGATGGTGGTCACCGTGGTGGCGATAGCCGCCGTGCATTGGCCGGAGCATTGGTCGACCCTCGCCGAGCTGGCCCGGGGCTATGTGATCACCGATCAGGGCTACGGCAACTTCAAGCTGCCGCTGATCTACCTCGTGGCCTTGCTGCCACTGCTGCTCAAGGGCGCAGGCCGCCTGAGCCTGGACCACTGGCTGTGGCGTCGGCTGCGCCTGGCGGGCCGTACCGCGACGGTGGGCTAGAGCTGTTCTGCGCGCAGCGCGATCGCGGGGCAACCCCGCGATCGCGTCGCTCGTTGGCGCACTTGCCGCGATCACCTCAGGTCGAAGCGATCGAGCTCCATGACCTTGACCCATGCCGCGACGAAGTCCTTGACGAACTTGCCCCCTCCATCGCTGCTGCCGTACACCTCGGCCAGGGCGCGCAGCTGGGCATGGGAACCGAACACCAGGTCGACCCGGGTGCCCGTCCATTTCAGTTGGCCGGTCTTGCGGTCACGACCCTCGAAGGTCTCGTTGTCCGCCGAGGTGGGTTTCCACTCCACCCCCATGTCCAGCAGGTTGCAGAAGAAGTCATTGCTCAGCGTGCCAGGCCTGTCGGTGAACACGCCATGCGCGCTGCCACCGGTATTGGCCCCCAGCACCCGCAGGCCGCCAACCAGCACGGTCATTTCAGGGGCGGTGAGGGTCAGCAACTGGGCCTTGTCCAACAACAGCTTCTCGGCCTTGACGCTGTAGCGCGCCTTGGAGAAATTGCGAAAACCATCGGCCAACGGCTCGAGTACGCCGAAGGATTCAACGTCGGTCTGCGCCTGGGAGGCATCCATGCGCCCGGGCCTGAACGGCACGTTGACATCATGCCCGGCGTCCCTGGCGGCTTTTTCAACTGCGGCACTACCTGCGAGCACGATCAGATCGGCCAGGGAAACCCGCTTGCCCGAGGCATTGAATTCGCCCTGGATCCTCTCCAGTACCTGCAACACCGTGTTCAATTGCTCGGGCTGGTTGGCGGCCCAGAACTTCTGCGGTGCCAGGCGCAGTCGCCCGCCGTTGGCGCCGCCGCGCTTGTCCGAGCCACGGAAGGTCGAAGCTGCGGCCCAGGCGGTGGACACCAGCTCCGCCACGCTGAGCCCCGATGCCAGGACCTTGTCCTTGAGGGTGGCGATGTCCTGCTCGTTCACCAGCGGGTGGTCGACTTTCGGGATCGGATCCTGCCAGAGCAGCTCTTCTTCGGGCATCTCCGGCCCCAGATAACGCGCCAAAGGGCCCATGTCCCGGTGGATGAGCTTGTACCAGGCACGGGCGAAGGCATCGGCCAGCTGCTCGGGGTGTTCCTTGAAGCGACGGGCGATGGGCTCGTAGATAGGGTCGAAACGCAGGGCCAGGTCAGAGGTGAGCATCGATGGCGCATGGCGTTTGCCAGGGTCATGGGCGTCGGGAATCCGCCCTGCTCCGGCACCGTTCTTCGGCCGCCACTGGTGGGCGCCGGCGGGGCTTTTGGTCAGTTCCCAGTCGTAGTTGAACAGGTTCTCCAGGTACTCGTTGCTCCACTTCGTCGGGGTCGAGGTCCAGGTCACTTCCAGGCCGCTGGTGATGGTGTCGCCGCCCTTGCCGGTGCCGTAGCTGTTTTGCCAACCCAGCCCCTGCAATTCCAGACCTGCCGCTTCCGGCTCGGGTCCGACGTTGTCGGCAGGGCCTGCACCGTGGGTCTTGCCGAATGCATGGCCGCCGGCGATCAGGGCCACGGTTTCCTCGTCATTCATGGCCATGCGGCCGAAGGTCTCACGGATGTCCTTGCCGGAAGCCACCGGGTCGGGGTTACCCTCGGGGCCTTCCGGGTTGACGTAGATCAGCCCCATCTGCACGGCGGCCAAGGGGTTTTCCAGGTTTCGCTCGCCGCCCAGGGCGCGCCCTTGTTCTTCTTCGTGCTTCTGCGGTTCGGCCACCAGGTCGCCCTTGCCGGGGGGTTGCGCCTTGCCGTAACGGGTGTCACCGCCCAGCCAGACCTTTTCCGAGCCCCAATACACATCTTCATCCGGCTCCCACACATCGGCGCGCCCACCGGAGAAGCCGAAGGTCTTGAAACCCATGGATTCCAGGGCCACGTTGCCCGTCAACACGATCAGATCGGCCCAGGAAATGTTGCGCCCGTACTTCTGTTTGATCGGCCACAGCAAGCGCCGGGCCTTGTCCAGGCTGACGTTGTCCGGCCAGCTGTTGAGCGGGGCGAAACGCTGCTGGCCGGAGCCTGCGCCACCCCGGCCGTCGCCGATACGGTAGGTGCCAGCACTGTGCCAGGCCATGCGGATGAACAGCGGGCCATAGTGGCCGAAGTCCGCGGGCCACCAGTCCTGGGAGTCGGTCATCAAGGCTCGCAGGTCTTGCTTGAGGGCCTGAAAATCGAGTTGTTTGAACGCCTTGGCGTAGTCGAAGTCCGGGTCCATCGGGTCGGACTTGGACGAATGTTGATGGAGGATCCGCAGGTTCAACTGGTCAGGCCACCAGTCACGGTTGCTCGTGCCGCCACCGGCGGTCTGATGAAACGGGCATTTCGATTCGTTCGACATCTGCGTGTACCTTTCGCACGGAAGTGGAACAGGCATCAGGGGTGTCCCTGCCCATGCCTGCATGCCGTTTTCTTGGGGCAGAGTGAAGCCTAGCCGAGCGCAGCCAGGTTTCTAATAGGGCAATTGACTAGGGTCGATAGGCCAAAACTGTCAGCAGCATTGTCACTTGCCGCGTTGCATCCAGGCCGCCCCCAAACCACTCAGGCAGATGATGGCGATGCCCACCAGGCTGGCGATGTCCGGCACCTGGCCGAAGATCAGCAGCCCCAGCAAACCGGCGAAGACGATCTGGCAATAGCTGAACGGCGCCAGCAATGCCGGGGCAGCCAGGCGGAAGGCCTGGGTCAGTAACAGGTGCGCGGTCATGCCGCAACCGCCAAGGGCCAGCATCAAGACGACGTGGTTCCATTGCGGTGCGTGCCAGAAGAACGGCACCAGCACGCTCAGGATCAAGGTATTGCACAGCCCGGCGAAGAAGTTGCTGGTGGTTGGGCTGTCGTAGACGGCCAGCTTTCGGGTCAGCAATTGGTAGAAGCAAAAGCCCAGGGCCGACCCAAAGGGGAACAGGATCGCCGGGGTGAACATCGCCCCCCCAGGGTGCACCACGACCAGCACGCCGATAAAGCCCATCACCACCGCTACCCACTGGCCGACGCTGACGCGCTCCTTGAGCAGCGGCACCGAAAGCGCGGTGACCAGCACCGGGGCGAGGAAGTTGACGGATGTCGCTTCGGCCAAAGGCAGGTACTGCAGGCCTGTGGTGAACAGCAAACTCGTGCTCAACAGGCTCAGCGCACGCAACGTCTGCAAGACCGGGCGGCGAGTGCGCAATACGGCCATGCCGGCCTTGGGAAGGAAGATCCCGGCCATCAGTAGGGTATGTACCAGGTAGCGTGCCCAGACCACCATGATGATCGGGTACAGGCCGCCCAGGAACTTGGAAAGGGCGTCGTGGCTGGCGAACAGGAAAGTCGCCACCACCACCAGGGCGATGCCGCGCAGCGGTTGGTTGACTCCGGACAGCGGGGTACTGGCACTCATGGCGTTCTCGGCGGTGGCGCACACTCGCGCCGGGAACCGCACGGCCGGTCGGTCGGCGGGTTTACTGTGCGGATTCTAGAAGAGATGCACCAGGATGCGAAACCTGTAATGCCAGGCAACCAAGCCTTATCGACTGCAAGCACCGGCACACACGTAGAACGTCAGTTTGGAGGCCGGCGCTATACCTGTGGGAGCCGGCTTGCCGGCGATAGGGCGTGCAGCGTTCCGTGTCCTTGACTGACAGGCATCAGCCCCTGGTGCACTATTTTTCCTCGAGCACCGCCCGCCCCTTCACGGCCCGAGGTCCCATCCAGGCCCAGACGATCAAGCCGGGCAAGGGTACGTAGACCACGAAGACGATCCATAGCATCTTCCGTTCAGCGCGCCGGTCGCTGCCGATGATGTGCCAGATGGCGAAGATCTCCAAGAGGATCAGAATGGCTGCGAGAATGATCCAGATCGTTCCGATTTCCATGAGCGCTCTCCCAATAGGCATGTAGTGCTTTGGGTGCCAGCCAGCCGCCAGGGTTCAGTCCGATCCTGCCCGCGTGTGCGATCCAGTTGTCTTTCCCTCACGCTCCCAGCAAACTCATCGGGCCAGCCAGGAGTCGGAGTCAGCAGTGTCCACGCCACGTCAGTTCAGCCAGAAGACCAGCACCAGCAACATGCTGCGGCTAAAATCCGCCTCCGCTAACGGCCAGGTGCCCTATCGAGTCGACTTCGTCCTTCTCGAACACTTCTCCATGGCCAGTTTTACCGTGGCGATGGACGTGCTGGTCACCGCCAACCTGCTGCGTGCCGACAGCTTCCGCTTCAACCCGCTCTCACCCAAGGGCGACCGGGTGCTCAGCGACCTGGGCCTGGAGCTGGTGGCCAGCGAACTCGATGCAGCCAGCCTGAAGGAGCTGGACCTGCTGGTGATCTGCGGCGGCTTGCGCACGCCACTCAAATACCCTGAACTCGACCGCATGCTGGGCGACTGCGCGGCCCATGGCATGGCGTTGGGCGGTTTGTGGAACGGCGCTTGGTTCCTTGGCCGCGCAGGTGTGCTGGACGACTACGGCTGCAGCATTCACCCTGAACAGCGTGCCAGCCTGGCTGAACGCAGCCCACAGACCCGCCTCACACCGGCCAGCTTCACCCTGGACCGGGACCGGCTCACCGCCGCCAGCCCCAATGGCGCCATGGAGCTGATGCTCGGCCTGGTTCGACGTCTCTACGGCGATGCACTGGCCGAAGGTGTCGAGGAAATCCTGTCGTTCTCCGGGGCCCGCTATCGCCAGGTTGGCCCTGGGGCGAAGAAGTCCATGAGCCTGCACTTGCGTACCATCGTCGAGCTGATGGAGAACAACCTCGAGGAAACCCTCAGCCTGGACCAGCTCGCCGCCTACAGTGGCCGCTCACGGCGCCAGATCGACCGCCTGTTCCAGGCCCAGCTCGGCACCTCGCCGCGGCGCTACTACATGGAACTGCGCATCACCAAGAGCCGTCGGCTGCTGCAATATTCCGACCTCTCGGTAATGGAAGTCGCGGTCGCCTGCGGTTTCGTCTCGGTATCGCACTTCAGCAAGTGCTATGCGGCCTATTTCGGCTACCCGCCATCACGGGAGCAGCGCCTGGGCGAGTGAGGCCGCTGGCAGCCCGTTCAAGCACGGATGTAACCCAAGACCGCTTCGCGAATCATCTGCTTGTGGCGCCGCTTGACCTCCTGCTCGCAGAGGTCGATTTGGAAGAGCTCGCCGAAGGTATGCCGGTTGGACACGCGGTAGAAGCAGAACGAGCTCATCAGCATGTGCAGGTCGATGACGTCGATGCCTGGCCGGAACACGCCCTCTTCCACACCTCGTTGCAGGGTACGGGCCAGCCCTTGCAGCACGAGGCTGCTCATTTCGCGAATCGCCGGTGATTGCTTGATGTACTCGCCGTAGTGAATGTTCTCGGTGCAGACGATGCGCACGAAATCGACATTATGGTCATGGTGGTCGAAGGTGAAGTCCACCACACGTTCGATGGCCTGCACGGCCGGCAGCGACTCCAGGTCAAGGCTGTGCTCGGTCTTGCGGATGTCGCCGTAGAGCTTGACCAGGCACTCGATGTACAACTGCTCCTTGCTGCCGAAGTAGTAGTAGATCATGCGCTTGGAGGTGGCGGTGCGCTCGGCGATGGCATCGACCCGCGCGCCGGCAAGGCCTTGTTGCACGAACTCATGGATGGCGGCCTGGAGGATGTCCTCGCGCGTTTTCTCGGGGTTGTGCTTGCGCGGCTTGCGCTCCCCTTCGATCCCGGATTGCCCGAGATTGACTACCGAATCACTCATACCCACTCGCAGGCTGTTGTCTTCAATGGCGTGGGATTATCCGCGAGCGGGGCCGTACAGGGAAGCGGGAGGGCACCTGTGTGCCCTCCCAAAGGTGTCAGCGGACGGTGAACTGGATGTGCAAGGTGATGTCGCTTAGCTCTTTCAGTACCTGCTGATCCTTGGCATCGGCGAAGGTCAGACTCAGTAACGTCTTGTCATCCTCGTCATTGGCCGACGCGATAGGCAGCCCTTCGAACGGCAACCATCGGGTGGCCGCGTTGCCGCCCTCCTGAGGGAATAGACCGTCGTCCTTGCGGGCATGGGATATGACGCTTTGGTGGCAACCGGACGGCAAGCCGAGGTAGTTGGTCATCAAACGCGCCCGGACCTGCTCGGAAGATTCGACATGCGGCCCGTCAAGGCTCACCGCTATGCGACGAATGCGGCATATGCCGTCTTCGAACTCTTGCGCCAAGCCCAGATCCTTGAGGCCGAACTGTATAGACAGCTTGTTCGACTCGAACGTCAAACTGCCCAGCGGAAGCGTGCAACCGATCTCCTTTCCGTCCTGCACGCTCTGAATGGCATCCTGCAGCTTGACTGCCTCCTCATCCACGAGAAGCTTGCCATCGAAGACCTTGGCCAGCGACACGTCGCGGGTCACCTCCAACTCACGCTTTTGCCATCTCACCCAGGCATCCTCCATCTGCCCCAACGCCAACATCAGCCCCTCTCCGCACAACAGCCCCGACCAAGCGCCATTCCAAGTGCCCGTGCGCAGGTAGCGGGTGTTGTCACCCATTTCCCATTGCAACGCCTTCTGCGCCATCAGGCAGCGCGTAACCGTCAGGTCGTAGTAGGTATAAAAGATACTTGCCAGGCGCGCGCGCAACCAACTGTACAGTGCTTTGGCGGTCGCCTTGCCTTGATGGTAAGCAAGTTGTACCTGAGCATTCATCTCTTGGGACCGCGCGTGGGCGATCTGCAGGTTGATAGAGGTTTCACGCACCGTCAGCGCTTCCAGTTGCACCTGGAATGCCGCCATGAATCCTGCGGCATTCTTGTACTGAATCTCCCAGTCCTGGCGCCGACGTCGATAGGCCTCGCATTTATCGATCGTCTCGCTGGCGATCTCCAAGCCGGTCATCGTCAGGCCAGCAACCGTCCCTGCCGCCTGCAGTGGGCCGCTGGGACGTCCACCACCGTTGGATGTGCCGAAAACATTCGGGAATGTATTCACCAGTCCCGCCGTCACGGCGAGCGATCCCCAAACGCCGGTCAAGGCTTTTCTCGTTTGGGCGAAACCTAGTGCCAGTTTTTCACCTGTGTTCATGTTCTCGTCATACAGGGAGCGGTAATGGTCTCGTCGCGTCCTGGCGACCTCCATAAGCACTGTTATACGTTTGCGTTCAACATCCAGCTCCTTGAGGGCCTGCTCTTGCAGCTCCACGCTTCTGGCCGCCAGTTCCACCCCTTGAGTACTGAGCAGTTCCAGCAACCCTTCAGCATCCTGGCGCTCGAGAATGAGCCGCATGGCATTGCCGAACAGCATGAGGTGGGACGCCATGGTCCGCGCCCCTTCCATCAGCGGAATGAAGCGCAACGCCGGCACGTTGTCGATGGTCGGCAAGGCATTGGCCCCGCCCGCCTCGGCGGCCACCGCGTCGGCCCACAGGGCCTTCGGGTCGGCCGGCGCGGCATAGAGCGGCAGGTTCAAGGGCTGGCCGTCCAGCGTCAGGTTGTGCCGCAGGTTGTACAGGCGGATGCGCAGCGCTTCCCAGTAGTCGAGCAGCATGCGGTTGGCCTCGGGCAGG
>NZ_JBLUPW010000047.1:0-23150 GCF_048068175.1 Pseudomonas sp. NY15356 | reverse complement strand
AGAAGAACGACACACCAGCTTTCAGCCCCTGCATCACATACTCGCTCTGCGGGTACGCCACATCCGTGAGCTTTGCTGCTCCCTCCAGGTTATTGCTCGGGCCATACCAGACCTCGGTGCGCTGGGTATCCTCCGCATCAGCGGGGAAGCCCCACTTGAGCGCAATGCCAAAGACAATCGAGGTGGCCGTGAGATGCGTAATCGCAGGCGGCGGCGTGGTTTTGCCCAGGACATCGGTGAGCATTGACACAGTCGGTATAGACGACACATCCATCGCGTTTACTGCTCGGACGCGAGCCAGGTACTGGCCGGCATAGACGCCGCGCACATCAACTGCCAACTCACCTGTGCGGGGTACCTTGATCCAATCGCGAGAACCCCAGCGCCATTCCACGTCATAGGCCACGGCGCCTGGCGCAGCATCCCAGCCGATGGTCATCGTGGTAACCGATATTCCTTGGTCAACAGATGAGTGACTACTGATCAGTACACGCGCTGGTGCGTCCTGAATGCCGGGCGGCAACACGCTGATCGGCCTATCATCAATCATGGTTCCGTGATCGATGGCGTCGAACTTACTAGGCTCGTGCTGGATAAGATCAAGTTGGAACCGGGTCCATTCCGGGCGCGTCACGTTGCGAACGTAGAACTGCATCAGTTTGAGATCGTCGTAGTCGATCGCCCAGCCGCATTCGGGCTGCGGGACCTCGCTGTAGTCGGCCATGACAGTGATCTGCCGCCCGCTCACCGAACGAACTTGCCGTGCCTCGGCCTTTCCGCTGGGCAGGTTAACTAGCAGACGAGCGCCCGCGGGAACTTCGATGTCACGGTCGAGTGTCACGACACGCCCAGCGACAGCAGCAATCCGACCTCCGTTGGCCCTGCCTGCCAGCATCGGATCGGACAGCGCGATCACCGTGCCGGGCTTCGGGATGTAGCCGTCGAGGCCTACGTTGATCGTCGCGCCGCGAATCTGCAGTTGCTCTGTCAGCAAGGCCCATTTCCCGGCGCGCTGGGCCTGACCTCGGCTGGTGCAGCCAACGGCCTCAACAGAAACGTCGCGGACACCGTACTCGGCCATGGCGTCCTCATCGAATACCGGCTCCTTATCGGTCTCAAAGCCCTGCTCGGGATCGTCGAACGAGACCATGGCCAGGCTATGGCGGTCGCGCCATTTGCTGCCCGAGTACTTGACCACACCATCACCAAGGATCTGGGAAGTGGTGTAGGTATAAAGTGGATCTTGCGGCATGTCGGCGTTTACCGCGATCTGGCTACCGTCCCAGTAGGCCAGGCCGTGGAAGATCGCAGCTAGGTCCTGCAGCACCGCCCAGGCCTCAGCCTGCTTCTGCAGGTACAGGTTGCAGGTAAAGCGCGGTTCTTGGCCACCCTTCCCATCCGGTACCAGTTGGTCGCACCACTGCGCAATACGATATAGCGACCAGCGATTTATCATCGACGCGTCGATGCGGTCACCGAGACCGTAGTACGGATGCAGGGCTAGGTCGTAGAACACCCACGCCGGGTTATTGGTATAGGCCTCTTTGAACGTCCCATTCCACACCCCGTTGGTGGTACCGGCGCCGGAGGTGGCATAGGTGCGGGTCTCGGGATCGTAGTTCATCGGCACCCGAACAATACGACCGCGCATCAGAACAGCGATCTTAGGGAAGTCACCGCCGAATTGCTGGGCGTCGTATTCCACGCAACCGACCGCCGTGAGTGGGTATTCCTGATCGCTATCGACCACCTCGGCGACCGCTTCAACAATCATGGCATCCTGCACCAGCGAACTGTTGGCCTCCGGCGTCAGGCGACGGGCACGGATCGTCCAGCGCGCCCCATCAGGCAGCTCGATACGGTGCGACCGTTCGTATTTGGTGACGTTCTTGCGGTCCACGCTCGAGGTCAGCACCTGTTGGTACGAACCGCCATCCGTGGCCACGTCAATCGCATAGTCGATGTGCACGCCGTTGATGTTCCCGCCGCTGTCCTGGGCCTGCAACACAGGCCAGGAGAACCGCACTCGAACGGCATCGATCACGGGGTTGTTGATCGAGTGAACCCAGGGCGCAGTGGTGCGCAGTTCCTGCCCGACCTGGATCTCATTGCTCGACTCGGTCACCCCGGCCAGGCGCTCCTGGTGCAACTCGCCAGAGCGGAACTGCCACTTCACACCGGGGTAGTTGATCGTACCGTCTTCGGCCATGATCGGCGTTCCGTCGAGCTTGACTGAGCGCAGGCCGTTTACAGGTCCGACGATAGGCCCCCAGCTCCAGAGGTAGACCAGGCGCGCCGTGGAAATCGACGGCACGCTGTTCGAGGCAATGCTGGGCTGCTTCGGCTTCTTGCTACCGCCCTTATGACCGACGACCTGGCGGCGTGGCGACCGCTTGGCCGTGGCCTTGCGACTCACTTCTGCACCCATTCATTCCTCCAGAAACAAAAAAACCTGCCACAGCAGGTCAGGTAGTTCGATTGGTTACAGCTTGTCTTGTGGATAAACCCCGCCGGATTCGATGGCCCCACCGATTTCTCGTTCGCCGTACAGAACTGGATAAGGGTTGCCCTGGGCGATGGTGGTTACAGCCGAGCCGAAGCCATAGCTGGGGTTGTTGCCGTCCTCGTTGCGATCCAGGCTGCCAGTCTTGGGCGTCGGTGAAAGCATTTGCACAACACCGCCCAAGGCTATGCCGGCACCTCCTGCCATCATCGCGACCCCTATCGCAGAGGTGGTGCCGAAAGTGAAATAGCCCGCCACCACCAGCACGGCACCAAGCACCACCTGGAATAGGCCGCCCTGCTTGCTACCCTGGATGATCGGCGCGATGCGGATCTCTTCGGCTGCGCTGCCTTGCAAGTCCAGCTCCTCTGGTGCCAGGTTGCGCCGGCCAGAAAAGACCGTGAACACCAAGCCTCGCTCCTCGCCTGTGGCGAGAAACTTCTCGAACCCAGGCACCATCATGCAGAGTGCTTGAATGGCATCGCGCGGACTGTATACGTCCAGCAGGTACTCCCGCCCGAAGTGCTTGCGGAGCACGCCGTAGAGTTTCACCGTGCGCTTCATGGCTGGTAGTCCTTATGGCGTAGGATCAGGCGGCAACGGTTGGCCATCGACCACCCGTAGATTTCACGGGTTGATGCGCGGCCGGCCATGTGGTGGTAGATGAACGGCCCGGCGCCGCCCAGCGCCGGGGCATCCTCGCTGATCAGGGCGGGCTCGTTGCCGAGGTAGATCGCCGCATGGTTCGGGTGGAAACACGGCCGGCCCGGCGATGGGACCATGAAAACGAGCATGTCGCCGCGACGCAGATCGCTGACCTTGTAGAAGCCAGCTCCTTCGAAGTTATCCTCGTACAGGCTCGGGCCGTCGGCCTCCTCCCACCACAGATCCTTGCGCTCGAAGTTCGGCAACTGCAGGCCGGCCTCGCGGGCGTACCAGTCGCGGCAAGCGCCCCAGCAGTCGAGCAAGCCGTGGGAGAACTCGCGCCCCAGCAGCGGCGCGGTGTAGCCGGAAGGCTTGAACCACTCCATATCGCCCCCAGGCCAGGCCACGATGCCCCACGGCACTTCATGCAACTCGCAACTGACACGGTCGGCCATGCTCGGGCGCGGGGCACCGTCCGGGTGGCTGTGGATGATCGCCAGCAGCTCGCCCCGATCTTCGGCGTTGGCCAAGTCCTCGTGGTGCAAGGTGAACTGGTCCCGTGGCGTCCGAGCCAGATTGCGGCACGGCACATACTCCCGACCATCGGCTGTCTTAATCAGCACCCCGCAGGCTTCTGCTGGGTGCTCGCGTTCGGCATGCTCGCGAATCGCGGCCTGCAGCTGTTGGTTGATGCGCATGGTTACCTCGAGCTTGCGATCAGGCTTGCGCCCATGGAGCCACCGAAGCGGCGGGTGTTGTTGCGCAGCTTGCAGCTGTTCCAGCGGCCGCCACAGCGATCGAGCGCGGGGTTGTCAGTTGGCTCGTTCTGCTTAGTAAACATCGCCGCCCCGGTGTAAGCGCAGGCCTCACCACGGTAGCCACCACGCGTGGCCCAGCGGCATAGCTTGGTGATCTGCTGGCTGGGCAGCTGCACGCCGCCAAGGTCCAGCGGGCTCGACAGCTGGAACGTCACCTGCTCGCGGTCTTCCTCGGTCTTCTGCTCGATAAACCAGAGGTTTTCCCGGGCCTGGTTGGCGGCGTTAGGGTTGCCCTCGGGGAAGTTGGCAGCGTCGAGAAAGTGGCGAAATGTTTCGATGACCTTGACGCGGGCGCCGGCCAGGTCCTTGAGGGCCAGGCATAGGGCCGACACAGCGCCGCGCACACCCCCGATTTCATTGACCAA
The DNA here is from genome assembly GCF_048068175.1 of Pseudomonas sp. NY15356. Taxonomy (NCBI): domain Bacteria; kingdom Pseudomonadati; phylum Pseudomonadota; class Gammaproteobacteria; order Pseudomonadales; family Pseudomonadaceae; genus Pseudomonas; species Pseudomonas sp. NY15356. Next base: position 18,819 of record NZ_JBLUPW010000047.1, on the reverse strand, counting down.
CTGCAGGGTTGGCGTCGCGGGCCTGCCGTCACCTCGAATATCGAAGCCCTTGGCCTCGATCTGGATCGCCTCGTACAGCTGACCTTGCCAGATAATGTCGCCTTCCTGGGCGTGGCCGTGGAACCGCATCAGGTTGCCACCCAGGCGGGTAGCGTCCACCTCGTACAGCCGGATCTGGTTACCCGGCTCGAGTTTCTGGATATCGGTTTCGAAAGTCATGGGTGCCTCAGAAAAAACAAACCCCGCTAAGGCGGGGTCAGTAGGGGGTGAAAACCTGCTTCATCGTAAAGCTGATCCTGAATAGGCCGGCGCCCAGCGGGTCGAGCTTGTAGTCCTTGACCTTGTACCGGCCCTGGGTGCCTCCTGGAGGCGTCCAGAGGAACGACTTGTACCCTTCGTGACGATCCAGGAAGTCGCGCATCAGGCGAAGCTCCTGGCCACTGTCCAGGCTGCCGGTGGCCTGATGCGACCACTCCTGCGACTTGCCGTTGATCCCGGTGCCGCCAGACTGGACGTAGCCGTCCCCGAACTCGTTCTCCCAGGTCCGATGCTTGATCTCGCCCGAGGCGCCGACCCTGGTGCAGAAGCCGAATGTCTCTGCCATTACCGCCTCCACATCGAGCCGCCCTGGGCGAACTCTTCGTTCACCACCTCGCGGATGGTTTGCCTCAGCGCTTGCCCCATCACCTCTCCCTGTCTGCGCGCCGCTTCGTCACTCATGCCAGGCTGGGCCTGGACGGTAACCGGTGCATTGATAGTGATTCCGCCGCCCAGGCCTACGCCGGCGCCAGCGTCGTTAGCGTTGCGCAGGTACTGGGTGAGGTCGCGGTTCTGGTTCGGGTTCAATACTCGCTCGCCGCCGTCGAGCAGCCATGTTCCCTCACGGGGGATGCTGTCGATACCGTCGTGGGCCATGCCCATGAGGGCGGTGGAAGCCACGCCGGCGACCATCGGTGCGGTAGCCATAGCAGCTGTCATTGCTGCAGCCGGGGCCAGTAGCGGCCCCTCGATAGGGATGGCCGCAGTCGAGGCGTAGGCCGCAAGCTGCGCCTGGAAGGACATAGCCTGGGCGTTGGCTACCATCCCCATCCCAGCCATCGACTGCGTGCTCTTGCCCACCATCAACTGCACCGCCTGGTAGACAAGCCATTGGGCTGCCATATCGGCCAGGGCCTGAACCATGGACTTGGCGAACCCTGTCACCATATCCATCAGGGCATCATCAGCATCAGATGCCCCTGTGGCCACATCGGACAGGAAGTTGCCAAGCTCACTTCTGGCGCTGCCAAGAATCGAGGTAGTGGCATCGGCAGCCATGGCCGAGTAGTTCGTGGCTGCGTCGGCGAAGTTCTCCCAGGCGCTGGTGACGCCATCCATCCAGTTGGCTTGCGCCTCATCAAGCTGGCTGTAGTAGTCGTTCTGCAGGTCCAGCCGTTGGGCCAGGGCGTCACTCAGGACCTGAGTCTCCTGGTCGTACAGCTCCTGGCTGATATCGCCGCTGTTGCGCTGCAGCACCAGCTCACGCTGCTGGCGGTTGAAATCTTCCTCGATTGCCAGGCGCTCTTTCAGCCGCTCCTTGTACTTGTCGCCGCGTCCGGCGCCGGCCAACTCCTGATCGAACCCGCTGCGCGCGGTCTGGTAATCCTCGCCAACGTTGGCCTGGAACGCCGCCAGCTTCTTGGCATCCTCGTTCTGCTGCTTGATCTGCTTGAGCTGGTCGAGTTCCGCGGCGAGCCCCTTCAGGCGATCCTGCTGCTGGGCGCTTAGCCCGTGCAGCTTCCCTGACTCCAGTTCGAACTGCAGCTTGGCCGCCTCGGTGGCATCCTTGCGCTTGTCAACCTCGGTGTTGATCAGGGCGATCTGGCGCTTGTAGTTTTCCTCGGTTGTCTCGAAAGCCTGGGTGATCTTCTTCTGCGCAGCCCCCGCAGCCTTTTCGGCGGCCTTTTGAGCATCGGTCTGCCCAAGCACTCCAGGCTTCCCAGCACCAGGCAAATCCAGCTTTGGAAGCTCTGCTGCGGCCTTACGCGCTTCCTTTACATAATCGCGGATGGCGTCACCGGCCCATGCCTTGCTCATGGTCTCGCCGAGTTCCAAGAACGTGGTGTTTGCTACCCGAGCGTTGATCTTGGCATCACTACTCATCTGGTCGGAGTTCTTCTTGAAATCCTCCGACATGTCGCCGAACGTTATCTTGCTCAGTGCAAGGTTTGCCGTGGCCCCAAGGCTTTGAAAATAAGCCATGGCAGTAGCGTACGTGCCAACCGTAGCTATCGCTGCGACTTTGAACGCTCTTCCAATACCATCAGCGGTAGAGGCCGCCATTGCACCGACTTCTACTAGATCATTGGCAAACTCTCGCACTCGCACCTGCAGTCCGCCAGCTTCCTTGGTCGTATCCGCAAAGTCTTTAGCGAGCTGCGCCAGTACAGGCATGAACTCGGCTGCCAGTGCTGTTTTTGCGGAACTAGCGTACTGCCCGATGGTGGTGAGCTGATTGTTGAACTCCAGAGCCGCTGCAATGGTTGTTCCGTCAAGAACCATACCAGCGGCCTCAGCGGAGTCGCCGAGCTCCTTGAACCTTTTCCCGCCGTCTGCCAGCAGAGGAACCAAAGCGGTCGCCTCATCCGCAATGGCCTCCATGAAAAAGGTCATCTGCGCCTGGTTAACGTTGGCCTTCTGCAAGCTGCTTACGTACAGCTGCAATGCTTCTGCGCTGTTCAGCTTGCGGAACTGCTCAGCCGTCACGCCAACCTTCGGCGCGATCGTTTCGAAGAAGTTCTTGAGCTCGCCGCCACCGGTAGCGAGAAAGTCGCCGACTTTGTCGTTGGTGTCCTTGAAAATATCCGAGAGTTTGTCCTGCTGGATACCAACAGAAGACGCGGCAGCAGCGTATCTCTGGAACTCGGTGGCACTGAGCCCAGCCAACGACGAAAGGTTGGAAATCTCTTTTGCAGCAGCAGCGGAGCTTGCCACCAGTCCCGCTACAGCTGTTGGGATCGCGGCGAATGTTGCGCCTACCGCAGCACCAAGGCGCTCGGCGGACTTCTTGATCTCCGCCATTCGTTTCTGCGTTTCTCGGCCAGCTTTATCCAGCGGGCCGGTGAATCCGCCGATTTTGGCTATCAGGTCAAGAGTTAAAACGCCAAGAGAACGGCTCGCCATACTTTCCTCCAGGCGAAAAAAAGCCCGCGCTTGGCGGGCTCATTGCTTGCAAATAGCTACCCCCGAAGGAGCTTGCTCTTTTCCCTTTCGTACTCATCCTGGGTGATATGGCCACGATCTTTGAGAGAAGCGAGTTTCTCCAAGCTTTGATACGGATCATCAGGCGAGCTAGAGTTTAATATAAATACTTCATCTGAGCGCGCCCCACTCCTCGTATTAGCCGACACGCTCCAGATAAGCGCAACAATCCAGCCAATAATCGTCCACCCAAGTAGAAGATTAAGAAGAATTACGCCAATCCGATTTTGGTGCTTTCGAGCCGTAGCGATAATCGAAGGCGTGAAGTACAGCGCAAAAATCATGACAAGCATGACAAAAGGCTGAGAAGACTCTGGATCAACGACCATTGTTAAGTACTCCCTGTAAATCTGGGAAATCTAACACACCTGCGTTGAAACCAAACTCTTCACCGCCATTCAGCCATCGCTTTTTCCAAAGCCGACCCCGGCTTGACATGATGCGGCATGAAGTCATGGAGCTCCGCCTTCCCGCCACCGCTGCGGTTCACCTGCATCGCAACGATAGCGGCCGACAGCTCCTGTCGGCGCGCCAAATTCAGCGACCCATGCTTATCTCGGTAGGCGACCCAGGCCAATACCTCCGCATAAGAGAGCGTGGCCTTGGCCTCTGCGATCGTGTTACCGCCGATCCCATTGAGCACCAGCTCATGCCACAGCTCGTCAGCCGAGGTCAGCTCTTTGGGGGCGGGTTGTTAACCGACTTCACGGCCTCGTAGAGCGCCAGACCGAGGCCTGGGTCGAGGTTCACGGCATCTTCGAATGGCAACTCCTCGGTACCATCCTTGCCCAGCATGACGCTTGCCGAGAGCAAGCTTGCCGTCCGGAACTGTTCGGTTTCGCCCCTGGCGTACATCTTCTCCATCACGCCAAACGAGTGCCGGCGAATGTGCACCGTGAATTTATCAGTGACAGGTTTACCGTTCTTGTCGATGTGCTTCCACTCGACTTCCTTCGGAACCAGGGCATCAGCAACGACGCCCCCTTTCTTCTTCAATTGCGCGAGATCCATGGATCCCCCTTAAGCAGCTTTCTTGATCCAGGCGGAACCGCCCGAACGTTGGATGGAAACCGCAGTGCTGACCACGGAGTTGGCGGCGAAGTCGAACGGGAAGTCGGCGACATAGCCCTGGAAGACAAACCAGGTGCGGGTCGTCGGCAGCTCGAAATCATCCCCTTCAGTGTTGAGGGTTGGCAGCGCGGTCGGGTTGCCGTCCGCATCGAGAGGGCCATCGGACCAGCCCACCGCCCAGCGAATGGTGGTATCACCATCGGCCTCAGAAAGCTGGTGCAGCCGGATATGGCTGGGACTGTTTGGGTCGGCGTTGATGGTCAGAGATGCCTGGCCGGGCGTGCGCAGGCCTGGCTTGTAGGTCCGCTCCTTGGAGCTGAGGCAGGTGTCCTCGATCTGCTCCTTCGGAGACCCGCCAGGGTTGAACGCGGTGGCGCATTCCACCTCCATTACGGTGAGCGGGCCAGTGCCAGAGGCAGGCGGGACCAGGGCAAAGACCTGGGTGCCTTGGGTCAAAATCGACATGGTGGTCTCCTGTCGGGCAAAGAAAAGCCCGCTCGAGGCGGGCCTGGTTGGCTCAACGGCGGACTATCCAGTCCACGTCGAAGCTGGTTCGGTAGTTCTTGGTGGCTGGGTCACGGCCTTCGCCGCCCCAGCGGGTGACATTGGCGCGCAACTCGATGGCATCACGGACGGCATCGCGCACTTGGCGCACAGAGGTGCCGGTGGTGCCGTACACGTCGATCTGCAGCGTGAAGCCGTCGACATCCGGGCGTCCGGCGAGGTAGTTCTCCGGCGATCCGTTGACGAGTTGCCACACGGCATAGGGCTTGGCCACGGCATCCGGCGCCTCGCCAAAGGAATAGAGCCGCATATCCGCGCCAGCCCCCAGCAAAGCGGTAACCGCTGGAGAAGCCAAACAGGCCTGAACAATCGGTGGTGTCATGAGGACGCAGCCTTCTTCGCAGCGCGCCGGATAGCGCGGTCAATGCTCTTCTCGTACTCGGTGACAAAGGTGTTGGTCGCCTCGCTGATGCTGTTGGCCAAGGCTGGTCGCATGAACGGAGCCGCAGCCATTTTCTCGGTACCGAACTCGAACAGGCGCCAGTGAGGCGTCGGCGAATTCGGGCTGAGGTCCCCGCCATCCTTGAGCACGGCGCCGTGCAGCACGCCTATCCGAAAACCCAGGTCACCTGTCTGCTTGAACAGCCTGCCATTCCAGCGCAGGGCGATGTTGTCGGCGATCGAGCGGCCAGTATCCTTGTCATCGATGCGTTCGGCACCTTCCTTGGCCTTCTGCACCACCACCTGGGCAGCCCGGCGCAGCGCGGCCCGGCCACCCTTGCGGCGAACGTCGTAGCTCACGGCGTCCAGCTTACCCAGCAGGCTGTCCAGGCCGGTGATGCTGAACTCGACGCCATCAGCCATCCTTCACCCCCTTCTCGACCAAGATCGTCAGGTAGTCGAGGCCGGACTTAGCGTCAGCCAGCGGCGGGCCGACGATGCTGTACACCTCGCCCCGGTACAGGATGCGCATGGTTGGGAGCACGCCGTGGCGGTACCGGATGACCATCCGGCTCGTGGCCTGGGCCTGTCCGGCCTGGGCCGATATGAAATCCCGAGCCGACAAGTCTTCGACACTGGCGGGACACTTTGCCCAGCGGGTGACCCATTCCGGCTCGCCGAACTCCAAGGTCGCCGGGTCACGCACCGGCTTTAGCTCCTGAATGTCGATCCGGTGCCGCAGCCTGCCGGCCTGCATCACACACCCATCCGGATGCGGTAAGGCATCAGCAGGTGCTGGGACGCCAGCGGCAGCTCGGCGGTGATGGTGCCTGTGACCACTTCCTCACGGTTGGCGAACAGGTGGCCCAGTTTCAGCAGGCAAGCAGCCTGGATCGCAGGGTTGATCACCATGCCGTAGGCGATGGCGTCTGCCTGGTCGTAGGCGTCCGCCAGCGCCTGGCGGGCATGTTCGAGCATACGGCAGCGAATGGCGGGGTCCTGCTCCGCCTCAGCAGCAGCAACCGCGGCTGCGTTCGCATCCTTGGCTTCCTGCATGGCCGTCGCCACACCTGCTCGGGCTTCGTCGAGAGCCACCTGGTCCAGATAGAAACGGCGGTTGAGGAACTGCATTGCCGCCTCCTCCGCCGCATCAAGCTGAGCCTGGACCAGGATCTGGTCCTCAGGCTCGGCAAGCAGGTGGTGCATGGCCACTTCGATGGCGATCACGGACATGGATCACTCCTTCGTCTGCTCTGGCTCGCCACCTGCGATCAGCCGAGCGGCTTCCGCATTGGCCTCTTCCTGATTGCCAGAGAACGCGCCAACTTGGTTGCCGGCGGCGTCAACCACAATCCACTTCCCGCCGCCCTTGTGCTTCGCCTTGAAGGCCGCGGCCGGTGTAGCGGTGGCGCCCAGGGAGCCGGAAGTCAGCACGCCGGCGCCTGCTGCATCTTCCTGGGAGACGGTTACCACCACCTCACCTTCAGAGTCGTCCGGCTCGGCATAGCCCTTCTGGATCAACTGGCGCCCATGCTGCTCAATGGTCTCGAACGGGGTGCCCTCCACCAGGGTTTGGCCGCCCAAGTACAGAGGTTTCAGGGTTTTCAGCTTCATGAATGCCTCCAAGGGCCGCCAGTCAGACGGCCCTCATAGGGTGGTTACGGGGTGGTAGGTGCAGTGAAGGATCCGTAGATGAACGCCTCGGGACGCTTCACTGCCAGGGCGAGACGCTCTTCACAGCGAATCGAGATCAGGTTCTTCTCGAAATCGTCGGCGTTCTCGGTCGAGATCACCACGTTGGCATCTTCACGGTCGAACAGCTGAGCGCCGGTCTGGAAGGCGCCAGTCAGGAACTTGCCCTGGAAGCCGACAGCTTCGGTAGCCACCACTGGCAGGCCCCACAGGACCGGACCAGCCAGACCCAGCGGGTTGGCCAGGATGTAGCGACCCAGAGTGTCCTTGGTCAGTTCGATCTTCGCCCAGTCCGTGAAGTGCAGGACATGGCCGGAGGCCGGAAGGCGCGCCAACTGGGCCTGCAGCATGGCCAGACGCAGGTCATCGATACCGGATTGGTTCTCGACCGCGAATGCCGGAGTGAATGCAGATGCCTGCGGCACGATGCCGTGCAGGTGCACACCGGTGCCGTCGCCGAACAGGATTTCCTGCTCCTCGACGTACTTGAGGCCATAGCGCATCTCGACATCGACGGTGGAGCCCAGCTGCGCGAAGTCGTCCAGGATCTGCTTGGAAGCCTTGAACATGTGAGCGATGGTCGATACTGCGGTGAGCTTCGACGCGAACTGGATGTCGGAGTACGGTTTGGCGGTGCCCTCCGCTACGACCTTGGCAGCGTTGGTGAATCCAGTCTGCTGCACCCAGAAAATGGCCGGTGCAGTGGTTCGGCCAGGGGCGATCAAGTCGCGGATGAACAGGCGCTGCTTTGGCGCGGTGTCGATTCCGGGCAGTCGCTGCGGCTCTACGATGCCGGCCGGAACGTCGGTCGACAGCAAGGCGGCGCTGACCGGAATGTTGACGCGCTTGCCGCCTTCAACGCTGGCCGCGAATTGTTTCAGCGCCTCGCTCTTGATCACCACGCCGCCGAGGCTATCGCGGATTTGTGGAGTGCTGGCCGAGGGCAGGCGTGCGAATTCCTGCTCGAGTTCGCCCAGCTGGGCTTTCAGCTGCTTCTCGGCCTCGGTCAGGCTGTTGAACTTGGTCGCCAGTTCGTCAACTGCGTTCTTGGTTTCTTCGGACAGGCTGCCGGCCTTCTTGGCCTCGGCCAGGGCGTTCTCGGCCTGCTTGCTGAAATCGCTGGTGGCTTGCTTCAGCTCGGCGGAAACCTGCTTCAGCAGGTCAGCGGTATTGTCTGCCATGGGATCTTCTCCGGTTACTTGAGGGCTGCTGCCGAGAACCGCGACATCGCGGCCTGTAGATCGGCAAAGTGGGCGGCCAGATCGGCCTGGTTGTCGGCAGCGGTGCGCGTACCGGAGGAGGCAGCGCCAGGCGTACCTCCTTTGAGTTCTTGAATCAGGGCGCGGCGCTCAGAGCGAGGCATGCCCTGCTTGGCTAAGATGGTGTCCAATCGGCGGGCGGCGATCTGCTGAGGCGCGAGGGCCTGCGGGTCTTCTTGAGCTGCGTCAGAAGGAAGGAGACCGTCTGCGAATCCCGCCTCAACTGCGGTGCTGCCACCCATCCATGTCTCGACATCCATCAAAGCGCGCATGGCGGAGGTGTCGTCACCCGTCCTGACCGAGTAGATGTCGGCCAGGGTGCCATCGATTTGGTCGAGAAAGTCTGCCACCTCCGTGAAGTCGTTACGGTCGCCGGCGGCGATAGTCCAGGCGTTGTGGATCATCATGAAGCCGGCCCGGGCGATCTGGATTTCATCACCTGCCATGGCGATGAACGACGCAGCAGAAGCGGCCAAACCAAGCACCTGAACGGTTACCTTGCCCTTGTGCTCGCGCAGCAAGTTGTAGATCGCCAAGCCTTCGAAAACATCGCCGCCTGGGCTGTTGATCTTCACGGTGATGTCTTTGTCGCCGATGCTGCGAAGCGCGGCGCTGACGCGCTTAGCGGTGACGCCCTCGCCCGTCCACCAGTCCATGCCGATCGGGTCATACATGGTGATGGTGGTGGCATCGTCACCAGCCGATGCCTTGATCGCCGGGTTCCAGCGCTCCATAGCTTTCGGCAGCAGATCGGATTCGACGCGCGCGTGCGGCCGCACCGCCGGCGCTGCCGGTAGTGTCTTGAGAGTCATGGGTTACTCCAGGTCAGGCCGCTTTGAGCAGCGGCATCGATATCAGCGCGTGGGCCATCATTGGGCCGTCCGGATTTCCGGATTCCAGAGCCTGGGTCGCCAGCTCGACCGCCTTGTTGATGGCCTCTCGGTCGTCGTTGTTGCGTGCCGAGACCAGCCGAAGCATGAATGCCGAGGCAGCTGGCGATACGCCGGCGCTCGGCCTCCCGAGTTGATCAAGAGGCACCAGCGCAGACTGGACCGTGTAGGTGTCACCACCAGGGATAGGTGGCATGTTCTCCAGCCGGCGCACCTCATTGCGAGACATCCAGCCATTTTGCAGAGCCGTGTTGTACCAGGCCCCGCGGCCTGCGCTGTCCGCGCGCAGCAGGCCTTCCACTGCGAACTCAGCGAAGTAGTCGTCGGCATCGGCCTCGCCGATCAGGCAGCGAGTGATTTCCTGCTCGATGTTTACCAGCAGCGGCCGCAGGCTGTTGGTGAGGAAGTGGAGGTTCTGCGCCTCAACCGAAGCAGCCCAGCTGGACTGCTTGTCCATGTGGCCGACCATGAAGGGCGGAACACGGAACCAGCGGCAAATTTCCTCAACGTTGAATGCACGCGACTCCAGCATTTGCGCTGCTTCGGGGTTCATTGTGATGCCCTGGTACTTCAGCCCTGCCTCGGCGACCATGATCTTGCCGGCGTTGTTCGAACCCATGAAGGCGGTAAGGCTCGCTCGCAGCTGCTCCCGCTGAGCAGGTTTCAAGTCGTTGTCGCTGCTGAGGATGCCTGACGCTTGCATGCCCTGGGCGAATACCTTAGCTGCGGCCTCCTCTGCCGACATCGCCGAACCGAGGATCTCGCGCCCCGTGGTGATGGGTAGCATCCCACAGACCCCATCGAGGCCGAACGCACGAATGTGCATCAGGTTCTTTTCGGGGATCTCCCGTTCAACTCCGTTCTCGCTGTACTTGTACTGAAGACGACCGTTTTCCAGCCTCTTCACCGACACGCACTGAGGAAGCAGCGGCACCAGCGCCACTACGCGCTGGCCGACCATCTTCTTCTCGACAAAGGCGTTGCCCCGCAAGCACAAGCTTGCCACCACCAACAGCATGAACCGCTGAGGAGTCATTTCGGCATTCGGCACTCGGCACAGCAATCGGTACAGCGGGTGATCCTTCGCCGGCTCCCTCGATCCATCCGGAAGACGCCGGTAGAACCTCAGTGGCAGCGTGGATACCGATTCTGAGAGCAGCCGAACGCATGCCCAGACCGTCGATAGCTGGAGGGCCTTGTCGACGGTGACGTGCTTGCCACTGGCCGAGCTGCCGAACCACTCTTGCCAGAAGGCGCCGGTATTCAGGCCGATGGGCACGCCCAGCCAGTCCAGCAGTGCGGTCTTTACCCGCCCTGGTTTCTTATCGCGCGCCATTAGATCCCTACCATGATGGGGTTTTCGAAGAAGCCATCTAGATTTGAGTTGTCGTTCCCGCCCAATTTGATCACCACGGCGCAGCCGGTGATCAAGCTCACCATGCCGTCGATCTTGTTCTCCGGACGTTCCTTGTTGGGGTAGATGTTGTCCTTCACGTCGAGCTTCGCGACGACGTTGGAAGCCATCCAAGTCAGCACCGGGCAATCGCCGTGGGCCAGCTTTCGCTGCAGCACCAGCGCTTCAACCTCTTTCATGGGCTCGCTGAGGTTCTGCACCGTCTGGCGCAGCTCAACCATCGGCAGCCCCTCGGCATCCATTTCCTGGGCAAGCTGGGTGGCCTGCCATGGGTCGTAGGCATAGGCTCGAATGTCGAACCGGCCGGCAAACTCGCGCATGTCCTCCTTGATGACTTCGAAGTCTGTTACCTCACCATCCGTGAGGGTCAGGAGGCCCAAGGCGTCGAATTCACGGTACCTGGCGGTGTTGCCGTCCAACTCCTCGAGCACGCGCGCTTCCGGCAGGTAGTACCTGGCGTGGATGTGCCAGAACGGATCGTCGCCATGAGGCGGGAAGATCAGCAGGTTTGCCGCGATGTCGATTTTGCTTGCCAGGTCGAGGCTGCCATAGCACGGGCGGCCTTCCAGTTCCGCCAGGCTTTTTCTGGCCGGGGCCTCTTTCCAGCGCAACATGTTGAGCCAGGCGTTCTTGGCTCCGACCCACTCGTTGAGATGCTTGGTGCGGAAGGTCGCTTGCTTGGTCGCCGACTGCATTGCGTCACGCTGGCGTGCCAGCAAGAAGTCCTCACCGACCGAGATCCCGAAGTTTGGGTTTGCCTTGCGTAGCGCTATATCGCTGGTCCAGTCGTCTCCCTGGTCGATGGTGTAGAGAGCCGCCCAGAGGTCTGGCCGATCGATCACGCCTTCCAGCATCCGCTCGGCATCCCGGATCAGTTGGTGGCATGGGCCACCAATGCTTGATCCAGCTGTGGTGATCACCAGCATTACGGGCTGCTCGCGCGCCCCCATGCCAGTCTCCATCGTGTCATACAGCGTGGAGTCTTGGTGCTCATGGTACTCGTCAACGATCGAACATGATGGAGATGCACCGTCGCCTGGTTTCCCGATTACCGGCTCGAAGCGCGATCCGTCGGCCAGCACGACCATGTTTGAGGCGTTCACGTCGACACCATAATGCTCGCGCAGATCGTCGGTGCGCTCGACCATCTGCTTGGCCGGCCTGAACACCTCCCAGGCCTGCTTCTCGGTGGTAGCGCCGGAGTAGACCTCGGCCCCGAACTCGCCATCAGCGACGAACATGTACAGGCCAACCCCGCCGCCGATGATCGACTTGCCATTCTTGCGTGGCACAAAAATGAGGATCGTCCGGTAGCGCCGGGTGCCGTCCTTCTTGCGGACCCAGCCGAACGGCACGCAGACCGAGAAAAGCTGCCACGGCTCAAGCTTGATCAGCTGCTTCTTTCCGCCCCATTTGCCCTTTGTGTGCGGCAGCAACTGCAGGAACTTGGCGACTCGCTCCCCCTTGGCCGGGTCGAACTTGTACGGGAAGTCCTTTCGCTTCGAAGCAGCCAGGTCGTCAAGGTGACGCTGGGCCAGCAACTTGATCCACTTGCAAACGAGGATCTTCCCGGCGACGACATCCTTGGCGTACTTCTCAGCCGCCTTCATCAGCGGAAATTTCGTCTTTGCCATCACAGCTCCGCGAATGCATTGCCCTTCGGCGCGTCCTTCTTGCCGCCGCCAACCTTGGATCGGTCAGCCGGGGTCATACCGAACTTGCCGAGCATGGCCTCCAGCCGCACCAGCTTGGCAGCAGGGAAATCGAGTGGGTCGTTGCGGAACTGGGCCAGCAGGTTGGCGGCCAGTTCCAATGTCAGTCGGTCGGAGTTGGTCAATACGTCCCTTGGGGCGTACTTGGCGATCTCCTTCCAGGCGTGAAGAACTGCTCCGTTGATGTGAGCCGGCGGGGCGGTCAGCTCGCCCACCGGTTCAGCGTCCTCGCGGCGCCGCTGGGGGTCTTTCTTGAACGCACCCGTCAGCTCAAGCACGTTCGTCGGCTTGCGCGGTCGGGCCATTTTGGAAACCTGAATTTTGCGGAAATAGAAAAAAGACTGAGGGCGCGGTGTCCGACCGAAAGGCCCTGAACTTTTGACCCTCCCCCTCCCCATAAACGAGATTTCGTCTCATTTACACCGTTTTCGATCATTTTTTGATCGTTTTCGACTCCCGCTGCGTCTTCGCCTTGTGGCAGTCGCGGTTGATCGCCCGAAGGTTGTGGTCATCGTCGGTGCCGCCGTGGGCAAGGGCGACAATGTGGTCAACCTCGTGTGCTTCTCGGATGCGGCCAAGCTTGGCGCAGTCGTCACACCGGCATAGGTACTGATCTCGCTTCAGGATTCGCTCACGCTTGCGCCGCCATGGGCGACCACCACGGCCTGACCCCTTACGTGTCGCCCATGCCTTGGCCTGCTCGGCAGCCAGGCCGGCATGGCCATCGCAATAGCCATTGGCGTTGCGGTGCAGCGATCGACAGCCCTGTGCCCGGCATGGTCGTTGTGGTCTCAGCGGCATGGCGCACCACTCAGGTAAGTCAGTGGCGGCTCATCGGGCTCGGGCCCAACGTCATCCGCGAGAGCTTCGATCAACGCCAGGTTCTGGGTCGCGATCTGTTCGAGTAGGCTGGTCTGCTTCTGCTGCTGCTCCAAGATCTGCTGGAGCAAAGAGATTGCTTGCTCGTTCACGGGCCACCTTCATCCACTTGTTGATCCATTCGCGCCGGGCGGCGCATCCGCTGCAGGCCATCAGCCTTTGGCCGGGACCAGCTCGTAACGAGTCAGCTGCTCAGCAAACTGCGCCGCCTCTGGCTCCTCGACAAGGCCGGTGACTTCCACGGAAGCGGGGGTGCCTGGCTGGATTCGGACAACCATGCCAGTGACTTTCGATGGGTCGAGGCCAAGCACCTTGCAGATGCTTTGGCCAAGTTCTTCACTCGATACAGCTTTCAGTTGGGTCATAGCTCTTCCTCGCGCCACGAAACGGCGCATCTCGAATTTGTGGCGCCGATCAATCCACCCGCACGATCTTGGCCACGTTGCCCTTGGCCCGGCACACCAGTACGGCAGCGAGCAAGTAGAACGCGGTGTTGAACCAGGAGGCGTCGGCGAAGTCGTCATGCAGTACCATGCGGCCGACCAGGCTCACGAACTGCATCCCGGTGATCGCACATGCGGCCCAGGCCATCAGCGAGACGCCCAGCTTGTAGCGGGCATCGGGGTAAGGCCGATAGCGCAGCCCGATCATCACGAAGATGACGGCGCACAAGGCGGCCTGGATAACGGCAACCATTCAACCCTCCTTCCTGGCTCGCAGGCGGAAGACCCATTGCAGCCAGCGCGGCATCTGACCGGTCTGCATCCACTCCAGCAAGCCGGAGAACGTGACCACACACAGGACACCACAGACGAAGGCAGCGAAGCCCGCCGTCTGCGTCCAGGCTCGCCCCATCAGCTCGGCGGCACCGAGGTAGCCACCGATCCAACCAGCCAGCAGGTAGCCGATGCGGCGAAGCATGCCGATGTCTCTGGCATACACGACGTAGAAGAAAGCCCCGCCGAACGCGCCCACCAGGGTGGCCAGGTCCAGCTGAGGAAAGACAGCACCCAGGCCGACGCTGGCAAGTACGCCGGTCACTGCAAGGGCGCCGGTGCTTGGCTCGGCCATAGGTGATGCTCCAGAAACGAAAAAGCCCCGGCGAATGCCGAGGCCACGATGAAATCATAAGACTCTATAAGTATCTATTGGGTGTTTTTGCGGCAAATCACTTGTAAAGACTTATACAAATACTTATTATGGCCTCACAAGCAGCGAGGCACACATGAACAAGATCAACTGGACACGGAAAGCAGTGAAGCAACTCGGCAAGATCAACAAGGCCGATCAGTCCAAGGTCTACGATGCAGCTCAAGCCCTGGCCCACATGCCGAACGTCCAGAACATCAAGAGCCTCAGCAACCACCAATACGGCTACCGACTCCGGGTAGGTAACTACCGAGTGATGTTCGACTGGGACGGCGGCGTAAAGATCGTGAATATCGAAGAGGTGAAAAAGCGCGATGAACACACCTACTAACGTGCAAATCATCAACGGGCCGGATGGAACGCCGGCCTTCGTTGTCATCCCCTATGTCGACTACGTGAAGGACCACCCTCAAGAGGACCTAGTGCCGAATGAGGTCGTCGGCTACATGGTGAAAGAGGGCTTGACCCCTGCCGCAGCCTGGCGCAAACACCTGGGCCTGTCGCAGGCTCAGGTGGCCGAGCGAATCGGTATCACTCAGCCCGCCTATGCCCAGCAGGAGCAAGCCGCCAACCCGCGCAAAGCCACCCGCGAAAAGATCGCAGCGGCACTTGGCATTGCGCCCGACCTGCTGGATATCTGAGGCTGATGTGGTGGCGAGTCCTTGGAATTGGTGCGGAGGGCCGGTGCTTCCCGGCTTATTGGCCTGGATCGCTGGGTCACGTACCCCAGACTCTCATCGCGTAATCGATGATCGACGCCACTACCGACTTAGTCCAGCTGCCTGAGCGTGTCATCCGCATAAAAAAGCCCGCACAGGGCGGGCAAAGAGGGATCGTGCTTTTTTAAATCTGGTGGCTGTAGAACAGCGAGTACGACTCGATACCGTCGTTGGGCTGCTTAATGCCAGCGTTGGAGTAGTGAATCGCTCGGATGCCAACCTTCTGCGTCTCGCCGATCTTCAAGCCCGCACCGATGCGGTCTTCGAAGTTGAAGGCCGAACCAAAGTCCTGGTCACCTGCGGACGTACCAGAGAAGACCGCCAGGCCGATGCCAGCCTCAACGAATGGCTTCACGTTACCGCTGCCGAACTCGTAAACGAAAACTGGCGCAAAGGACAGCGAGTGAGCGCCACCGGAAGCATCTCCTGCTTCCCAATAGGTATACCCAGCATCCCAGTAACCGGTTAGACGGCCAGTACTGGATTCAAACCAGCTTTTGTCCCAGTTAAAGCCAATGCCGACGCGCGCTGTAAGACCACCTTGGCCTGTCGCGCCAAGCGCTCCGGATAACTCAGCCGCCCCGGCGGACGCAGCGAAAAGGGAAAGCGCCACAACGGCGAGAACGTTTTTCATACGCACGGTCTTCCATGTTATTGAGTAGCAACCTATCAGAATCATAGCGCTATCAAATCGTTCCCTCATACAAGAAAAATGCTTTTTTTGGAAAGCTACCTGAATCGAAGCCCCTCAAAAACACAAAACCCCGACACGATGGCCGGGGTTTTTCAGTGTCGCGTTGCTTGAAAGCTGGACACGCTGCTATGAAACCTATCCGGTCTTACACAGCTACAATGTCCGCTTCAATCTGCTTGAGGTGTGATCATGAGTGATGTTGGAAAAACCTTCTTGACCGTCATCCGCTTGGCCAACGAGAACGCAAAGCCATCGCACCTTAGGTCGCATGGGCCGCTTATCAAAGACATCATCGAAAAGTACTCGAACCGCAATTGCCAGCTCGTCTTCACTAGTCCGGATGGTTCGACATTCGGATGGCTACTCAACACCACGCAGCCTCTTGGGAAGCTCAAGGCTGCCCTATATGGCAAGACCAAAGATACTGACATTTCGCCACTGCTGAATGGCGATTCTTTCCTCGGTATGGAGCTGGCCAAGGAATTTGATGGCACAGGCTTCAGCAATGCATGGTCCTGGCTCCAGCATCACTTGCAGTAAACGAAAAACCCCGACGCAATGGCCGGGGTTTGTCTGTGTCGCGTTGCGTTGCATGCCGGACACCGTGCCATAAAAACAGGTCTTTATCCGGCATGAAAGAACTTTTTACGCCGCCTCGCTGATTCCATGCAGGTAGCCATCGACGAAGCCGACGCCGCCTTTGACGATCTCCCTTGCTGTGCGCTCAGAGATTCCAGCTGACTCGCCCAGCCGCACCATCGTCCACTTCGATCCGAAGTAGAGCCAGACGAAGTCGCCCATCTGCTGGTTGCGCTTGCTCAGCTTGGCCACCGCCGAGTCGATCGCCAGCGCTTCATCGTCGGTCAGGGTGTACTGGCATCCACCACCAGCAGCGGCAGCGGTGATAGAGGGCGACACGTATCGTGGGACTCCCATCCCATCCATTCGCCAACTGCCCCATTGCTCGAGCAGCCATTCGGTATCTCCCAGCGGCTTGTCCATGTAGGTGCGTTTCTTCATGCAGCCCTCCGGGGCGTTGGGTCGGTATCCAGGCCGAACAGCTCGCAAAGAAGCTTGTAGGCGTGTTTGTTCTTGGCGTTGCCTTCGGTAATCCAGGACTTGGCGAACTGCTCAAAGCCGACATTGGCCCGCGAGGCATGCCAGTCCGCGACGATGTCCATGAGCGCCGCAGAGGCGATCCGGCCATTGGGCTGCTCCAGCAGCATACGGTTGCCCACCTTGAGGAATTTACACTCCACGCCGGTCAGGCTCTTGCGCGGCAGAGCCGCAGTTACGTTACCCATGAGCTTGGCTCCCCTTGTATCGTTGGGCATAGCTACCGCGACCTATCTCGACCTCTTCGTCGCTGGGCAGCGAGCCGGCGAAGTTCGCGAACCGCCCATACTGGCCTTCCTGCTGGACAACGCAGCTTCCCACCCTGGCATGTCGGCACTTGGTCATTAGGATCTCGGTGAGGCCGTTCTGGCCCTCCTCCGTGTCCATGTCGCGGTGCACCATGAGGATGCAGCTGGCGTCCGCCTCGATCTCACCCGAGTCGCGCAAGTCACTGGATTGAGGCTTCTTGCCCGGGCGCTTGGTCGAATCGCGGTTGAGCTGCGCCAGTTCGATGACGGGTATCGCCATTTCCTTGGCCAGCTGCAGCAGAGCCTTGCTGATCTTGCCCACCTCCTCACTCCGGGTACGTCCGGCACGGTCACCGCGCACCAGGGTCAGGTAGTCGACCACGATGCCAGCCAAGCCGTGCTCGCGCTGGCACTGGCGGGCGGTGGCTCGGATGGTCGCCGGCGTCTGCACCGGGTCATCGCAGACGAACAGCGGCGCATCCAGGGCCAGGCCTACAGCGGCGCTCATCCTGGCCCAGTCGTCGTCGCGCATTGCCACCGGGTTGTCCAGTTTCTGCAGCGCCACGCCGCCCAGCGAGGCGATGGCGCGCAGCCCCAGCTCCTCACCTGGCATTTCGATGGAGAACACCAGCCACGGCTTCCGCTCCTTGACGGCGTTGTGCTGAGCGATCTGCAGGGCCAGGGTTGTCTTGCCACTGCCAGGCAGACCGGCGATCACGGTGACCTTCTTCGGGCGGATGCCCGCGACCAACTCATCCAGCTTGTCGAGCCCGGTTGACGGCCACTTCGGCGCAACCCCGCGATGCTTCTCATCCACTAGGTCGGCGGCATCGCCCATCCACTGGTCCAGCCGCTTGTAGCCCTTGGTCTCGCCGTCGAGGTTCCGCAGATCAGCCATGGCCTGTTGAGAGGCGGCGATCACCTCCGCTGTCGGAGCGCCAGCCTGGACCATTTCCTGGGCCTGGCCGGCGATGTCGAGGATTCGGCGGATCACCCCCCACTCCTTGACGTGTTTGGCGTAAGCCTTCCAGTTGGCCACCGAAGGGACTTTGTTGGTCAACTCGGCTGCATAGGCAATGACCTGGTCGCCGCTGGGTAGGGTTCGCTGCACCGTGCCCACGGTAACCGGGTCGATCGGCATGCTTCGATCGCGGCACTCGAGCATGATTTCAAACAGCGCCGCGTTGTCAGCGTGATAGAAGTCGCTTGAGGTCATCTGGCCCAGGATGTCCTCGACCAGCCCGTCGTCCTGCTGTAGCGCGGCCTGCATCACGGCGCCGAGCACGCCGTGTTCAGCCTCATCGCTGAAGAGCTCCCTCATGCCGCCGCCCTCATCGAGGACCAGGTGAAGCCCACGACACGCCCACCGTTCTGCCGCAGGCGGTCGAGCGCGCGCTCGCCGATGTAGGCCTTCAGCTGGTCGGGGCCGAGGTTGCTGATCAGCACGGTCGGCAGCACGGCTTGGTAGCGGCGATCGATGATGTTGTGCAGCAGGCCCAACTCGTATTCCGATCCCTTCTGGCATCCCACCTCGTCGATCACCAGCAGGTCCAGCCCGCCCAGGTGCACCACCACATCACGGTCGGTGTAACCCGAACCGGGCACCATTGAGCCGCGGGCGATGCTGACGATGTCGCCGGCCGGGATGATCAGGGCGCTGGCTCCGTCGGCCACCACGGTTCGGACGATCGAGCTACCCAGGTGGGTCTTGCCGCACCCGACATTGCCGGTCAGCAGCAGAGAACGGCCCGCCCGGTAGTGTTCGGGGAATCGTGCGGCATAGTCGCGGCA
>NZ_JBLUPW010000046.1:0-23415 GCF_048068175.1 Pseudomonas sp. NY15356 | reverse complement strand
GGTTTGGCGGCGCGGGGGGGGGGGGGGTTTTGGCGCCCCGGCCGCCCCACCCGCCCGCGCCCCCGGGCCCGGGGGCGTGGGTGGGGGGCGCTGGCCCCCGCGAAAGGGCCGCCAGGCGGCCCCGGGATCTTACTCCGAGCGTTTGATCAGCCGTTCCATGCGTGCATCCAGGCGGCGCTTGATCTCGTTCTCGATGTGCGGGGTGAAGTCGTTGATCACGTCTTGCATGATCTGCTGGGCGGCAGCGCGCAGGTCGGCTTCCAAGTGCAGCAGGGTGTCCTGGCGGCGTGTCTGCGGGTCGTCCTCTTGCGCCGCCGGGGCGGGTTGGATGGGCGGCGCCGGGTTGCCGGCGGGTTCGTCGAGCAGCAGGGGAATC
This sequence comes from Pseudomonas sp. NY15356, assembly GCF_048068175.1. Classification (NCBI taxonomy): domain Bacteria; kingdom Pseudomonadati; phylum Pseudomonadota; class Gammaproteobacteria; order Pseudomonadales; family Pseudomonadaceae; genus Pseudomonas; species Pseudomonas sp. NY15356. The sequence goes on along the minus strand of NZ_JBLUPW010000046.1, from coordinate 23,039 downwards.
TGCTCGACCGTTTCGGTCAGCAGCGGCGGCTGCAGGTCGGCGTCGCCCAGCAACTGGCGGATCGACTCGAGATCGTCGAGCAGGTGCGCGGAATCAGGTAGGGGGGAATGCTTGTCCATCGTCGTCAAAGTCGCTGTAAGCGGTGGTCTTGCAGAGCATAGCCCCGTTCACGGTAGAAACGGAATCGCTCCCGGGCAGCCAGGCGGATGGCCGGTGCCTCGACGACGATTTCGGCCACCCGTTCGAACTGGCCGACGAACCCGGGCACGTCGGCCCCCAGGTTGATCAGCAGGTCACGGTGGGGGCCGGCATCGTCGCCCAGCCCCAGGGCCACCACGGCGTCGGCATGGGCCTCGGCCAGGTCGTGGGGCACGAAGGCTTCGCCCTTGAAGCGCCACAGGCGCTCGTCCAGCGCGGCGCGCTGCTCGGCGTCCTGGCAGTGCAGGTAGACCCGGTGGCCGAGGCGCCAGGCCTTCTCGCACAGCTTGCAGGCGAAATCCAGGCGCGCCGTCAGGTCGTCGGTGGGCAGGATGTAGAAGTCGACTTTGCTCATGGTCAGGTCTGCCAACCGGTGGCGCACGAGCACCACCGGCCTGGTGGCATCAGGCGTTGGCGCGGTCGAGCAGGTATTGGGTCAGCAGCGGGACCGGGCGGCCCGAGGCGCCCTTTTCCTTGCCGCCGCTGATCCATGCGGTGCCGGCAACGTCCAAGTGTGCCCAGTCATAGGCCTTGGCGAAGCGCGACAGGAAGCAGCCGGCGGTGATGGTGCCGGCCTTTGGCCCGCCGATGTTGGCGATGTCGGCGAACGGGCTGTCCAGCTGCTCCTGGTATTCGTCGAACAGCGGCAGCTGCCAGGCGCGGTCGTCGGCGCGCTTGCCGGCGTCGAGCAGCTGGCCGACCAGGTCGTCGTTGTTGCCCATCAGGCCCGAGGTGTGGCTGCCCAGGGCGACAATGCAGGCGCCGGTCAGGGTGGCGATGTCGACCACTGCCTGGGGCTTGAAGCGCTCGGCGTAGGTCAGGGTGTCGCACAGCACCAGGCGGCCTTCGGCGTCGGTGTTGAGGATTTCCACGGTCTGGCCGCTCATGGTGGTGACGATGTCACCCGGGCGGGTGGCACCGCCGCTTGGCATGTTCTCGGCACAGGCCAGCAGGCACACCAGGTTGATCGGCAGCTGCAGCTGCAGGACCGCGCGCAGGGTACCGAACACGCTGGCGGCGCCGCACATGTCGTACTTCATTTCATCCATGCCGGCACCGGGCTTGAGGCTGATGCCGCCGGTGTCGAAGGTGATGCCCTTGCCGACCAGCACGAAGGGCTTATCGCTCTTCTTGCCGCCCTGGTAGTTGAGCACGATCAGGCGTGGCGGCTGGTCGCTGCCCTGACCCACGGCATAGAAGGCACCCATGCCCAGGTCCTTGATCTTCTTTTCGTCCAGGACCTCGACCTTGAGGTTCTTGTGCGCCTTGCCCAGTTCCTTGGCCTGCTCGGCCAGGAAGCTTGGGTGGCACAGGTTCGGCGGCAGGTTGCCCAGGTCGCGGGTGAAGGCCATACCTGCGGCGATGGCGCTGGCGTGTTTCACGGCGCGTTCGACCTCGCCCTGGCCGGCCTTGTCGGTCAGCAGGGTGATCTTCTTCAGCGCGCGAGGGTCGGGCTTCTGGCTCTTGAAGCGGTCGAACACGTATTCGCCGTCGAGCAGGGTCTCGGCCAGCAGGCGGTACTTGCCATAGTGGGCATCACGGCCGGTGACGCCGACGTCGTCCAGGGCCAGCACCGCGTCGCTGCCGTTCAGGCCCTTGAGCACGCCGGCGACGCTGGCGACCAGCTTGCGCCAGGCGCGATCGCCCAGGGCCTCCTTGCCGCTGCCGACCAACAGCACACGCTCGGCCTTGAGGCCTGGCAGGCTGTGCAGCAGCAGGGTCTGGCCGGGCTTGCCGGCGAGGTCACCACGCTTGAGCACGGTGCTGATGGCACCGTTGCTGGCCTGGTCGACGGCCTTGGCGATATCGCCGAGCTTGCGCCCTTCACCGACAGCCAATACCAAGGTGGCGGTTTTCAAGGAGGCGGCGGCTACACTTTTTACAACCAGTTCCATGTCAGGGTCCCCGAATGATCAGTCAGTTGGCGCGGTCTCGTGCACACGCTCGAAACGGGCCTGGCCGCGTGCTCGCGTGCCAGTGGAAAAGCTGCCAGTTTGAGCCTGCGGCAACCTCGATGACAACCCCGATATGCGCCGTCATGCGCGGCCAAGTGACAGGCACTGCCAATCACAGGATAATGCGCGCACTTTACATGGAGGTTCGCCTTCGGCGAACCGGCATAGGTCTTGGCTGTCCGAAGCCCTTGAACGGCTTTGCGCCCCTGACAACCCAGGAGTGTCTGGTTTGATCGTCTTCCGTTATCTGTCCCGCGAGGTCCTGGTGACCTTGAGCGCCGTCAGCGCCGTGCTGCTGGTGATCATCATGAGCGGGCGCTTCATCAAGTACCTGGCCCAGGCCGCCCAGGGCGTGCTCGACCCGAGTGTGCTGTTCCTGATCATGGGCTTCCGCCTGCCGGGCTTCCTGCAGCTGATCCTGCCGCTGGGCCTGTTCCTCGGCATTCTCCTGGCCTACGGCCGGCTCTACCTGGAAAGCGAGATGACCGTGCTCTCGGCCACGGGCATGAGCCAGCAACGCCTGCTGCTGCTGACCCTGGCCCCGGCCGGGCTGGTCGCCCTGCTGGTGGCCTGGCTGAGCCTGAGCCTGGCGCCCCAAGGCGTGGCCCAGGTGCAGCAGATCATCAACCAGCAGGACGCCCTGACCGAGTTCGATACCCTGGTGCCCGGGCGCTTCCAGACCCTTCGCGACGGCTCGCGGGTGACCTACACCGAGGAGCTGACCGACGATCGCATCAACCTGAGCGGTGTGTTCATCTCCGAGAAGCGCTTCAACCAGGACAAGACCAAGGACCGCGCGCCGTCGGTGCTGGTCGCCGAAAAAGGCCACCAGGAAGTGCAGGCCGACGGCAATCGCTACCTGATCCTGGAAAACGGCTACCGCTACGACGGCAACCCGGGCCAGGCCGATTACCGCGCGATCAAGTACGACACCTATGGCGTGCTGTTGCCCAAGCCTGAAGTCAGCGAGGAGGTGACCGACCGCGAGGCCATCCCCACCTCCCAACTGTTCGGCAAGAAGGCGCTGCGCGAGCAGGCCGAGCTGCAGTGGCGCCTGTCGCTGCCGCTGCTGGTCTTCGTGGTGACCCTGCTGGCCGTGCCGCTGTCGCGCGTCAACCCGCGCCAAGGTCGTTTCCTCAAGCTGCTGCCGGCGATTCTTTTGTACATGGCCTACCTGACGATGTTGATTTCCGTACGCGGCGCCCTGGAAAAGGGCAAGATCCCGATCGCCCTGGGCATGTGGTGGGTACATGGGCTGTTCCTGCTGATAGGCCTGGGCCTGATGTACTGGGAGCCGCTGCGCCTGAAGCTCGCCGCCCGTCGTTCGGAGGTGGCCCATGGCTAAGCTGGATCGCTACATCGGCCAGAGCGTGCTGCTGGCCATCCTGGCGGTACTGGGGATCATCCTCGGCCTGGCCTCGCTGTTCGCCTTCATCGACGAGATGGGCGACCTGAGCAACACCTATACGGTGATGGACGCCGGCCGCTTCGTGCTGCTGACCGCGCCACGCCGGTTGTACGAGATGCTGCCGATGGCCGCGCTGATCGGCTGCCTGATCGGCCTGGGCAGCCTGGCCAGCAGCAGCGAGCTGACCATCATGCGCGCTGCTGGCGTGTCCATCGGGCGCATCGTCTGGGCGGTGATGAAGCCGATGCTGGTGCTCATGCTGGTCGGCCTGCTGATCGGTGAATACGTGGCCCCGGTCACCGAGAACAAGGCCCAGGCTGACCGGTCCCTGGCCCAGGGCGGTGGCGATGCGCAGAGCTCCAAGCGCGGCATGTGGCACCGCCAGGGCGAGGAGTTCGTGCACATCAACTCGGTGCAGCCCAATGGCCTGCTGCTGGGCGTGACCCGCTACCGCTTCGACGCCGAGCGTCACATCGTGACCTCGAGCTTCGCGCGCCGGGCGCAGTACAACCAGGACCACTGGATCCTCAGCGACGTCGCCACCACCCACTTCCGTGGCGACCACACCGAGGTAGTGAAGACGCCCCAGGAGCGCTGGGACGTCTCGGTGACGCCGCAATTGCTCAACACTGTGATCCTGGCGCCCGAGTCGCTGTCGATCACCGGCCTGTGGGACTACATCCACTACCTGTCCGAGCAAGGCCTGAACAACGCACGTTACTGGCTGGCGTTCTGGACCAAGGTGTTGCAGCCGGTGGTCACTGCGGCCCTGGTGCTGATGGCGATTTCCTTCATCTTCGGCCCACTGCGTTCGGTGACCCTCGGCCAGCGGGTGTTCACCGGTGTGCTGGTGGGCTTCGTGTTCCGTATCGGCCAGGACCTTTTGGGGCCATCGAGCCAGGTGTTCGGCTTCCCGCCGCTGCTGGCGGTGGTGATACCCGCCGGGATCTGCGCCCTGGCGGGCGTATGGTTGCTGCGCCGGGCAGGGTAGTGCCTGATTTGAAACAAGAAGCCGACCTCAGGGTCGGCTTTTTTGTGTCGCACCTACAGGTGGGTAGGCTTCACTTGCGCTTGGGTACCCGCACCAGCTGGGTTTCAGAATAGATGTCATGCCAGCCGCGCTTGCGCTTGTCGACCAGTGCCCAGAGAAACCCCAGGCCCAGGCACAGCCACGACGCAATGGCCACCACGAAGCGCAACAACGCCTGCCACAGGCTGATGGCGCTGCCGTCGGCGTTCTGCACCCGTACGCCCCACACCTGCATGCCCAGGGTCTGGCCGCCGTGGGTCCAGAACTTGGCGAAGAAGCCGAACAGGGCGAACAGCAGGATCGTCGACAGCAGCGGGTCGCCATCCAGGGCACCGGCATCGGTCAGCTCGCGCATGCGCGCCTCGCCGATGATCGCCATCTGCACCAGCTTGTAGAGGCCGGCGGTGACGATCAGCAGCGCGGTGCACAAGAGAAAGTCATAGAACATCGCGGCCAGGCGTCGGCCCAGGCCGACCGGAGGGAAGTCACCCTGGGGGGTGAGCAAAGGCTTGGACATGCAGGGCGGCTCCAGATGGCGAAGCCGGTATTCTACGGATAAAAAAAAGCCCCTGCACTTGGCAGGGGCTTTTTGAAGTCTGGATCTCGCTTAGGCGATGACCTGAACCTTGTCGGCTTGCATGCCTTTCTGGCCTTGAACGGCCTCGAAGGAGACTTTCTGGCCTTCTTTCAGGCTCTTGAAGCCGTTACCTTCGATGGCACGGAAGTGCACGAACAGATCCGGACCGCTTTCTGGGGTGATGAAGCCGTAACCTTTCTCGTCATTGAACCACTTGACGGTACCGTTCTGACGCTCAGCCATTGTCTTGTTTCCTATGAAGCTTAAATTTTGATGACAGTTTCTTTCGTATCAACGGATAGGAAAGAGTACCGGGCTGGGTTGCAGGAAAGTAAGAGACGTCGAACGGGTTGTAGCAGATTCAGCTACTGGCCCAGGTCACGAACTGTTGCGACCCATGCAAACACAGTGCAGTGACTCTACGCTAACTCCGTCGACAAAAACAAGCCCTGCGGACCACCGGATTCCGGGCTTTTGCCGATAACCGACAAAATTGTCGGAAACGGCGTGGCGCCTGGGCTGGCGCTATGTTCAAAAGTTATTGGGCAGGTTCGAAAACGAATATGACGAACCCGCCCACAGTCAATCAACCACGATAGTAACGTTGCGCAACGAAAGGCATTTTGCTGACCTTCAAGGCCACCTGCTTGCCACGCACTACAGCAAACAATGCGGTATCGAGCGCGGCATGTTCGCTCTCGACATATCCCATGGCGACCGGTGCGCCGAGGGTCGGACCGAAACCACCGCTGCAGACTTCACCGACCGTGCGCCCGTCCGCGTCGACGATCTGTGCGCCTTCGCGAACCGGAGTGCGTTCCAGTGGCAGCAGGCCAACGCGCTTGCGAGCAACACTTTGCCGTTGCTGCTCGAAGATGGCATGGGCGCCAGGGAAACCACCGGCACGTTCGCCGTCGGCGCGGCGTACTTTGGAGATAGCCCACAGCAGGCTGGCTTCCACCGGCGTGGTGCTGGTGTTCATGTCGTGGCCATACAGGCACAGGCCGGCCTCCAGGCGCAGCGAGTCGCGTGCGCCCAGGCCGATCGGCTGTACCTCGGGCTCAGCCAGCAGTCGACGGGCCAAGGCTTCGGCATTGGCTACCGGGACCGAGATCTCGTAACCGTCTTCACCGGTGTAGCCCGAGCGGCTGACATAGCAGTCGGCGCCGAGCAGGGTGACAGGGCGGAACTGCATGAACGTCATGCTGGCGACTTCCGGCGCCAGGCGCTCGAGCACCTTGACCGCCGCCGGGCCTTGCAGGGCGAGCAGGGCGCGCGCCTCGAACAGCGGCTCGATCTCGCAGCGGGAGCCGATGTGCTTTTGCAGGTGGGCCAGGTCCTGGTCCTTGCAGGCGGCGTTGACCACCAGGAACAGTTCGTCGTCGCCCAGGTTGGCGACCATCAGGTCGTCAAGGATGCCGCCTTGCTCGTTGGTGAACATGGCGTAGCGCTGCATGCCCACCGGCAGGTCAATGATGTCCACCGGCACCAGGGTTTCCAGGGCCTTGGCGGCATCGCTGCCGCGCAGGCGGATCTGGCCCATGTGCGAGACGTCGAACAGGCCCGCCTGCTCGCGGGTGTGCAGGTGCTCCTTGAGTACGCCCAGCGGATACTGCACCGGCATGTCATAGCCGGCGAACGGCACCATGCGGGCGCCCAGTTCCAGGTGCAGGGCGTGCAGCGGGGTCTTTTGCAGTGTTTCGGACATCGATGGTTCCTCGTTGTTATTCGGGTCAACACTCGATGATGTTGACGGCCAGACCGCCGCGGGCAGTCTCCTTGTATTTGCTTTTCATGTCTGCGCCGGTCTGGCGCATGGTGCGGATGACCTTGTCGAGCGAGACATAGTGTTGCCCGTCGCCACGCAGGGCCATGCGCACCGCGTTGATCGCCTTGACCGAGCCCATGGCGTTGCGCTCGATGCAAGGCACCTGGACCAACCCGCCGATGGGGTCGCAGGTCAGGCCCAGGTTGTGTTCCATGCCGATCTCGGCGGCGTTCTCCACTTGTTGCGGGCTGCCGCCCATGACTTCGCACAACGCGCCGGCCGCCATGGAGCAGGCCACGCCCACCTCGCCCTGGCAGCCGACTTCAGCACCGGAGATCGAAGCGTTTTCCTTGTACAGGATGCCGATGGCAGCCGCCGTGAGCAGAAAGCGCACCACCCCGTCCTCGCTGGCGCCAGGGACAAAGCGCATGTAGTAGTGCAGTACCGCCGGGACGATGCCTGCCGCGCCGTTGGTCGGTGCGGTGACCACCCGCCCGCCGTAGGCGTTTTCCTCGTTCACCGCCAGGGCGTAGAGGTTGACCCAGTCGAGCACCGACAATGCATCGCGCAGGCTGGCTTCAGGGTGACGACTGAGCTGGCGATACAGCGCCGGCGCCCGCCGCTTGACCTTGAGCCCGCCGGGCAGGATGCCTTCGTGGCGGCAACCGGCTTCGACGCAGTCCTGCATGACCTGCCAGATGCGCAGCAGCCCCGAGCGGGTCTCGGCTTCGGGCCGCCAGGCCGCTTCGTTGGCCAGCATCACCTGGCTGATCGACAGGTGCTGCTCGCTGCAGTGGGCGAGCAGTTCCTTGGCGGTGCGAAACGGGTAGGCCAGCACGGTGCTGTCCTCGACGATCCGGTCGTGACCGGCAGCGTCCTCGTCGACCACGAAACCCCCCCCCACCGAGTAGTACTCCCGGCTGCGGATTTGCAGGCCGGCTTCGTCGAAGGCGCGAAAGATCATGCCGTTGGGGTGGTAGGCCAGGGGCTTGCGGATCATCGCCAGGTGCTGTTTCTCGACGAAGGCGATTTCATGTTCGCCCAAAAGGCGCAGGCGGCCGCTGTCGCGGATCGCTTGCAGGCGGGCGGGGATGGCCTCGGTGTCGACGGTATCCGGGTGCTCGCCTTCAAGGCCCAGCAGCACGGCCTTGTCGCTGCCATGGCCCTTGCCGGTGGCGCCGAGCGAGCCATACAGCTCGGCCTTGACGCTTACGGTGCGGGTGAGCAGACCATCGCGGCGAAGCCCTTCGGCAAAGCGTGCGGCCGCCCGCATGGGGCCGACCGTGTGCGAGCTGGAGGGGCCGATGCCGATCTTGAACAGGTCGAAGACGCTCAGTGACATGCTGCTACCTCCTGCGTGGGTTGCGCGGCCTTGTGGGAGCGGGCTTGCCCCGCGATGGCGCCGGAACAGCCAACCATGTCACGGCGGCTGACGCTATCGCGGGGCAAGCCCGCTCCCACAGGTCAGGTGGCGGGCACGAAAGCCATCAGGCGTCCTGGTAGCTCTCGATCGACGGGCAGGCACAGACCAGGTTGCGGTCGCCGTACACGTTGTCGACCCGGCCCACCGGCGGCCAGTACTTGGCCTCCACCAGGCTCGGCAGCGGGTACACCGCCTGCTCGCGGCTATAGCCGTGGGCCCATTCACCGACCAGCTCCGCCGCGGTGTGCGGGGCGTTCTTCAGCGGGTTGTCGTCCTTGTCCAGGGTGCCGTTCTCGACTGCGCGGATTTCCTCGCGGATCCGGATCATCGCGTCGCAGAAACGGTCCAGTTCTTCCTTGGACTCGCTCTCGGTCGGTTCGATCATCAAGGTGCCGGCCACCGGGAAGGACATGGTCGGGGCGTGGAAGCCGAAGTCGATCAGGCGCTTGGCCACGTCGTCGACGCTGATGCCGCTGCTGTCCTTGAGCGGGCGCAGGTCGAGGATGCACTCGTGGGCCACCAGGCCATTGCCGCCGGTATACAGGACAGGATAGTGCTCTTCCAGGCGGCGGGCGATGTAATTGGCGTTGAGGATGGCCATCTGCGAAGCGCGCTTGAGGCCCACGCCGCCCATCATGCGGATGTACATCCAGGTGATCGGCAGGATGCTGGCGCTGCCGAATGGCGCGGCGCAGACCGCGCCCTGGGTGTTCTCCAGGGCCGCATGGCCCGGCAGGAACGGCGCCAGGTGCGACTTGACGCCGATCGGGCCGACGCCTGGGCCACCGCCGCCGTGGGGGATGCAGAAGGTCTTGTGCAGGTTCAGGTGCGAAACATCGCCGCCGAACTTGCCCGGGGCACACAGGCCGACCATGGCGTTCATGTTGGCGCCGTCGATGTACACCTGGCCGCCATTGTCGTGGATGATCGCGCAGATCTCGCCGATCGCCTCCTCGAACACACCGTGGGTCGACGGGTAGGTGATCATGATCGCGGCCAGGCGATCACGATGCTCGACGGCCTTGGCGCGCAGGTCTTCGACATCGACGTTGCCACGTGCGTCGCAGGCGGTGACCACCACACGCATGCCAGCCATGTGTGCAGTGGCAGGGTTGGTGCCGTGGGCCGAGGACGGGATCAGGCAGATGTCGCGGTGGCCTTCGCCGCGGCTGCGGTGGTAGGCGCGGATGGCCAGCAGGCCTGCGTACTCGCCCTGGGAGCCGGCGTTGGGCTGCAGCGACACGGCGTCGTAGCCGGTGGCGGCGCAGAGCATGGCTTCCAGTTCGCGGGTCATCTGCAGGTAGCCCTGGCTCTGCTCGGCCGGGGCGAAGGGGTGCAGGTTGCCGAACTCGGCCCAGGTCACCGGGATCATCTCGCTGGCGGCGTTGAGCTTCATGGTGCACGAACCCAGCGGGATCATGCTGCGGTCCAGGGCCAGGTCCTTGTCGGCCAGGCGACGCAGGTAGCGCATCAGCTCGGTTTCGCTGTGGTAGCGGTTGAACACCGGGTGTTCGAGGATCGCCGACTGGCGCAGCAGGGTAGCCGGCAGGCGCGAGTCGCTGCTGGCGGCCAGGCTGGCGAAGGCCGGCAGGGCCTTGCCTTCGGCGAACAGCTGCCACAGGGCCTCGACATCGGCCTGGGTGCAGGTTTCGTCCAGGGACAGGCCCAAGTGGGTGGCGTCGACCTGGCGCAGGTTCATGCCCTGGGCCCGGGCCTGCTCGTGCAGGCGGGCGGTGGCGTCACCAGTGGCCAGGGTCAGGGTGTCGAAGTACGCGCGGGTAACGACCTTGACGCCCAACTGCTCCAGGCCGGTGGCGAGGATGGCGGTCAGGGCGTGGGTGCGTTCGGCGATGCGCTTGAGGCCGGCCGGGCCGTGGTACACGGCGAACATGCTGGCGATGTTGGCCAGCAACACCTGCGCGGTGCAGATATTGCTGGTGGCCTTCTCGCGGCGGATGTGCTGCTCGCGGGTCTGCATGGCCAGGCGCAGGGCAGTCTTGCCGAAGCGATCGATGGACACGCCGACCAGACGGCCGGGCATGTCGCGCTTGAACGCATCGCGGGTGGCGAAATAGGCCGCGTGCGGGCCGCCGAAGCCCAGCGGTACACCGAAGCGCTGGGCGCTGCCGATGGCCACGTCGGCGCCGAATTCGCCCGGCGGGGTGAGCAGGGTCAGGGCCAGCAGGTCGGCGGCCACCGCCACCAGGGCGTTGCTGGCGTGGAAGCGCTGTACCAGCTCGCTGTAGTCGAATACGTCGCCGTTGCTGGCCGGGTATTGCAGCAGGGCGCCGAAGAAGTTGCCGACACCGCCCAGCTCACGCTCGTCGCCCACTACCACTTCGATGCCCAGGGGTTCGGCACGGGTGCGCAGCACGTCGAGGGTCTGCGGGTGGCAATGGATGGAGGCGAAGAACGCGTGGCCGGCCTTGTTCTTCGACAGGCGCTTGCAGAAGGTCATGGCCTCGGCGGCGGCGGTGGCTTCGTCGAGCAGCGAGGCGTTGGCGATCGGCAGACCGGTCAGGTCGCTGATCAGGGTCTGGAAGTTGAGCAGCGCTTCCAGGCGGCCTTGGGAGATTTCCGGCTGATAGGGCGTGTACGCGGTGTACCAGGCCGGGTTTTCCAGCAGGTTGCGCAGGATCGGAGCTGGCGTGTGGGTGTTGTAGTAGCCCTGGCCGATGTAGTTCTTGAACAGCTGGTTCTTGCTGGCGATGGCCTTGAGGTCGGCGAGGGCATCGGCCTCGCTCTGGCCGTCGGCGTTGCCGAGCACGCTGGTGCCCTTGATGGTGTCGGGGATGACTGCGGCGGTCATGGCATCGAGCGACTCGAAGCCCAGGGTGGCGAGCATGGCCTGCTCATCCGCGCTACGTGGGCCGATGTGGCGGGCGATGAATTCGTTGGCAGTGCCGAGGTTGAGGGTCATTGGCGGTTCCTCAGGCGTTTTCGTTGATCAGGCGGTCGTAGGCGGCCTGGTCGAGCAACTTGCCGACAGCGTTGGCATCGGCGGGGACGAAGCGGAAGAACCAGCCTTCGCCCAGTGGGTCTTCGTTGACCAATTCAGGGCTGTCGTTGAGGTTTTCATTGACCGCGATCACTTCACCGGTCAGGGGCATGTACACGCCGCTGGCGGCTTTCACCGACTCCACGGTGGAGGCTTCAGCGCCTTTTTCGTACTGCTGCAGTTCTGGCAGTTGCACGTAGACCACATCGCCGAGGGCGTTCTGGGCATAGGCGGTGATGCCCACGGTGACACTGCCGTCAGCCTCGACGCGCAGCCATTCGTGATCTTCGGTGAAACGCAACTCGCTCATGGGGAATCCTCGAAGCAGGGGAGGTAGGCGCGGTGGTTCCGCGCTCTTGGTCGCGATTCCCTTAGCAATAATGCGGCCAATCAGCGCGAGGCCCCGGAAATCAAGGCGGGCAGCGATTTACGCGGCGGTTTGCCCTAGCGGTTTGTAATGAAATCGCTACAGATCGGTGGCGATTGAAAAGCCATGGTGGATCAAACCCTTGCGTATCGGTGGCCGAAAGACGTTGGAGTGATTTCGCTACACTGTAGCGAAATCGATACGAAAGACCCTGTCCGGCCTTCAATGGTGGACGTGTTTCTTGCCGTCCGCATGGTGGTGGGTGTTGGGGGCGGTCGCTTCCTGCACCGGGGTGGTGCCATGATGGGCGCCGTGGCCTCCGGGCGCATCGTGCATCCGGGTTTCGCCGCCGCCATGCTGGTGCCCCGAGCTGCTGGCGACCAACGCTTGGTATTGCTCGGCGTCCAAAGAGGGCAATTGCTGGAGGAACGCGACGAGGCCCCAGATGTACGGGTCTGCCATGCTCTTGCCCCAGGCCGGCATGCCCGTTGCCTTGATGCCGTGCTTGATGGTCCAGAACGCCAGGGCAGGGCTTGCATCCAGCCCTGGCTTGGCCAGGTTCGGCGGAGCGGGGTACAGGCCTTGGCTCAGTTCGGTCTTTTCCACCCCTGGCGCCAGGTGGCAGCCGACGCACATGGCGTTGTAGTTGCCGGCGCCTGCACGGATCAAGGCTCGATCCTTGAGGTCGGGGACCTCGAGATTGCGCGCACGTACCTCGATGGAGCGGTCGCGGGCCATGGCCAGGAAGGCATGGACCGGGGCGAAATGCGGGTCGTCGGCCCCCACGTTGACCAGGCCGAAATAGGCCACCCCCAGGATGGCCACGCCACCTGCGGCACTTGCAAGGCTCAGCGTCTTTATTGTTCTTTTCATGTCAGGGTCTCAGAACCACATACGGATACCGGCCACGAAGCGGGCTTCTTGCACATCCTCGCCCTCGTCGCGCAGTATGTCGGCGGTATTGCCGTATGCGCGGCTCCACGTGACGCCGATGTAGGGCGCGAACTCGCGCCGTATTTCATAACGCAGGCGCAGGCCGACTTCGGTGTTGGCCAGGCCGGAGCCTACGCCTCGTGCTTCATCGTTCTTGCCATAGACGTTCACTTCTGCCGTCGGTTGGAGGATCAGCCGATTGGTGAGCAGGATGTCGTAGTCACCTTCCAGGCGCAGTGCGCTCTGGCCGTTTTCGCCAATGAACGCCGTCGCTTCGGCCTCGAAGGCATAGAGCGCCATGCCTTGCAGCCCGAACGCGGCCCAGGTTTGCGGGGTGCCAGGCTTGAAGTCCTGGCGAATACCGGTGACCACGTCCCACCAGGGCCCGATGGCATGGCCCCAGAGCGCCTGGACCTCGGCTTCCTCGGTCACGCCATTGGTACGTTCGCCTTCGGAGCGCAGCCAGAGGCGATCGACATCACCGCCAATCCAGCCCGACGCATCCCAGCTCACGGTGCTGCCGTCATCGGCGTCCTGATATTCCAGTTGGTCGAGCAGGAAGAAGGTGTTGATCGCGCTGTCGTGAACGCCATGCCCTGGGAGCGGGGGAAAGGCCGCCTTGCGGTCGGCGTCCGTCAGCACCGGGATGGGGGTGCGGCTTTCGGTCGTTGGCAAAGTGCCTGGCGCGGCATGGTTCATCTGACTGTGATCCATGCCCTGCATCTGGCCATGGTCCATCTGGCTGTGGTCCATGCCTTCGGCTGCGCTTGCCGGGCCCAGGGCCACGAGCGAGACAAGCGCTGCCAGTGCCGATGACGCCATGGTTCTACTGATCATTGTCCTTGCCCGCTTGTGCCTTGTCCGTTTTCGGCTCAGGCTTCATCGAGCCGTGATCCATCATTTTTCCATGGTCCATAGGCATCTTGCCGTGGTCCATGGGCATCTTGCTGTGGTCCATCTGCCCATGGTCCATTTTCTCCATCATGCCCGCCGAGCCTTTCTGGTGTGCGTCATGCTCATCAGCGGCCAGGGCCGTAGGCGTCGACAACACGGCCAGGCCGAAGGCCAGCAGGCTGCCGAACAGGGTTTTGCGCAGGTTGGATTCGTTCATCGCGGCTCTCCTCATTCGTCCACACGGACTTCACGGAACATGCCCATTTCCATGTGGAACAGCAGATGGCAGTGGTAGGCCCAGCGGCCCAGCGCGTCGGCAGTGACGCGATAGCTGCGCCTGGAGCCCGGGGGCATGTCGATGGTGTGCTTGCGCACCATGAAGTTGCCGTGCTCATCCTCGAGGTCGCTCCACATGCCATGGAGGTGGATGGGGTGGGTCATCATGGTGTCGTTGACCAGGGTGATGCGCAGGCGTTCGCCGTACTTCAGGCGCAACGGCTCGGCGTCGGAAAACTTGATGCCATCGAACGACCAGGAGAACTTCTCCATGTGGCCGGTCAGGTGCAGCTCGACCGTGCGGCCGGGCTCGCGGCCGTCCGGGTCGATGAAGGTGCTGCGCAGGTCGGCGTAGGTCAGGACCTTGCGGCCGTTGTCGCGCAGGCCGATGCCCGGGTCGTCCAGCTTGGGCGTAGGGGTCATGGTCTGCATGTCGACCAGCGGGCTGTTGTTTTCCGAGGCCGGGTGCTGCTGCATCTGGCCACCGGCGGCGCCATGGTTCATGCCCGCCATCTGGCTGTGGTCCATGCCGGCCATGTCGCCTTGCATGTCATGATCCATGCCGCCCATGGCGCTGTGATCCATGCCCATGTCGGCCATGCTGATCAGGGGGCGTGGGTCGAGCGCCGGTATCGCCGCGCTCAGGCCATGCTGCACGGCCAGGGTGCCGCGGGCATAACCGGTGCGGTCCATGGACTGGGCGAAGATCGTGTAGGCCTGCTCAGCGGTAGGCTCCACGAGCACATCGTAGGTTTCCGCGACGGCGATGCGAAACTCGTCGATGCTCACCGGCTCGACGGGCTGCCCGTCGGCGGCGACCACGGTCATCTTCAGGCCTGGAATGCGGACATCGAAGTAGCTCATGGCAGAGCCGTTGATAAAGCGCAGGCGGATCTTCTCGCCCGGCTTGAAGATGGCTGTCCAGTTACTGTCCGGTGCCTGGCCGTTCATCAGGTAGGTATAGGTATACCCACTGACGTCGGCGAGGTCCGTGGGGCTCATCTTCATCTCGGCCCACATCTTGCGGTCGGCCAGGGTGGCCGACCAGCCTTTCTCGCCCACGTCGTTGATGAAGTCGCCCACGGTGCGCTTGTGGAAGTTGTAGTAGTCGGACTGTTTCTTCAGCTTGGCCATGACCCGGGCCGGGTTCTCGTCGGTCCAGTCGCTGAGCATCACCACGTAGTCGCGGTCGTACTGGAAGGGCTCGGGTTCCTTCGGGTCGATCACCAGGGGGCCGTATACCCCCACCTGTTCCTGAAGCCCGGAATGGCTGTGGTACCAGTAGGTGCCGCTCTGCCTGACCTGGAACCGGTACTCATACATGCCGTCCGGCGCGATGCCGTGGAAGCTCAGGCCCGGCACGCCGTCCATGTTGGCCGGCAGGATGATGCCGTGCCAATGGATCGAGGTGTCTTCCTGCAGGCGGTTGCGCACGCGCAGGGTGATCGTGTCGCCCTCACGCCAGCGCAGGAGCGGACCGGGCAGGGTGCCGTTGATGGTCATGGCCGTGCACGGGGCGCCGGTGATGTTCACCGGCGTCTGGCCAATGAACAGGTCGAATTCGGTACCGCTCAGCACCGTGGGCTGCCCAGGGCTGGTGAGTGCCCATACCGGGCTGCGCCACAGGCCCAGGCCGCCCAGGATGCCACCTGCGGCCAGGCCCTTGACGAAGGTTCGCCTCGAGGTTTTGCAATGCATGCCGTGTATGTCCCATGAGTCAATGGAGCCTGCGCGATCCATCGGCGCGGTCAGGCTGTCGGGCTGGGCTTTGCGCCACAGCTCGCTCATGGTCCTAGCCTAGGCAGCGACGGCTGTCAGCTGCCTGAGGCAATGGTTACATTTTTGTCAGCTTGGCGGCACGCGCGGCGATCAGGGGCGGCGAAGACAGGCAGGGCAAGGTACAGCTAGGCCGCATCGTAGTTAAACTTCACTCGTCACTATTCAATTCTTGCTCGGAATACCGTATTTGCGCAGCCGTTGGGCAATGGCGGTGTGCGAGGTCTGCAGGCGCCCGGCCAATTGCCGGGTCGAGGGGTAGCTCAGGTACAAGCGCTGCAGCAGATCGCGTTCGAATGCCTGCACCGCTTGCTCCAGGCTCGCCACTTCGCCGTCCTGGCCACGCGCCACGGACGTGCCGGCGATATCCAGGTCGCCGATGTCCACCAGGCTGCCTTCGCAGATGGCCGCGGCGCGGAAGATCACGTTCTGCAGCTGACGCACATTGCCCGGCCAGGGGTTGGCGAGCAGCGCCGAATGGGTGGCCGGGGCCAGGCGGCAGGGTGTGCGCTGGATCTGCGTGCAGGCCTGCTGCATGAAGAAATGCGCCAGCAGGAGGATGTCCTGGCCCCGCTCGCGCAGGGGAGGAACTTGCAGGTTGAGCACGTTGAGGCGGTAGAACAGGTCTTCGCGGAAGGTACCTTCGGCGACCATGCGCTCCAGGTCGCGGTGGGTGGCGCTGATGATGCGTACATCGACCTTGACCTCACGGTCGCCGCCGACCCGGCGGAAGCTGCCGTCGCTGAGAAAACGCAGCAGCTTGGCCTGCAGGTAGGGCGACATCTCGCCAATCTCGTCGAGGAACACCGTGCCCTGGTTGGCCAGCTCCATCAGCCCTGGCTTGCCGCCGCGCTGCGCGCCGGTGAAGGCGCCTGGGGCATAGCCGAACAGTTCGCTCTCGGCCAGGCTCTCGGGCAGGGCCGCGCAGTTCAGGGCGAGGAACGGGGCGGCATGGCGGCTGCTGATGGCATGGCAGGCACGGGCCACCAGCTCCTTGCCGGTGCCGGTCTCGCCATGCACCAGCAGCGGCGCGTCCAGGGCTGCTACCCGCAGGGCGCGGGCCTTGAGGGTGCGGATCGCCGGCGAGTCGCCAAGCAGGGCGTCGAAGCCTTCGGCGTGGTCGTGACGCAGCGCCGAGAGGCGTTCGCCCATGCGCGTCGGCGGGTAGAGCGTCAGCAGGCCGCCGGCGTTGGTGATCGGGGTGGCATCGAGCAGCAGGCTCTGGCCGTTGAGCTGCATCTCGCGCATCGGCAGGTGGAAGTTGTTTTCCAGCAGGGCTTCGAGCAGCCCGGGGTCGTTGAACAGGTCGCCCACCGAGCGGCCGGCGGACTCGCGCCCGCACAGGGCGATCAGTGCGGGATTGGCCAGCAGCACCAGGCCTGCGCTGTCCACTGCTAGCACAGGGTCGCTCATCGCGGCCAGCAGCGCGTCGAGCTGCAGGTGGCGGCGCTGGCCGGGAAGGATGTCGACCACTTCGACCGATTGCACGCCCTGGACTTCGAACAGCGCGTCGTGAAGCTCCTCCAGCACGGCGGGGCTCAGCGTCGGCGCGTCGATGTAGACGTTGGGCGGAACCATCTCCACGGCGTCCAGGTTGAGGTTGCGGGCACCGAGCAGGGCCAGGACTTCCTGGGTGATGCCGACGCGGTCGATGAAGCTGACGTGGATGCGCATGGGGTTGATGAGGCTGTAGCCGGGGGAGGGCGGTAGTATGCCTCAACATTGTCGGGGCCGCTGCGCGGCCCCAGGTTTCTCACATCACTCCAGATGCTCAGGCTTGATCGGGTCGCCCGACTTCACGTCCAGCTTCTGGCGAATGTCCTCGAACATATAGTCGTAGAGCTTGTGCGGCGAGCCGAGGTTCTCGAACTTCTTCGGCGGCGGTAGGTGCGACTGGGCCTTGCGGCTGAGCTGCATGAGAAAACTCGGCAGGACCTGGTCCTTGGCCAGGAAGAACTTCTCGTCGACCGCCTTGCCCTCGATGCTGCCATGCATGTGGAACTGGATGCCTCTGCCTTCCTTGGGGTCCTGCGCCGCTTCGTATTCGATGTTCAGGTCGTAGCTGTGGTCATTCGGGTTGAGCGCGGTGCGCTCGATATGTACGTGCCCGGGCTTGTACTGGGCCATGGCGGAGTCCTCCGGAAGGTTGAAAACGGCGGGCGATGCGCCCGCCAATTGCATTCAACGGTAGCTGATACCCGGCTTTTCGGTGCTCACGCGGGTGCCGGCGGTGCCTTTGACGATGTCCTCGATGTTTTCCAGCGAGCTGATTACCGCCACCTTGCCGGTGTGGCGCGCGAAGTCGCAGGCGGCCTGCACCTTCGGCCCCATGGAACCGGCTGCGAAGCCGAGCTTTTCCAGCGCGTCGGGGTGGGCCTGGGCAATGGCCTTCTGTGTGGGCTTGCCCCAGTCGATATAGGCCGCGTCGACGTCGGTGGCGATGATCAGCAGGTCCGCCTCCAGCTGTTCGGCCAGCAGGGCCGAGCATAGGTCCTTGTCGATCACCGCCTCGATGCCCTTGAGCTTGCGGTTTTCATCGTACATCGTGGGAATGCCGCCGCCGCCGGCACAGATCACGATGCTGCTCTTTTCCAGCAGCCATTTGATCGGGCGGATTTCGAAGATGCGCTTGGGCTTGGGGCTTGCGACCACACGGCGATACTTGTCGCCATCGGCCTTGACCACCCAGCCTTTTTCCTTGGCCAGGCGCTCGGCCTCCTCTTTGCTGTAGACCGGGCCGATGAACTTGGTCGGGTCCTTGAAAGCCGGGTCGTTGGCGTCGACTTCGACCTGGGTCAACAGCGTGGCGAAGGGCACTTCGAAGTCGAGCAGGTTGCCCAGCTCCTGTTCGATCATGTAGCCGATCATGCCTTCGGTCTCGGCGCCGAGCACATCCAGCGGGTAGGCCTCGTCGGGTTTATAGGCCAGGCCCTGGAGTGACAGCAGGCCGACCTGTGGGCCGTTGCCGTGGGCGATGACCAGTTCGTTGCCTGGGTGGATCTTGGCGATCTGCTCGGTGGCGGTACGGATATTGGCGCGCTGGTTGTCGGCGGTCATGGGCTCGCCGCGACGCAGCAGGGCGTTGCCGCCCAATGCAACAACGATACGCATGGTGAATGTCCTTTTGCGAAGAGGGAGAAGGCGCCGCCCTCTTTGTGGGAGCGGGGCAAGCCCGCTCCTACAAAGAGGGGCGGGTAGCCGTCAGAGGTCAGCCAGGGTTGACACCAGGATCGCCTTGATGGTGTGCATGCGGTTCTCCGCCTGCTCGAAGGCGATGCATGCCGGCGACTCGAACACGTCATCGGTGACTTCGATGCCGTTGGCCAGGTGCGGGTACTGTTCGGCGATCTGCTTGCCGACCTTGGTCTCGGAGTTATGGAACGCCGGCAGGCAGTGCATGAACTTGGTGCGCGGGTTGCCGGTGGCCTTCATCAGTTCTTTATTCACCTGGTAGGGCAGCAGCAGTTTGATGCGCTCGCCCCAGGCCTCGACCGGCTCGCCCATCGAGACCCACACGTCGGTATGGACGAAGTCCACGCCCGCGACCGCGGCTTTCGGGTCTTCGGTGAGGGTGATGCGTGCGCCGCTTTCCTCGGCGTATTGCTTGCAGCGTTGTACCAGGTCGTCATGGGGCCACAGCTCCCGGGGTGCGGCAATGCGCACATCCATGCCGAGCTTGGCGCCGATCAGCAACAGGGAGTTGCCCATGTTGTTGCGGGCATCGCCCAGGTAGGCGTAGCTGATGTCGTGCAGCGGCTTGTCGCTGTGCTCGCGCATGGTCAACACGTCGGCGATCATCTGGGTCGGGTGGTACTCGTCGGTCAGGCCGTTGAACACCGGAACGCCGGCGAACTTGGCCAATTCCTCGACGATCTCTTGCTTGAAACCACGGTATTCGATGGCATCGTACATGCGCCCGAGCACCCGGGCGGTGTCCTTCATGCTTTCCTTGTGGCCGATCTGCGAGGAGTTGGGGTCGATGTAGGTGACGTTGGCGCCCTGGTCATAGGCGGCAACTTCGAAGGCGCAACGGGTGCGGGTCGAGGTCTTCTCGAAGATCAGGGCGATGTTGTTGCCCTTGAGGTGCTGCTGCTCGGTGCCGGTGTACTTGGCGCGCTTGAGATCGCGGGACAGGTCCAGCAGGTACTTCAGCTCGCGGGTGGTGTGGTGTTCGAGGCTGAGCAGGTTGCGGTTGTGGATATTGAACGCCATGACGGTTCTCCTTGGATTCGGGGTCGGCCCGGCTGCCACCTTGTGGGGGCAGCCGGGGGGATGGCTTAGTAGTCGATAGGGTCGCGCACGATCGGGCAGGTCATGCAGTGGCCGCCGCCACGGCCCCGGCCCAGTTCGCCGGCACTGATGGTGATGACCTCTATCCCGGCCTTGCGCAGCAAGGTATTGGTGTAGGTGTTGCGGTCGTAGCCGATGACCACACCTGGCTCCAGCGCCACCACGTTGTTGCCGTCATCCCACTGCTCGCGCTCGGCGGCGAAGCTGTTGCCGCCGGTCTCGACCACACGCAGCTTGACGCCCAGCTGCTCGCCGACCACCTCGATGAACGACTTGTTCTCGCGGCGTACGTCCATGCCGTAGGGCTTGCTTTCGTCCGGGCGGATGATGAACGGCACGATCTCGCGCACCACTTCCGGGAAAACCGTGACCAGGTCGCGGTCGCAGAAGCTGAACACGGTGTCCAGGTGCATGGCCGCACGGGACTTCGGCAGCCCGGCGACGATCACTTGCTCCACTGCGCCCTTGGCGAAGAGGTTCTGTGCCAGTTGGCCGATGGCCTGGCGCGAGGTGCGCTCACCCATGCCGATCAGCACGATGCCCTTGCCGATCGGCATGACGTCGCCGCCTTCGAGGGTGGCCTGGCCGTGCTCTTGGTCCGGGTCGCCGTACCAGACCTGGAAGTCGGCCTTGGTAAACTCGGGGTGGAACTTGTAGATGGCGGTGGTCAGCAGGGTTTCCTGGCGTCGCGCCGGCCAGTACATCGGGTTGAGGGTCACGCCGCCGTAGATCCAGCAGGTGGTGTCGCGGGTGAACTGGGTGTTGGGCAGCGGCGGCAGGATGAAGCTGGAGTGGCCCAGGTAGTCGTTGTACATCTTGACCACGCTGGCACCTTCGCTTTCCGGCAGGTCCTGGCCGGCCACGCCGCCGATCAGAAACTCGGCCAGGTGGCGTGGCTCCTGGCCCTCCAGCCAGCTGCGCACTTCGTTGGTCAGGCCCACCCCGACGGTGTCAGGGGTGATCTTGCGGTCGAGGATCCACTTCAGGGCCTCGGGGTTCTGCACGATGTCGGTGAGCAGGTTATGCATTTCCAGCACATCCACGCCGCGCTCGCGCATCTTGGTGACGAAGTCGAAGTGGTCGCGCTTGGCCTGGTCGACCCAGATCACATCGTCGAACAGCAGCTCGTCGCAGTTGCTCGGGGTCAGGCGCTTGTGCGCCAGTCCCGGAGCGCAGACCATTACCTTGCGCAGCTTGCCTGCTTCGGAGTGGACACCGTACTTCTGTTTTTCCGTGGACATGGTTCATTCCTCCAAGAATGCGAAGACGTGATTCAAAGGGTCAGGAAACCGTCGTACAGGCCGTAGGCCGCCACCAGGGCGCCAACCACGACGGCTGCGAAGATCAGTTTTTCCACGCTGGTGAAGATGGGTTGGCCCACCTCGCGCTTAGCCTTGGCGAACAGGATCGCGCCGGGGGCATAGAGCAGGGCCGAGAGCAGCAGGTACTTCACGCCGCCGGCATACAGCAGCCAGATGGCGTACAGCAGGGCGATGCCACCGATGACCAGGTCCTTCTGGCGTTCGGCCAGTGCCTGCTCGTAGGTCTCGCTGCGCACTGCCAGCAGTACCGCGTAGGCCGCCGACCACAGGTAGGGCACCAGGATCATCGAGGTGGCGAGGTAGATCAGCGACAGGTAGGTGCTGTTGGAGAACAAAGTGATGACCAGGAAGATCTGCACCATGGCGTTGGTCAGCCACAGGGCGTTGGCCGGCACATGGTTGGCGTTCTCGCGGCGCAGGAACTCCGGCATGGTGTGGTCCTTGGCCGCGGCGAACATGATCTCGGCGCACAGCAGTACCCACGACAGCAGGGCACCGAGCAACGAGATGATCAGGCCGACGCTGATCAGCACCGCACCCCAGTGACCGACCACATGCTCGAGTACGGCGGCCATCGACGGGTTCTGCAGCTTGGCCAGCTCCGGTTGGGTCATCACGCCCAGCGACAACACGTTGACCAGTACCAGGAACAGCAGCACGGTGATGAAGCCGATGACCGTGGCCTTGCCCACGTCGGCGCGTTTTTCCGCCCGCGAGGAGAAGATGCTCGCGCCCTCGATGCCGATGAACACCCACACCGTGACCAGCATCATGTTGCGCACCTGGTCCATCACACTGCCAAGGTCGGGAGAGCCTTGGCCCCAGATGTCGGCGGTGAAGATGTCGAGCTTGAAGGCGAACAGGCAGATCAGGGCGAACAGCGCCAGCGGCACGACCTTGGCCACCGTGGTGACCAGGTTGATGAACGCCGCTTCCTTGATGCCGCGCAGCACCAGGAAATGCACTGCCCACAGCAGGATGGAGGCGCCGATCACGGCGGCCGGGGTATTGCCTTCGCCGAAGATCGGGAAGAAATAGCCCAGCGTGCTGAACAACAGCACGAAGTAGCCGACGTTGCCCAGCCAGGCGCTGATCCAGTAGCCCCAGGCCGAGGAGAAGCCCATGTAATCGCCGAAACCGGCTTTGGCATAGGCATATACCCCACCGTCGAGGTCGGGCTTGCGGTTGGCCAGGGTCTGGAACACGAATGCCAGGGTCAACATACCCACGGCGGTGATGGCCCAGCCGATCAGCACGGCGCCGACGCCGGCGCTGGCCGCCATGTTTTGCGGTAATGAAAAGATGCCGCCGCCAATCATCGAGCCGACGACAAGTGCAACGAGTGCACCCAGTTTGAGTTTTCCGGGAGAATCAGACATTTAACAACTCCATGCCAGGAGAACGTTGACCTCAGCGTAAATCCGACGTCTTCGCCATTCGCTGACCTGGGTCAGTTTATGGCGATGTGAAGTAGGAAAATTCCTTCTCACAACCTCCTGGAGCGTGCCGACTACCCGGCTGCAGACCTCGCGCACTGGCACCTCCATGTCCATCTAGAGTAAACACTCTGTGTAGCCTGCGACCTTTGACGCTAGTCGCTTTTAGCCGAGAAGCAAGTTCCGCTAAACATTCGGTATTAAAAGTTTCAGGTAATGATTTGGCGCATGGAAAACGCGGGATTAATACCAAGTGCATAGACGCCCTTGTTATGAAGGGCGGCGGCAAAAACTGAGTGCAACACCTGACCTTTCCGGTACGGTGCTGCCCCTATGTCTTATACCGAACTCAGCGTTGAAGAGCGCGCCACCATACAAATCGGTCGTA
>NZ_JBLUPW010000045.1:0-23608 GCF_048068175.1 Pseudomonas sp. NY15356 | reverse complement strand
TGCCGCGACTATGCCGCACGATTCCCCGAACACTACCGGGCGGGCCGTTCTCTGCTGCTGACCGGCAATGTCGGGTGCGGCAAGACCCACCTGGGTAGCTCGATCGTCCGAGCCGTGGTGGCCGACGGAGCCAGCGCCCTGATCACACCGGCCGGAGACATCGTCAGCATCGCCCGCGGCTCAATGGTGCCCGGCTCGGGTTACACCGACCGTGATGTGGTGGTGCACCTGGGCGGGCTGGACCTGCTGGTGATCGACGAGGTGGGCTGCCAGAAGGGATCGGAATACGAGTTGGGCCTGCTGCACAACATCATCGATCGCCGCTACCAGGCCGTGCTGCCGACCGTGCTGATCAGCAACCTGAGCGTTGAGGGCCTGAAGGCCTACATCGGCGACCGTGCCCTGGATCGCCTGCGGCAGAACGGCGGCATGGCCGTTGGTTTCACCTGGTCCTCGATGAGGGCTGTGGCATGAGGGAGCTATTCAGCGACGAAGCCGAGCACGGCGTTCTCGGGGCCGTCCTGCAGGCCGGCCTGCAGCGTGACGCAGGATTGGTCGAGGACATTCTCGGGCAGATGACCTCGGGCGACTTCTACCGCGACGACAACGCCGCGCTGTTCGACGCCATGGTTGAGTGCAACGACAGGTCCATTCCCATTGATCCGGTAACCGTGGGGACTGTGCGCCGCACGCTGCCCAGCGGTGACCTTGTGATCGCCTACGCCGCCGAACTGGCCAGCAAAGTGCCTTCTGCGGCGAACTGGAAAGCCTATGCCAAGCACGTCAAGGAGTGGGGCGTGATCCGGCACATCATCGATATCGGCGGCCAGGCGCAGGCGATGGTTCAAGAGGGGGCGCCAACGGATGCCGTAATCGCGGCATCACAACAGGCCATGGCAGACCTGCGCAACCTTCACAGCGGGGGCGGGAGCTACAAGCGCATGAGCGAAGTCCTTCCCACCGTGCTCGAGCATATGCAGGACGTTCTCGACGACAAGACTCCCGCCAAAATGTCCACTGGGCTGGCTGATCTGGACAAGTTGGTCGATTACTTGGCCCCTAAGTCAATGGTCGTCATTGGCGGGCGGCCTGCCTCGGGGAAAACGATGCTTGGTCTGCAGGTGCTCCAGCACATCGCGACTCGAGGTAAGGGCGTTGGATTGGTCGTCAGCCTGGAAATGCCGAGCGAGCAGTTAACCCTTCGCGCTATCGCCTCCCTCGGTGGTGTGGATCTCAAGCGGTTACGAGACGTCAAGGATCTGGACGAGGACGAGTGGAGCAGGGTGGGCGCTGCATCCGGAGCGATCAAGCAAGCCGAGTTGTACCTCATCGATCGCCCGGGAATGACGATGCCTGAGATCAGGGCGGAGGCCAGATCGCTGATGCGCGAGAAGGGGTTGGACGTCTTGCTGATCGACTACCTGCAAATCATCGGTTCTGACAGTCGAGCAGCCAGCCGGACCGAAGCCGTCGCTCGAAACTCTACGGCGGTCATGAATCTGAGCCGCGAGCTGGGGATACCGGTCATTGCGCTTGCCCAGGTCAATCGCGGCCCATCGAACCGGACCAACAAGAAGCCCCAGGCCAGCGACCTCAAGGACAGCGGGCAGATCGAGCAGGATGCCGATGTGATCATCCTAGTTCATGACGACCCTGAATCGGAGGCTGGCCAGCAGGGCGTCACAGAGCTGATCGTCGACAAGAACCGCCACGGGCGCACAGGGTCATGCTTGGTGCACCGCCAAGGCAGCTACAGCCGTTTCGCGAACTTCCGAGGAGCGCCTCCCAGCGACGACGAGGTCGAGATGGGGCGGGGAAGCTATGCCCAGCGCTACAAGGGGACCGGCAATGAGCGTTTCTAAGACCCTGACCGTGACGATCAGTGACGCCGAGATCCGCCGTCACGCCGCCGGCGAAGTTCGGCAGCTGCGCGACACCCGTCATCGTGAGCTGCGTTTCCGCTACTCGAGTAAGGACCGCTCCCGCGGCGCCTGGCACGTTGTGGTCCGCCAGCGCTGGGGCAAGGCCGGCGATTTCCCGGGGATCAACACCAAGACCATGCTGGCCACACTGCCGGCCATCCTGGCGCGCCGGGCTGCCGATGCCGATGCCAAGTCCACCACCACCAGCTGGACGACAGTTGGCGATGTTCTGGAGTGGTACCGGGACCGGATGAACCGTGACCGGGGGTTGTCGGCCAAGCGCAAGGCCAGTGCTCGATCAGCTCTTGATCGCCACCTGATGCCGCGCCTGCACGATCTGGCCCTGGGCGAGATCAGCAAGCAGGCCATCGACCAGCGCCTGATGTGGCCGATGCAGGAGCGCTATGCCCTGTCGTTCGTGCGTTCGGTGTATGGCGTGCTCTCGGCGGCGTTCCGCCAGGCCCTGCGCCTCGACCTGTTGCCGGCCAACCCGATGGCGGCGCTGAAGTTCACCGACTTCGTGCGCACCCGGATCAGGCCCAAGCCGGCGCGCCTGCGCGGGGACGATGTGCCCGGCCTGCTGATGACCGTGGCCGAACGCTTCGAGGCGGCGCCGGCGGGCTGCATGTTGGCTTTGATGATGCTGTGCCACGGCTCGCGATTGGGGGAAACCCGGCTCGCACGCTGGCGCAACGTCAACCTTGATGCGGGGCGCTGGTTCATCCCTGCCGGGGACACGAAGACGAAGGCAGAGCACACGCTGCCGCTCACGGCCCAGGCCTGCGCATTGCTGCGCCGCTACCGGCGTCTGCAGGCTGCCCAGGGCTACTCCGGTCCGCTGCTGTTCCCAGGTGGCCGCGGTTCGCCGCTGAGCCCGAGCAAGGCCAACACCCTGTTCACCGATCTGGCCCGGGGCGAATGGTCCAGCCATGACCTGCGCAAGGTAGCGCGGACCGCCTGGACTGACCTGGGGGTGGACTACATGGTGGGCGAGCTGTTGCTGAACCACGCCATGAAAGATCTGGATGCCACGTACATCCACACCACCGCTGAAGCCTTGAAGCGTCGGGCACTGGAGGTCTGGCATCAACACCTCGACAGCCAGGGCTTCGCCGCTATCCACGCCGGGACATTGCCGGGACACGAAACCGCATGCGCAACCGCTGAGGCCAGTAATGGCGATGGTTGCAGCACTTCACAGCATCCATCCCAAGGGAGGATGCACGATCAAGAATCTAAGCCAGGAGTTGGCCATGAGTAACGTCACTGCGGCGCTGCCGCGCAAAACCCTGACACCCGTCGAGCGGCAGTTCCTGAAGCAGGGAAACCGCATGCTGCTGGACCAAACCAATGGCAGGATCGCCTCGGCCGCCCTGATGGACATCGTGGCCGACTGGCATGGCTCCCGCGCTAACCAGGGCTTCGAACAATTTGCCAAGGCCTGGATCATCCAGGGCGGCGCGAAGAACAAGCACGCCTATAAGCTCCTGTGCGAGCTGTTCGGCCTGGACACCGACCCAACGCCCCGGAGGGCTGCATGAAGAAACGGACTTACGCGAACAAGCCACTGGGTGATACCGAGTGGCTGCTCGAGCAGTGGGGGAGCTGGCGAATGGATGGAATGGGTGTGCCCAGGTACGTCTCCCCATCCGTCAGCGCGGCAGCTACCGGAGGTGGTGTTGAGTATTCGCTGACTGATGACACTGCCCTGATGATCGACTCGGTCGTGGCCAGGCTGACGAAGCGCAACCAGCAGATGGGCGATTTCGTCTGGCTGTACTACGGCGCCAAATGGACCTCGCTGCGCATTGGCGAGGCCAACAAGATGGCGGAGCGTAAAGCGTTCGAGGTCATCAAGCAGGGTGTCGCCTGGGTGGATTCGGCCTTGGAACATTTGCGTGAAGCTGCGTAAAAAGTTCTTTCCGGGCGGATAAACACCTGTTTTCATAGCAGCGTGTCCAGCTTGCAAGCAACGCGACACAGAGGAACCCCGGCCCAGTGCTGGGGTTTTTCGTTTATGCGGATGACACGCTCAGGCAGCTGGGCTAAGTCGGTAGAGGCGTCGTCTAATCCCGTGCGGACAATGGGCGGCTACGCGATGAGAGTCTGGGGTACGTGACCCAGCGATCCAGACCGCCAAGCCGGGAAGCGCCGGCCCTCCGCATCCTATTCCAAGCCTCGGCATCTGCCGGGGCTTTTTTCTGTCCGGAGAAACTGATGAGCACCTGGGACAAGATGCAACAGCTCATTGACGAGCTGCGCACTGGACTGACTTCGATCCAGAACACTGTCGCCAAGCTCGATGCGGCCCTGGCCGAACGCGCCGAGAAGGCGCGCAAGAACACCGACGTCAGTGGTGCCGCAGAGATGGATCTTGAGCGATTCGCAACCAAGGCGCAGATCGCTGAAGAGGCCAGCGCTCGCGAATGCGCGGACGCTGCATTGGCAAGCCGCATTGGCACGTTGGAGGCCAGGCTCTCCCGGGTGGAGGCCGTCGGCAGCCCTCCGCGTGATGCGATGGCCGACTATAGGCCGGGAACGGCGCTGCTGGCAGGGCGGTATCCGACGGCCATTGACCGGTATGCCGTGACGGTGGCCAGGAGTCCCAATGGTCAATGCGTCTGCACTGGCGTTGGGGCTGGCATTGATCCTACCCAGGGCGAAACCAAGGATGGCCAGACCGACCTGGAGCTAGCCATTGAGAAGGGCGATGTCTCCCAGGCCCTGCTCAAGCTCGCCAGCTCTATCGCTGAAAGCAATCTTGGCCTGGAGCTGCGTTCCAAGATCGATGCGGCTGATCCCGTCCGTGAAGTCATCCGCAAAGAGCTCCGCCCAGGCGGCCTGCTGTACCGCCGCTGATTCCATTCACAAGCTCCCCGTAACGGGAGGTATCGAGATGGCCCATATGCCAGAGAAAGACCCATCCTTCTGGGTGTTGGTACT
This sequence comes from Pseudomonas sp. NY15356, assembly GCF_048068175.1. Lineage (NCBI taxonomy): Bacteria > Pseudomonadati > Pseudomonadota > Gammaproteobacteria > Pseudomonadales > Pseudomonadaceae > Pseudomonas > Pseudomonas sp. NY15356. Next base: position 18,743 of record NZ_JBLUPW010000045.1, on the reverse strand, counting down.
GACCGCCCTGAGAGAGAACGGCCTTGCAATGGGCCTAACATTCGCCCTGACTTGGTTGCGAATCCAGTACGACGGGAAGGAGACGCGCCCGGCCCGCCAGCTGATTGAGGCAACGCTAGGTGCATTGATCGTGATGGTGGTTGGCCTGACCGTGAAGGAGTTCGGGCTCAGCATCGCCTGGTCGTTCGCTACTGCCGGGTTTGTCGGTGTTCTGGGTGTCGAGCAGGCTCGCCAGCTTGGGCGCCGTTGGGCCGAACGCAAGGTAGATGGGTGACATGATGATCGAACTGACTGACATCAACCGCCGCAAGCACTATCTGGCCCCAGCTGACATTGCCCGCGTGCAGGAGGCCGGCACCAGCTCGCAGTGGCACGGTATCTGCGCCATCGTCCACACGTTCGACGGCCAGGTGTTGGAGGTGCGCGAGCGTGCTTCTGATATCGCCAGCCAAGTCGGCATGCGCCGAGAGGGGTGAGCCGTGGAGCGCATCACTGCAACGATTTCCTGCCGCCAGCGCTGGTGGCTGAAGTATTACCTGACTGGCGTTCTGGTCATGACCCACATCGCTGGACGCGAGCCTGACCTGGCGCGCGTCATGCGCTGGATCGAGCGCGGGATCTTGGTTGAGGTGCGCTGATGGCCAGGCTCAAGACGCTCGGTTCTCGCATCAAGGAGAGTTCAGGCTCGCGGGTCAAGGTGGTTACGCCAGGCAGTTGGCGGAGCGGCATGACTAGCTCCCAGCGAGGCTACGACTACCGGTGGCAGAAGGCGCGGGAGCAGTACCTGCGCGACAACCCGCTTTGTGTCTACTGCGCAAGGCAGGGGAGAACCACTGCCGCTTTCATCGTCGACCACATCGTCCCGCACCGAGGCGACAAGGATCTGTTCTGGAACCAGGACAACTGGCAGTCGCTGTGCAAGCCCTGCCACGACTCGGTCAAGCAGGCCGAGGAGGCGGCTGGCCTTTAGAGGCACGTCAACGGCGTGCGACTACCAGGGGGGTGGTCAAAATATAGCCATTCTCATCTAGCTAGACCGCCACCGACCCCACGCGCACATTTTTCTCGACCCTCAAGGTTTTTGTTAATGGTGTTAACAGACAAACAGCGACGGTTTGTTGACGCTAAGGCCCGAGGTGCGTCCAACAAAGAAGCAGCGGAAGCCGCGGGATGCAAGGCCTCGGTGGCTGCTGCGTCGGGTTCGCGATGGGCGAACGATTCCAAGATTGCATCCGCAATTCTGGCCCGCAAAGCGGAGCTCAGTGTTAACCCTGAGCCGAAAAAGCGAGGCCAGAAACCGAAGGCCGATGAAAGTGCAGGGGAGCCCGTTGAACTCAACGAGGCTGACGGGGAATTTCTGAGCTGTCTGCCATCCACCCAAGATCCTCTGGAGTGGCTGCTGGCCCTGATGAACGAGCCGCGGGCAAAGGTCTTTGACCGGCGCAATGCCGCGCAGACAGCCGTGCCCTACATCCATGGGAAGAAGGCTGAGGCGGGCAAGAAAGAACAGAAGGCCGAGGCCGCCAAAGAGGCCGGCAAAGGCCGTTATGCCCAGGGCAAGCCACCGCTCTCTGTCGTGAAGGGGTAACTCATGCAATGGACCACGGCCTGCCCAGACTGGTGGCGGCGCCTGGCTGCCGGCGAGTCGATCATCCCGCCACCGCTGTTTCCCGATGAGGCTGAAGCGAGCCTTGAGGTGTTCAAGGGGCTCAAGATCGTCGATGCCCCGGGCAGCCCCACGATCGAAGCCTCCTGCGCGCCCTGGGTGCTGGCCTTCGCCGGCGCGGTGTTCGGTAGCTACAACAGCGAGACAGGTGAGCGACTGATCCGTGAGGTGATGCTCTGCATCCCGAAGAAGAACAGTAAGTCGACCATCGCTGCCGGCATCATGCTCACCGCGCTGATCCGCAATTGGCGCCTCTCGGCAGAGTTCATCATCTTGGCCCCGACCAAGGAGATCGCTGATAACTCCTTCATCCCGGCCAAGGACATGGTCAACAACGATGACGAGTTAAAGGCTTTGCTGCATGTTCAGCCACACTTGAGGCTGATCACCCACCGCGAAACCGGCGCAACGCTCAAGGTCGTGGCGGCTGATAGCGACGTGGTGGGCGGTAAGAAGGCAGTCGGCGTCTTGATCGATGAGGCATGGCTGTTCGGCAAGAACCCCAAGGCAGCGGACATGATCCGCGAAGCCACCGGTGGCCTGTTGTCCAGGCCTGAAGGCTTCATCATCTGGCTGACGACCCAGTCGAACGAGCCCCCGGCTGGCGTGTTCAAGTCGAAGCTGACCTATGCCCGCGGCGTGCGTGACGGCCGCATCGACGACAACCGTTTCCTGCCGATCATCTACGAATTCTCAAAAGAGATGATCGACAGCGGTGAGGCCCGGAAGCCTGAAAACTTCCACCTGGTAAACCCGAACATTGGCTACTCAGTAGACCGTCCAACGCTAGAGCGCCTGCACATGCAGGCGGAAATCGACGGCGAGGCGGAGATGCGTGGCTTCCTGGCCAAGCACCTCAACATCGAGATCGGCCTGGCCCTGATGTCCGACAGCTGGGTCGGCGCCGCATTCTGGGAGCCCCAGGCCAAGCCTGGTATGACCCTGGATGATCTGCTCGAGCAGTGCGAGGTGATCGTCGTAGGAGGGGACGGCGGAGGACTGGATGACTTGCTGGGCCTGGCTGTCCTTGGCCGGGTTCGGGAGTCGCGCACCTGGCTGCACTGGGCGCATGCCTGGGCCCACCCGTCCGTGCTGGAGCGGCGCAAGTCAGAGGCGCCCCGATTACTCGACCTGCAGGAAACCGGCGATCTGACCATTGTCGACAAGATTGGCGATGACGTTGACCAGCTGGCGGCCATCGTGGCTCGCATCAATGAGGCCGGCCTGCTCGACAAGGTCGGCCTTGACCCGGCCGGCATCGGCGCAGTGCTGGATGCCCTGGCGGATGTCGGCATCGACGAGGAGCAGATCGTTGGCATCTCGCAGGGCTGGAAACTCACCGGCGCAATCAAGACGACCGAGCGCCGGCTTGCCGAAGGAACGCTTATTCACTGCGGGCAGCCACTCATGGCCTGGTCCTGTGGGAACGCCAAGGGAGTGCCATCGGCCAACGCTTTCTTGATCACCAAGCAAGCTTCCGGCACCGCCAAAATTGACCCGCTCATGGCGACCTTCAACGCCGTGTCGCTGATGGCCCTCAATCCCGAGGCGCGCGGCGGCTTGGACGACTACCTCAACCACGGCTTCTTCGGATTAGTAGGCTGACCATGGCATTCAAATGGTACAACCCCATGACCTGGGGCTTCTTCGGCTACACCGACCCGACTACGGGCGACTATGTCGAGGTGGACCTCGAGGTCGGCGGAAAGCGCACCAAGGCGGGTGTGCGTGTAACCGCTAAAACGGCCCTGTCCATCAGCATGGTCTGGTCCTGCGTCAAGATCCTTTCCGAGTCTTTGAGCGGGTTACCCCTCAAGCTTTACGAGGACAAGGAGGGAGTGAGGGCGCTGGTCACCGGCAACGACCGAATGCTCAAGTTGCTGCGCAAGCCGAACCCCTACATGACCCGGTTGAACTTCCTCAAGTTCGTGGTCGTGAACATGGCGCTGCGCGGCAACGCGTTCGCCCTAATCGAGCGCAACATCCACAACGAGCCAATTGGTCTGGTGCCGCTGGACGGTCGGACCGTGAAGATCGACACCGAAGACGACCTGATTTACCTGGTCACCCCCAAAGAAGGAGATCCTTTCCCGGTCTCGCCGGAACACATGCTGCACTTCAAGCTGTTCAGCCTGGACGGAATCGTAGGTCTCTCGCCTATCGAGCACCAGGCCGAGACCATGGGCCTGGCCAAGGCTGGTCAGCAGTGGTCGGCCAGCTTCATGCGCAAGGGCGGCTTTACCGGCGGCTACGTCATCTACGAGCAGTTCCTCACCAAGGCCCAGCAGGCCCAGGTCATGGAGAAGTTCCCCGACGTGCGCAAGGCCGACGCAGACGACATCGGCAAGATGGCGATCCTGCAGGGTAACCCCAAGATCGTCCCGGCTGGCATCAGCCAGAAGGACGCGCAGTTCATCGAGTCGCAGCAGTTCCAGGAGGAAGCCCTGGCGGGCATCTACGGGGTGCCGTTGTGGCTGGCCAACCGCGCCGGCAAGACCTCGATCATGGGCTCGAACCTGGAGCAACAGCTCACCGGGTTTATCACCTTCGGCCTGAAGCCCTACATCGACGCAGTCGAGGACGAGCTCAACGACAAGCTATTCCGGTCAACGACCCGATTCGTCGAGTTCGTGGTCGAGGGTCTGCTCCGCGCGGACAGCGCCGGGCGTGCCGCCTATTTCCAGGCCGCGCTGGGCGGCTCTGGCGGTTCTGGTTGGCTTTCCATCGACGAGGTCCGCGAGAAAGAAAACTACCCGCCGCTGGGCGGCGACTACGCCCGGGTCACCCGGTGGGAGATGCAAAAAAATGGCGAACCTTGAATGCCCGTTCGAGCTCAAGGCCGTGGATGAAGCCGGCAACTTCGAAGGCTACGCCGCGGTATTCAACAACGTTGACCTCGGTGACGACGTGATCTTGCCCGGTGCTTTCACCCGGGTGAAGGCAACTCGCAGTGGCAAGTTGAAGCTCGCCCTGTACCACGACCTGACTCGCTTGGTCGGCGTCGCTGACTACACCCAGGACGACCACGGCCTGCTGTTGAAAGGCCAGGTCAACCTCAACGTCAGTTATGCCCGCGACGGCTACGAGCTGATGAAGGCCGACATCCTCGACAGCATGTCGATCGGCTTCAACACCATCAAGGCGGATTTCGAAGAGCGAGCGGGCCGGCGAGTCCGCGTCATCAAGGAGGCCGAACTGTGGGAGGCCTCCTTCGTCCCGTTCGGCATGAACCCCCAAGCGCACGTCCTCAGCGTCAAATCAGATATCAGGCTTTTCGAGAAGGCCCTGCGCGAACGCATGGGCCTCTCGCAGAAGGAAGCGGCGGCAGTCGCTTCGCTCGGCTACACCGCGCTACGCCGTGACGGCGGAAGCGAGGCCACGGCGATCGTGGATGAGCTGAAACAACTTCCCAACTTGTTCACCCAATATTTTGGAGTATCGCCATGAGCGAAGTTAAAGAACTGAAGGATTCCATCGAGCTGCAACTGAAGAGCGGCTTCGGCGAGCTGCAGAAAAAATATGACGCGGCCATGGACGAAATGCAAAAAGGCAATCAGGTCACCACCGACCTGAAAAAGCAGATCGAAGACCAGAAGGGCGAGCTGCAAAAGGTCATCGACCAGGTCGTAGACCTGGAGCAGAAGGGCGTCAAACTGCGCGGCCAGCCAGCGGAAGGTAAAAGCTTCATCGATCTGATCCAAGGCGATGAAGGGTACAAATCGCTGAAGAAAGGCGCTGCTCTGGCCGAACTGGACGTGACCAAGTCCGACCTGGCCAGCATGAAGGAAATGAAGGTCACCAGCGCCGGGATCGTTGCCCCGGTCTACGATCCGGTGATTCAGCCGGGCATCCGCCAGGAGCTGCGTATTCGCGATCTGCTGACCACTATTCCGGTCTCCGGCCAAAACTACACCTACTTCCGCGAAAACGTGCACACCCGTGGTGCAGCACCGGTGGCTGAGGGCGGCTTGAAGCCGACCAGCAACGTGACCTTCACCAACGTCACCGACCGCGTGAAGAAGATCGCGGTGTGGATGCCGGTCACCGACGAGGCGCTGGACGATGTTCCTCAAATGTTCGCCTATCTGCAGCAACTGCTGCGCTATGACCTCAAGCTGGAAGAGGAGCTGCAGATCCTCAAGGGTGACGGCCTCGGCGAGAACCTGCCCGGCTTGATGACCCAGGCCACCAGCTATAACACCGCCCTCAGCAAAGCCAGTGATACCGCCATCGACCTGGTGCGTCGAGCCATCTACCAGGTGCGCAAGCAGTCGCAGATGTCCGCCGATGGCGTGGTGATGACCGAGCTGGACTGGATGAACATCGAGCTGCAGAAGGACGGCGAGAACCGCTACCTGTTCGCCAACCTGCAGGGCCTGGTCACGCCAATCCTGTGGGGCCGCCCGGTGATTACCTCCGACAGCATGGACGAGGGCGACGGCACTACCGGCGGTGAGTTCCTGGTGGCCAACTTTGCCCGCTCCACCACGCTGTTCGACCGCATGTCGTTCCTGTTCAAGATGGGCATGATCAACGACCAGTTCATCAAGAACGAACGCGCACTCCTGGTCGAGGAGCGTCTGGGCCTCGGTGTCCGTCGCAAGGAAGCGCTGGTCAAGGGCAACTTCCCAGTCGCCGCGTAACCCACTCATAGCGAAGGCCGGCCGATCGCCGGCCTTGTCGCATCTGGAGGCAGCATGAAAATCAAGACTCTGTGGGGCTTCGTCGGTAACGGTGCGTTGCTCAAAGCCGATTCGAACAAGGTCAAGGCAGGTGTGGTGTTCGACGATGTAGACGACGAATACGCCCATTCGCTGATCGGCAAGGGCTTGGCCGTGGAGGTCGGTGACGACGGCAAGCCGAAGGTGGCCAAGCCAAAGGAAGCGAAGCCGACAGCTCCGAAAGAGACCAAGTAAATGATCGACCTGGCCAACGTGAAGATGCACCTGCGGGTCGATGGCGATGAGGAAGACGCCTTGATCGAGGGCTACATCGAGGCGGCCAAGGCCCATGTCGAGCAGCACTGCGACCGAAAGTTGGTGGAAACCGACCCGGTTGAGCCTGACGAGATGGGGCTGACCCGCGACGTTGAGCAGGCCGTCCTGCTGCTGGTCGGGCACTGGTACGCCAACCGCGAAGCCGTGGCGGTGGGCACCATCGCTACCGCTATGCCGCTCGCTGTTGAAAGGCTGCTTTGGTACAGGAAGCGCTTCTGATGAAAGCCGGACCGATGCGGCACCGCTGCCGTTTGAGCAAGTACGAGCGCGTGCAGAACGACACTGGTGGCTACGACCAGGTGTGGGTGGTAGTCGGTGAGGTATGGGCGGAAATCACCATGCCCACCGGGCGTACCGCACCAGTGGCCGAGCAGGTGGAGGCGGTCATCAGTGCCGAAATACGCATCCGCCCTCGGTCCGATGTGGCTGCTGGATGGCGGCTCACCGAGAAGCGTACTGGGATGACCTACAAGGTCGAGGCCTCGCTGCTCAACAACGAACGGGACATGCAGCGCCTGCTGTGCTCCAGTGTCCCCAACCCATGAGGTGATCCATGAAGATGAAAATCCAGGCCCTGGGGCCGCTGACCGGGGCATCCGGTGAGCGCGAGAAGGGCGAACAGTTCGAGGTCGACAAGGCCTATGGCCAGGGGCTGATCGCTCGCGGCTACGCCATCGAGGTCGTCGAGAAAACCGAAAAGCCAACGAAGGCCGCCCAGGCCAAGGAGTGATCCATGGCCAGGCGCTCCAGTCTGCGCGGCGATATCCGGCTTCGGCGGACGCTTCGCAACATCCATCGGACCATGGATAACGAGCTGAAACCGGCCATGGAGGATGCTGCCAACCGTATCCTTGCGACCCAGCAGCAGCTGATGCCGAAGGATACGGGCGCCGCGGCTGCCGCGCTCAAGGTTTACGTTTCGCCCAGCGGCCTCGACGCGCAGATCGGCATTCGCGGCAAACGCGACAACCGCCGTTTCTTCTACCTGCGGTTCATCGAGTACGGCACCAAGGGCTACATCGGCGAGAAGCGCGCCGGCAACCGCAACAAGCGGGCTACCAACAAGAGCGACGGCACCCACTTCTTCGGCAAGTACCCAGACATCCCGGCCAGGCCTGCGCATCCCTGGCTCCGTCCGTCGATGCAGGTCAACCGTGAGTATGTGATGGCCGATATCGAAGCCGCCGTGCGCCGGACGCTGCGCAAGGCAAGCCAGGGGGTAGGCAATGGCTGATCCATCCGTGGCGCTGCAAGCTGCGCTATTCGCTCGGCTCCAGGCCGAGGTCAGCTGCCCGATCCACGACGGCGCCGATATCAATACGCCGATGCCGTATGTATCGATCGACCGTGAGATCTCAACGAACGCGAGCCCCATCAGAGGGCGCAAGCGCGAAACACGGTTGATTTACCTGTCCGTGTGGTCCGACAAGGTCGGCCAGGCGGAGGTCAAGCGGATCATGGGCGAGGTCATCGCTGCCTTGGATGAACGCCGCCTCCCACTTGCGGTGGGCCGCGCGGTCTCCGTCCGGGTCGAGCAATCCGACGCCCAGCGTGATGCAGACGGCGTCACCTACCAGGGTTCGATCACCGTTCGCGTGATCACCACCCACTGATTCCCCACTGGCCGCGCCGCGGCTTTTATCCAATGAGCCTTTGGAGGATTCCCCATGGCCGAAGACAACCTGAACACAGCCGCCGGCTGCCGCCTCGCCATTGGCGGCAAGACCGGCGCGGATTCCGTAACTGAGTACGAAGCCGACACCTACGTCGATGTTGGCGAGATCGAGGACCTGGGCGAGTTCGGCGACACGTTCAACCCGGTGAACTTCACCGCGCTGAGCGATGGCCGGGTGCGCAAGTACAAGGGCACCGCCGACGCCGGCAACATGACCCTGGTGGTGGGCCTCGACAACGGCGACGCCGGCCAGAAGGCCGTGAGCGTGGCGCACAAGGATCGCTCCAAGGGTAACTACAACATCAAGGTCACGCTGAACGATGGCGACCCGGGCGCTACTCCACCAGTGCTGCCTACCACCTACTACTACGGCGTGAAAGTCATGAACAACACCGTGGCGGCCGGTTCGGCTGACAACGTTGTGCGCCGCAACATGACCTTCGCCATCAACACCGAAATCCTTGAAATTCTCCCTGGCCCGGCCGTTACCCCGTAATCGACGGGGCTGAGCCCCGTCACCTACCGCGAGAACCTTCATGAGCGAAGCATTGTATGGCACCGTCACCCTGGTGGTCGGTGCGCGCAGCTACACCCTGCAGCCAACCCTCGAGGCTGCGCTGCGGATCGAGTCCCGATTCAGCGGCCTGCGCGGCGGGTTGGAAGCCATGCGCCTGATGTCCATTGGCGCTTGCGCGGATGTGATCATCGCCGGCGCCGGCCTGCAGCCTGAGCAGCACGCAACGGTGGCCACCGAGGTCTTCAACGCCGGAGTATCCAAGGTGTCGAACGAGCTGGTCAGGTACATCACGTACCTGTTGAACCCCGTGCCGCCGAGCATCGCCGAACGGGGAAAGCCCGAGGCGGCCAGCACAGCGCCGTGAAAAATGGCAGCTACGTCGACTATCTGTTCGGCGTAGCCACCGGCTGGCTTGGCTGGCCGCCTGAAACCGCATGGCGCACACCCATCCCTCAGATCATGCTCGCGCTCGACGCCAGGCTTGATTGGACTGGCCGTGGCCAGGCTCAGGGCCAGATCGCAGGCCAGCGCACCGCGCCGCATAGGCGCGCGAGCGTGGCAGACAAGCTGAAGGCCTTCTTCCGAGGTCGCCAGGAAGAGTAATTCGCCGCCTCCGGGCGGCTTTTTTGTGCTTGGAGTTCACATGGCCGACCAACAAGTCCAGGGCATGCTGGTCCAGATCGAGGCTACCACCGCGCAGCTGCGCCGCGAGCTGGCCAGCGCGGACCAGGTAGTTGCCCGCACGACCCAGTCGATCGACCGCAACCTGGCCCAAGTCGACTCGGCATTCGACAGCGCCGGCGGCGCAGCCCAGCAGGCCGGCGTGCTCATTCGTGGTGCGTTGGCGGCTGTCGCCGGTGCCGGGCTCGTCGGTGGCATCATCAAGCAGGTCGATGCCTACGGGCAAATGGCCGACCGGATGAGGGCCGCCGCCGGCAGTGCTGGCGAGTATCAGATGGTGCAAGAGCACCTGCTGCAAACCGCCCAGGAAACCTACCGGCCTCTGGCCGAGGCCCAAGAGCTGTACATCCGCACGGCTGATGTTATGCGCAGCCTGGGCTTCAACACCCAGCAGACGCTCGATATCACCGACAGCTTCAGCTTCCTGCTGGTGACCAACGCCGCGGCTGCCGACAAGGCCGGTTCGGCGCTGGATGCGTACTCGAAGGCCTTGCAAACCGGCAAGGTGGAGGCCGATGGCTGGGTGTCCATTCAGGACGCCATGCCGACGATCGTCAACGCGATTGCCAGCGCCACGGGCAAGAGCGCGGAAGAGATCCGAAAGCTCGGCGTCCAGGGCAAGCTGTCGCTCGACGACATCAACACCGGCCTGCTTCGCACTGTCGAGGTCAACCGCAAGGCGGCCGCCGACATGTCCACCAGCGTGCAGGATGCGATGGTGAACATCAGCAATGCCATCGGCACCTTCCTCGGGCAGATGGAGGAGCAGACCGGAGTGGTTGGCGGCCTGTCGCAGGTGCTTATTGCGCTGGCCGACAACGTCGACCTGGTGGCCGTGGCCATGGGCGGTGCCGGTGTGGCCGCACTGACCAACTACGTTGCCAAGGCCGGCCTGGCCCTGAAGGCGGCCCTGGCGCAGCGGGTCGCGGAAGTCCAGAACGCTCAGGCCGCGTTGCGCGGCGCCGAAGCCCAGCGCATCTATGCCCAGGCGCAGTTGCAGCAAGCCGAAGCGTCTGTGGCTGCTGCGACCGGGCTGCAGCGGCTTTCCCTGGTCCAGACGCAGTTGCTGCCCAAGCAGGCCGCGCTCGCTGCGTCCACCGAAGCGTTGGCCATCGCCCAGACCAATCTGACGCGCGCCGCCACCGGCGGCTTGCTGACGGCGCTGGGCGGGCCGATGGGGCTCGCGGTGCTGGCCGGCACTGCTGCAGCCAGCTTCCTGCTGCTGCGAGACAACGCTGACCAGGCCGGGGTGAGCCTGGACGACCTGCACAAGCCCCTTTCGCAATTGCGGGAGGAGTTCGAAAAGCTCAACCGAGACCAGCGCGAAGCGTCGTTGGTGAAGTGGCAGCAGGAGCAGATCAACGCGACCGACAGCGTCCGGGACGCCTACGGCGACCTGGCCCAGGCCATCCGAGCCGCGACAGTCACCGCGCCGGCGCGAGACTCCGGTGGGCAGTACGGTCAGCAGCTGCGCGAGTATCAATCGGTGATCGACCGGCTGAACGAGGCCAGGGCCTCGGGCGCTGACCTGGTGCCGATCTTGCGGGAGGTGGGTGAACGCCTGCAGCTGCCGTCCGGCACCCTGCAGCAGTGGATCACCCAGGCCGGCGCGGTCAGCGATGCCGACCAGCGATCTAACCTGATCGCCGAGACCCTGCGCGTCCTGACGGGCGTCACCCAGGAAAACACCGTCGCCACCAACGCCAACAATGCCGCGAAAGCAGGCATGAGCAGCGCTGGCCAGACTTACCTCGAGACGCTGCAGAAGCAGCTGGGTGGCCTGCAGGACAACGGCAACGCCATCAAGGCGGCAAACCGCTACATCGCCGAGAACGCCGACCTCACCGAGACCGACCGCCAGGCGATCCTGTCGGCGGCAAGCGCGATCGAGGCGCAAAAGAAGGCCAACAAGGATGCCACCGAGACCAGCAAGGACCGCACCAAGGCGCTCAACGACGAGATCAAGGCGCTCGATGCCATCATCGACCGGGCTCTGCCCGAGCGAAAGCGCCTCGAGGACCTGGCCGAAGGTGTGGAGGGGCTGCGCAAGGCCCAGGCCGCCGGCAAGATCACCACCGCCGAGATGGAGCTCGGCATCAAGAACCTGAACGCGGCCTATGCCGACGGCACCATCCAGAAGCGAACCGAGGAGGAGCGCAAGCTGGCAGAGATCCGGCGCAACAGCGCCGAGGCCTACCGCAAGGCGATGGAGGTGGTGCTCCAGACGCGCCAGGACGCAATCAATGCGGACATCGCCGGTGTCGGCATGGGCGACAACGAGCGCGAGCAGGCCGACCGCCTCAATGCCGTTCGGCAGCGGTACGCCGAGGCCCGGCGACAGCTGGAAGAGCAGCAGGAGGATGTCTCCCGCCGCCTCAGCCAGTCGGCCTATGAGCAACGCCTGGCCGATCTGGCCGACTACCAGGCGCGCGAGCTGCAGATGGAAGTCGATGGCTACGAAGACCGGCTCCAGGCGCAGGCGGACTACCGCAATGGCGCCCGCCGCGCCTGGGACAACATCCGGGCCGATGCCAACGATGTAGCAGGCGCGACCGACGACATGCTCACCACGGGCTTCAACACGGCCCGCGATGCGTTGACCGAGTTCGCCATGACCGGCAAGGCGAGTTTCAAGGACTTCGCCACCAGCGTGATCGCGGACATGGCCAGGATCGCCAGCCAGCAGGCCGCAAGCTCGCTGCTCAGTGGGCTGATCGGCTTTGGCGCTTCGGCGGCGACCAGCTACTTCGGTGGCGGGTCTTCGTCACTCGGGGCGACCCAAGCGGGCTATGGGCCGGAGTACATGAACAACTGGCCCGGGGTGACCCAGGCCAAGGGCGGCGCCTGGAGCTCAGGCGTGCAACTGTTCGCCAAGGGCGCCGGCTTTGCAACCAACACCATCCTCAACACGCCGACGATGTTCGGCATGGGCAATGGTGGGTTGGGCATTGCCGGCGAAGCTGGGCCGGAGGCGATCATGCCGTTGGCCCGAGGGCCGGATGGCTCACTGGGTGTGCAGATGGTGGGCGGCTCGCCTGGCGGTGGGACCGTGGTGAAGGTGGACGCGCCGATGTACTTCACGATGGAGGATCGCAGCTCCGAAGGCCTGCAGCTGGACAGCGCAGCGTTGCAGCAGAACCTGCAGCAACAGATGCAGGCGACGGCCGAGCGCGCCATCGCCGCCTCCTGGCGACCAGGTGGCACAAGCTACCGCAACACCAACAGGAGAGGCTGATGGCGATCGAGACCTTTACTTGGGAGCCGGACGACGAGGTCGGTTCTGACAGCACATTGCGGGTGCGCCGCGCCCAGTTCGGGGACGGCTATGCCCAGGTCAGCGGCGACGGCCCGAACGGCGAAGACGACTCCCATTCGCTGACCTTCGGCGGGCTCAAGGAAGAGCTGCAGCCGATCCTGGCTTTCATCCGCGCCCATCGCGGCTACCGGTCGTTCCTGTGGACCACGCCGGCCGGTGTCATTGGGCTATACCGCTGCTCGGCATTCCGTGAGCAGTGGAAGCCCGGCGGCATTGGCGTCCTTTCCATGACTTTCGAGCGGGCGTATCACCCATGAGCCTTATCACACAGATCCAGAAGCTGGAGCCAGGCGCCGAAATCATGCTGTTCGAACTGGATGGCAGCGAGTTCGGCGCCGACATCCTGCGGTTCCATGGTCATGCCATTCCGCACACGCCGGAGGAACTGGCCGCGGCTGGCGCCGACGCCGATCAGCTCACGGCCAAGTCGATCTGGTGGCAGGGCGAGGAGTACGGCGCCTGGCCCATGCAGATCGAAGGCATTGAGGCCAACTCGGACGGCACAGCGGTTCGGCCTACGATCACGGTCGGCAACGTCAATGGACGGATCACGGCGCTGTGCCTGGCGTTCGATGACCTGCTCGAGTTCAAGCTGACCATCCGGCACACGCTGGGGCAGTACCTCGACGCGGCCAACTTCCCGGGCGGCAACCCAGAAGCCGACCCGAACGAGGAAAGCATCGAGGTCTGGTACATCGACCAGAAGATCTCCGAGAACGGCACTACTGTGGCCTGGGAGTTGGCCAGCCCTGGCGACGTGGGCGGCGAGACGATCGGGCGGCAGATGACCCAGCTGTGCCACTGGGCAATGACCGGTGGCTACCGCGGGCCGAACTGCGGCTACACCGGCCCGTACCGAGACAAGGACGGCAACCTCACCAACAACCCCGAGCTGGACGAGTGCGATGGGTGCCTGGGCACCGGGTGCATCCCGCGCTTCGGCGAGGGCAACCAGCTGCCCTTCGGCGGCTTTCCGGCCGTTTCTCTCATCGCGCGGAGCTGACCATGCGCAACCATATCCTGGCCGCCGTGCAACAGCACGCTGCGGCGGAGTACCCGCGCGAGTGCTGCGGGCTGATCGTCGCGGTGGGGCGTACCCAGCGGTACATCCCGTGCGACAACACGGCCAACGACCCGGCCGAGGAGTTCCGGATCTCCCCGGAGCAGTACGCTGCAGCCGAAGACCAGGGCGAAATCATTGGCATCGTCCATTCGCATCCTGACGCCACCAGCCGGCCATCGCCGCGTGACCTGGCCATGTGCGAGGCCACGGGCTTGCCCTGGCACATCCTGTCCTGGCCCGAGGGTGACCTGCGCACCATCACGCCCCAGGGTGAGACGCCGCTGCTGGGTCGCCCCTTCGTGCACGGGGCTTGGGACTGCTGGCAGGTCTGCGCGGACTGGTACCAGCGCGAGTGGGGGCTTGAATTCCCAGCCTATGACCGGGAGGACGGATGGTGGGAGAAGGCCGATGGCCCGAGCCTGTACGAGCAGGCCTATGAGGCCGCTGGCTTCTACCGGGTCAGCCAGCCGGAGCGCGGCGACATGATCGTCATGGCCGTTGGGCGCACTATGCACCCCGAACATGCCGGCATTTTCTTGGGTAGTGACGCCCGGCTTCCTGGCGAGCAGTCCCAGGTATTCGGCCCAGGCCCGTTCCTGCTGCACCATCTGTATGGCAGGCCGTCGGAGATCATCGTGTTCGGCGGGCCGTGGCTGGATCGAACGCGCCTTGTGCTGCGCCACCGAGACGCGAAATAAAGGTGGCTGTGTGATATTTTTGTGCCATCTTCAAAGGAGCTGCAAGATGTACAAAAAAATTAGCCTGATTGTCGCGATCGCATCAGTAGCCGGATGCGCAACCTCCTCTATGAACTACACGCCACCATCAGGGGCGACAGTAGTAAACAGCAAAAAGGTTTCCAAAGACTTTGATAGAACTTGGGATGACCTTGTGCGACAGCTGAGCTCTGACTTTTTTGTGATAAACAACATTGATAAAAGCTCTCGCCTTATCAATGTCAGCTTCTCTGCTTCAAGGCCGTCTGAATACATTGATTGTGGGTCAACCGTGCGGAAATTTAGCAATGCGCGAGGCGAGCAGGTTTATAGTTATTTGTCCGCAGATTCTTCTCAGTTCGCTGTGACTAATCCTAATCATATTGCATTTAACGCTACTCGTACCACAAAGTTAGAGGGTCGCGTGAATATTTATGTTGCTCCCGCCCAAGGCGGGACAGATATATCGGTAAATACAAAGTATTTGCTGACAGTTAACTTTAATGCGGTTGGGTTTGATGGCACCCCAGGCGGGGGAAGCACGAGTACGTTTGATTTTTCAACAAAAAGTCCGAGTGAGTCGCAAGATCTAACCTGCTATGCAAAAGGCACGTTGGAGTCGCGTATCCTAGAGATGGCCATGTGACCTATGCATGAGTTAAGGTGAGTATTTGGAGATAGAGACCATGCGAATTTGGATTGCTGCGTTAGGCTTGGCATTTATTTCTGGCTGCGTATCCTCCGAAGACCTGCAAGAGCAAGGGTCAGTTCTAGATGCTCGGACTACCAAGAATGCCCAAAATTACTCAAAATGCGTTACTCCGAAATGGCAAGACATGAACCCTAAGGTAGTCTCAACTGAGACTGAAACCGGGTACCGGATCAAGCTGGACATTGACTTGGTCGGTACGCCAGCGATGATCCTCGCTGATAACGAAGCTGATGGCGCCCGAATTAGGGTTTTTGTCCGAAATAGCAGCTGGAGTGAGTGGGTGAGAGTAGCTCGCTCTTGCCTATAGCGGTAACCCTATCCAAACCGCCGTGAGGCGGTTTTTTTATGCGCGGAGGAAAGCATGGCGGCTGTTGCTATCCAGAAAGACTCAATGGCAGTTATCAAGCTGTCCGGCGGTTTGGCTAAGAGGTTTGGCAGAAGCCATAAGCGGCTACTAGATTCAGGGCGTACCTGGGAGGTCTTTAAAGCTCTGAACGCCACATTGCCAGGGTTCGAGGAGGAAGTTAGGCGACTAGATGGGGCGGGGATGAAATTCGCCATATTTCGCAATGGTAAGAACATTGGGCCGCAAGACTTCGATCGAGGCGGGTCAAAGGAAATCAGGATCGTGCCAGTGGTGAGTGGCAGCAAGCGTGGAGGGGTATTCCAAACCATTGTCGGAGCGGTTCTTATTGCCGCTGGATTTGCGCTTTCATTCACTCCATTTGCAGCCGCATCGCCATTTCTGTACCAGGCAGGGGCAGCGATGGCACTCGGCGGCGTCGTCCAGATGCTCAGCCCCCAGGCCAAGGGCCTTTCGCAAAGCGCAGCCCCAGAAAACCTACCGTCCTACGCCTTCGGCAGCGCCAAGAACACCACGGCCAGCGGCAACCCGGTCCCGATCTGCATCGGCTATCGCCGGTGGGGCGGGGCGATCATCTCGGCCTCGATCCGGGCCGAAGACAAGAAGTAGCACCTGGTCAACGAACAAGCCGCCTACGGGCGGTTTTTTTATGCCCGGAGGAAAGCATGGGCGCAGAAAAGCACCGCGATATCGCTGGCGCGAAGGGTGGCAGCAGCAAGCCAAAGGCACCGGTTGAATCGCCGGACACTCTGCAGTCCACCAACATCGCCAGCATTCTCCTGGCCGTGGGCGAGGGCGAGTTCGACGGTACCCCGACCGACCGGGATATCTACCTCGACAACACGCCGATCATGGATGCCAGCGGCAACCTGAACTTCCCGGGCGTGAAGTGGGAGTGGCGCCCAGGCAGCATCGACCAGGAGTACATCAAGGGCATCCCTGCAGTCGAGAACGAGACAACCGTAAACGTCGAGCTGCGCAGCGATGCGCCGTTCTCTCGTGCGTTGACCAACACTCAGCTGTCCCGCCTGCGCCTGCGCTTCACCTGGCCACGCTTGTACAGCCAGGACAGCAACGGCAACACCAACGGCTACCGGATCGAGTACGCAATCGACGTGGCCACCGATGGCGGCGCCTACGCCGAGGCGCACCGAGGGGCCGTGGATGGCAAATCCATGAACGGCTACCAACGCTCCGTCAGCGTCGACCTGCCGGCGGCGGCCTCGGGCTGGATGTTCCGTGTCCGCCGGATCACGCCGAACGCCAACAAGGGCACCATCGGCGACATGATGACCATCGCCGGCTACACCGAGATCATCGACGAGAAGCTGAGCTGCCCGAACACCGCGCTGCTGTACATCGAGTTCGACGCCCAGCAGTTCCAGAACATCCCCGAGGTCACTGTCCGCTGCAAGGCGCGCCGGTGGCCGGTACCGAGCACCTACGATCCCATCACCCGCACCTACAGCGGCGTGTGGGATGGCACCTTCAAGCAGGCTTGGACCAACAACCCGGCCTTCGTGACCTACGGCCTGTGTGTCGAGGACCGGTTCGGCCTGGGCAAGCGCATCAAGCCATGGATGGTCGACAAGTGGGAGATGTACCGCATCGCTCAGTACTGTGACCAGCTTGTGCCGGATGGCCTGGGCGGGCAGGAGCCTCGCTACCTGTGCGACCTCAACCTGCAGGGCAGGGCCGAGGCCTGGGCCCTGCTGCGCGACCTGTCGGCGATCTACCGGGGCATGGTGTATTGGGCCCAGGGCTCGCTGTTCATGCAGGCCGACATGCCGCGCGAGCGCGATATCGACTACGTCTTCACGCGGTCGAACGTCATCGATGGCGACTTCGTTTACGGCGGCGCCGGGCGGGATACGCACTACAGCCGCGCCCTGGTCAGCTACGACAACCCGGCGAACAACTACGACACCGACGTGATCCCGGTCACCGACCTGGCCCTGCAGCGCCGCTACCGGGACCGCCCGATTGAGATCTCGGCCATTGGCTGCACTCGCGCCTCCGAGGCCCAGCGCCGCGGCAAGTGGGTGCTGCTGAGCAACGACCAGGACCGCACCGTTACCTTCCGCACCGGCATCGAGGGCCGCATCCCGCTGCCTGGCTACGTCATTCCCGTGGCTGACGAGCTGGTGGCGGGGCGCCCGAACGGCGGCCGGATCTCTGCAGCTGCCGGCAGGGTGGTAACGCTGGACCGCGACACGCCAATCAAGGCCGGCGACCGGCTGATCGTGAACCTGCCGAACGGTACCGCCCAGGCCCGCACCGTGCAGTCGGTAGCAGGCCGCGCGGTGACCGTGACCACGGCCTACAGCGTGCAGCCAGAACCGCAGTTGCAGTGGGCAATCGACTACGAGGACCTGGCCGTCCAGCTGTTCCGGGTGCTGAAGACCTCGCGTACCCAGGAGGGGCATTGGGAGATCACCGCGCTCGAGTTCAACCCGAGCAAGTTCGCGGCGATCGATACCGGGGCCAAACTGGAAAGCCGACCAATCAGCATCATCCCGGTCACCACCGTAGCCCCGCCGGCCAGCGTCACTCTGTCCTCGGCCTACGTGGTCAACCAGGGTATCGCGGTCAGCACCATGACCATTGCCTGGCCAGCAGTGGAAGGTGCCGTGGCCTATGACGTGGAATGGCGCAAAGACGATGGCAACTGGGTGCGCCTGCAGCGCGTCGGTACCACCTCGGTTGATGTGGTGGGAATCTACGCCGGCGCCTACGTGGCACGGGTGCGGGCGGTTAGCGCGTTCGAGATCACTTCCATCTGGAAGAGCTCGGACCTGACCAAGCTCAAGGGGAAGGAAGGCGCGCCGCCGGCGGTGTCATTCCTAACCGCAAGCAGCGAGCTGTTCGCCATTGGCCTGAAATGGGGCTTCCCGGCGGGCACTTCGGATACCCAGCGCACCGAGATCTGGTATGGCCCGAGCAATAACCTGGAGGGAGCAGCAAAGCTCACGGATGTGGCGTACCCGCAGAGCGAGTATGTGATGCAGGGGCTGAAAGCTGGTGTGTCGTTCTTCT
>NZ_JBLUPW010000044.1:0-25104 GCF_048068175.1 Pseudomonas sp. NY15356 | reverse complement strand
ATCCCATCCCGAACTCAGCAGTGAAACGATGCATCGCCGATGGTAGTGTGGGGCTTCCCCATGTGAGAGTAGGTCATCGTCAAGATTCATTTCGCAAAACCCCTATCTGCGCGAGCAGGTAGGGGTTTTGTCTTTCTGGCGTCTGAAACTCACGGACCAGGCCATGCAGCCCGTCTGGTGCCCACGTGATATCGTTCCCCCTCAGCCTCCAGCGCCTGCCAGAGACCTCCCGATGCACAATACCCCGCACCTCCACCCCGGCTTCATGATCGTCCACGGCAACCGCCTCGACGACCTGCGCAGTCTGGTCGTGAGCTGGATGCGTCGTTACCCCCTGGCGCCGCTGGAAAACGAGATCGCCCTGGTGCAGAGCAACGGCATCGCGCAATGGCTCAAGCTTGCCCTGGCCGAGGATCCGCAGGATGACGACCAAGGCGGCTGCGGCATCGCCGCCGCGATCGACGTGCAACTGCCGGGCAGCTTCATGTGGCAGCTCTACCGCCGGGTGTTGGGTCGCGACGAAATTCCTGAAGTCTCGCTGCTGGACAAGGCGCCGCTGACCTGGCGCCTGATGCGTCTGCTGCCTGCCTTGATCGAACGGGAGCACTTCGAGCCCCTGCGGCGCTTCCTGACCGACGACAGTGATCTGCGCAAGCGTTACCAGCTGGCCGAGCGCCTGGCCGACCTGTTCGACCAATACCAGGTCTACCGCGCCGACTGGCTCAAGGAGTGGGCTGCAGGGGGCCATGTGCTCAACAGTGCTCGGGGCGAGCGCAAGCCCCTGGCCGCCGGCAATCGCTGGCAGGCCGAACTGTGGCGAGCGCTGCTGGAGGACGTAGGCGAGCAGGGCATGGCCCAGAGCCGCGCCGGCGTACACCAGCGCTTCATCGAGCGTATAAATCAACTCGAACACGCACCTGCCGGCCTGCCGAAACGAGTGATCGTCTTCGGTATCTCGTCTCTCCCGGCCCAGGCGCTGGAAGCCTTGGCTGGCCTGGCGCGCTTCAGCCAGGTGTTGTTGTGCGTGCACAACCCCTGTCGCCATCATTGGGCCGATATCGTGGCCGACAAGGACCTGCTCAGGCACCAGTACAAGCGCCAGCAGCGCAAGCAAGGCATGCCCCTGGACCTGGACGACGAGTCTTTGCACCAGCACGCCCACCCTCTGCTGGCCGCCTGGGGCAAGCAGGGCCGCGACTATATCAACTTGCTCGACAGCTACGACGACCCTGGCAGCTACCGCGGCGTATTCAGCGATGGTCGCATCGACCTGTTCCAAGAGGCGACACCCGACAACCTGCTGCGCCAGTTGCAAGACGACATCCTCGAATTGCGCCCCTTGGCCGAAACCCGCGAACTGTGGCCGGCAGTCGACCCCGCCAAGGACCGCTCCGTGCGCTTCCATGTAGCCCACAGCCCGCAGCGAGAAATGGAGATCCTCCACGACCAGCTGCTCGCCCGCTTCAGTGCCGACCCCACGCTACGCCCACGGGATGTCATCGTCATGCTCCCGGCGATCGACGACTACGCACCCCACATCCGTGCCGTCTTCGGCCAGCTCGAGCGCAGCGACCCGCGCTACATCCCGTTCACGCTCACCGACCAGGGCCAGCGCGGCCGCGAGCCATTGCTGATCGCGTTGGAACACCTGCTCAAGCTACCCGAAAGCCGCTTCGCCGTGAGCGAAGTGCTGGACTTGTTGGACGTGCCCGCCGTACGTGCCCGCTTCGCCATACAGGAAAGCGACCTGCCAACCCTGCACCGCTGGATCGAGGGTGCCGGCATCCGTTGGGGCCTGAGCGCCGAGCAGCGCGCCACCCTGGGCCTGCCCATGGGAATCGAGCAGAACAGCTGGCGGTTTGGCCTGCGACGTATGCTGCTCGGTTACGCCGTGGGTGTCGGCGAAGGCTGCGACGGTATCGAGCCCTATGACGAGATCGGAGGCCTCGACGCCGCGCTGATCGGCCCATTGGTGGCCTTGCTCGATGCTCTCGACGTGGCTTGCCAAGCCCTTTCGCAGCCCGCCAGCGCAACCGAGTGGGGCGAACGTCTGCAAGCGCTGCTGCGGGTATTCTTCCTGGCCGAGGACGAGCACGACGAGTTCCTCCTGATGCAACTGCAGGACTTGCGTGACACCTGGCTCGCCACCTGCGAAACCGTCGGCCTGCAAGACCCGCTACCGCTCACCGTGGTCCGCGAGGCTTGGCTCTCGGGCCTGGACCAGGGCAAGTTGTCCCAGCGGTTCCTGGCAGGGTCGGTGAACTTCTGCACCCTCATGCCCATGCGCGCTATCCCCTTCCGGGTGGTGTGCCTGCTGGGCATGAACGACGGCGACTACCCTCGCGCCCAACCGCCCCTGGACTTCGACCTGATGGCCAGCGACTACCGCCCAGGCGACCGTTCCCGACGCGAAGACGACCGCTACCTATTGCTCGAAGCCCTGCTCTCGGCACGTGACCAGCTGTATATCAGTTGGGTCGGGCGCAGCATTCGCGATAACAGCGAGCGCCCCGCATCGGTATTGATCGGCCAGCTACGCGACCACTTCGCCGCGGGCTGGACGCTGGCCGGTGCCAAATCTGGGGCCCTTGAAAACCCTGGCGAGCAGTTGCTGCACGCCCTGACCCAGGAACACCCGCTGCAGCCTTTCAGCCCACGTTACTTCCAGAAGGGCAGCGCACTGTTCAGCTATGCCCATGAATGGCAGGTCGTGCACCAGACAATGGAGCCGACCTCGGCCAGCGACGACCCGCTACCGCCCTATAAGGATGAAGAGGCGCTGAGCCTTACCCACCTGCAGGACTTCCTCCGCCACCCCGTGCGGCATTTCTTCAGCCAGCGGCTGAAGGTGTTCTTCGAGGCCCTGGAAACACCGACACCAGATGAAGAACCCTTCGTCCTCGATGCCCTGCAACGCTACAGCCTCAGCGAAACCCTGCTGGGTGCGGCACTGGCCGACCCGGACAATGCCGAGCAAGCGCTGCAAGGCCAGGCGCGACGTTTACAGGCCTGCGGGCTGCTACCTTTAGCCGGTTTTGGCGAGATGCTCCAAGCCGAGCTGATCCAGCCCTTGCCTGACCTGCTGCAGCGCCACCGATACTTGCTCCAGCGCTGGCCTGACGTGGTGGAGGGCGCCCTGCCGATCCACTTCGAAAGGGGCGAGCAGCGCCTGGAAGGCTGGCTGGGCCGGGTCTACCAGGCCCAGGACCAGAGCCTGCTGAGCATCGCCACCGTCCCCAACACCTTGGGCGCAGGGCGCAACAGCGTCAAATGGCACCGGCTGGTACCCACCTGGGTCATGCACCTGGCCGCTTGCGCCGCCGGCTACCCCTTGCACAGCGCGATGGTCGCCAGCGACCGGACCCTGCTGCTCGACCCGCTGCCCCAGGCCCAGGCCGCGGAGCTGCTGGCCGACCTTTTGATCGCCCGCCAGGCTGGGATGAACGCACCCCTGCCCGTGGCCGCCAAGACCGCCTTCGCCTGGCTGGAGCAAAGTGACCCGGCCAAAGCCCTGGTTGCCGCAGAACGAGCCTATGAAGGCGATGGCCAGAATACCTTCGGCGAGCGCAGCGAAAGCCTGGCCTTGGCCCGCCAGTTCCGCGACTTTGCCGCGCTCTGCGCCGACGAGACCTTCGAAGGCTGGTGCGAAACCCTGTACCGCCCACTGTTCGCTGCGCCCTGGCAAACCCTGGGCGCCCCGGAGACTGCCGCATGACCCAGGCCCGCCCCTTGGCATTGAGCTTTCCGCTGCACGGCAGCCAACTGATCGAAGCTAGCGCCGGCACCGGCAAGACCTTCACCATTTCGGCGCTGTACCTGCGCCTGATCCTCGGCCATGGCGGCGAAAACGGCTTTGGTCGTGAGCTGCTGCCGCCGCAGATCCTCGTGGTGACCTTCACTGACGCTGCCACCAAGGAGCTGCGCGAGCGTATTCGCGCACGCCTGGCCGAGGCCGCACGTTTCTTCCGCGGTGAACTGACCGAGGCCGACCCGCTGCTGCACCTGCTGCGCGACGACTACCCCGCCGAACACTGGCCGCGCTGCGCGAGCCGGCTGGAGGTCGCGGTGCAGTGGATGGACGAGGCGGCGGTGTCGACCATCCACGGTTGGTGCCAGCGCATGCTGCGCGAGCACGCCTTCGACAGTGGCAGCCTGTTCACCCAGAGTCTGGAAACCGACCACAGCGACCTGCTGGGTCAGGTCATGCGCGACTATTGGCGACGCTTCTGCTACGGCATGCAAGGCCAAGCCCTGGCCTGGGTGCGCAGCCAATGGGGCAGCCCGGACGCCTTGCTGCCACGGATCCGCCCGCTGTTTGGCCGGGTGCGCGGTGACCTGGACGACGAACAGCCCCAAGCGCTGATCGAGGCCACCCTGCGCGAACGCGCCGCGCAGCTCTGCCAGCTCAAGGCCCCCTGGGGGCAATGGGCCGACGAGCTGCACCAGATTTGTCGCGATGCCGTCGCCAGCAAGCTGGCGGATGGTCGCAAACTGCAAGCACGTTTCTTCGAGCCCTGGTTCGACAAGCTGCGGGCCTGGGCCGGCGACGATCAGGTCCTGGAACTGGACTTGGGTACCGGCTTCACCCGCCTGACCCCAGCCGGCATGGCCGAGGCCTGGAAGTCCGGTACCCCGCCAGACCACCCCGCGTTGTTGGCCATGGAGAACCTGCGCGAACAACTGCAAGCGCTGCCCAGCCCTGATGCCCGTCTGCTCGAGCATGCCGCTGCCTGGGTGTCGGCGCGTTTCGAAGTGGAAAAACGCCGGCGCGCCGAGATGGGCTTCGACGATATGCTGCTGCGCTTGGAGCATGCCCTGGCCAGCGAGTCCGGCGAGCGCCTGGCCGGCCTCATCCGGGAGCAGTTCCCCGTGGCCCTGATCGACGAGTTCCAGGACACCGACCCGGTCCAGTACGGCATCTTCGAACGCATCTACTGGATCAGCGAAAACCGCCGGGAAACCGGCCTGTTCATGATCGGCGACCCCAAGCAGGCGATCTACGCCTTCCGCGGCGCCGACATCTTCACCTACCTGGCTGCCCGCCGTGCCACCAGCGGCCGACTGCACAGCCTGGACACCAACTACCGCTCCAGCCAGGCCATGGTGGCGGCGGTCAACCGCGTGTTCCTTCAGGCCGAAGCTCGCCTCGAGGGGCGAGGGGCCTTCCTGTTCCGCGAAAGCGGCGACAACCCGCTGCCCTTCGTCGAGGTCCGCGCCAAGGGGCGCAGCGAGCAGCTGCTGGTCGATGGACAACCCTGCGCCGCCTTGCAGTGCTGGCAGCTGCAGAGTGAAGAACCGGTCTCCAACACGCTCTACCGCCAACAGCTCGCCGCCAGTTGCGCCAGCCACATCGTCAGGTTGCTCAATGGCGGCCAGCACGGCGTGACCGGTTTTCGTGATGCCCAAGGCTCGCTGCGACCGTGCCAGCCATCGGACATCGCCATCCTGGTGCGTGATGGCCGCGAAGCCCAACTGATTCGTGCCGAACTGGCCGCCCGCGATGTACGCAGCGTGTACCTCTCCGACAAGGACTCGGTGTTCGCCGCCCAGGAGGCCCATGACCTGCTGATCTGGCTCAAGGCCTGTGCCGAGCCTGACTCCGAGCGCCTGCTCAAGGGCGCCCTGGCCAGCCTCACCCTCGAGCTGCCCCTGGCCGAACTGGAGCGCCTGAACCAGGACGAGCGGGTCTGGGAAGGCTGGGTCATGCGTTTCCGCCTGTACCGCGACACCTGGCAGCGCCAGGGTGTGCTGCCCATGTTGCGCCGCCTGCTGCACGACTTCCAGCTGCCGCGCACGCTCATGGGCCGCAGCGATGGCGAGCGGGTGCTGACCAACCTGCTGCACCTGGCCGAGCTGTTACAACAGGCCGCCAGCGAGCTCGATGGCGAGCAGGCGTTGATCCGTCACCTGGCCGAACATCTGGCCAACGCCGGCCAGGCGGGCGAAGAGCAGATCCTGCGCCTGGAAAGCGACGAACAACTGGTCAAGGTGGTGACCATCCACAAGTCCAAGGGTCTGGAATATCCGCTGGTCTACCTGCCCTTCATCTGCACCAGCAAACCAGTGGACGGCCAGCGCCTGCCGTTGACCTGGCACGACAGCCAAGGTCAGGCCCACCTGACCCTGACGCCGAACGAAGCGCAGATCGCCCGTGCCGATGACGAGCGCCTGGCCGAAGACCTGCGCCTGCTCTACGTCGCCCTGACCCGCGCCCAGTACGCCTGCTGGCTGGGCATCGCCGACCTCAAGCGCGGCAGCCAGAAGACCTCCCAGTTGCACAGGTCGGCCCTGGGCTACCTGTTGGGCGGTGGCGTGCCGCTGGCTGCGTCGGGCCAGCTGGCCGGCTGGCTGCAGGCCTTGCAGGCAGGCAGCCGCGACATCGCCTGCCTCGGCCTGCCCGAGCCGAGCGAGGACGTCTACC
The DNA here is from genome assembly GCF_048068175.1 of Pseudomonas sp. NY15356. Classification (NCBI taxonomy): domain Bacteria; kingdom Pseudomonadati; phylum Pseudomonadota; class Gammaproteobacteria; order Pseudomonadales; family Pseudomonadaceae; genus Pseudomonas; species Pseudomonas sp. NY15356. The sequence continues at coordinate 18,683 of NZ_JBLUPW010000044.1, read as the reverse complement.
ACGCCCCGCGCGATACACGCGAGCTGCTGCCAGCGCGCAAGCCGCGTCGGGCTGCCGCCGAACACTGGTGGATCGCCTCCTACAGCGCCCTGCGCGTGGGCGACCAGACCCTCGGTGCCGACAGCTCCCAAGCCCAGCAATTGCTGGACGATGAGCAGGCCGACACCCAGCTGCTGCGCGAAGTCCCGGTCGAAGGCGGTGACATCCACCGCTTCCCCCGCGGCCCGAACCCAGGCACCTTTCTTCACGGCCTGCTCGAATGGGCTGGCCGGGAAGGTTTCGCCGAGGTCAGCGCCCAGCCCGAGCTGATCAGGCGTACCGTCGGCGAGCGCTGCAACCGCCGCGACTGGACCGGCTGGATCCCGACCCTGGAACACTGGCTCGGCCAGTTGCTCACCGAGCCGCTGCCTCTGCAACCCCAAGGCCCGACCCTGACCCTCGCACATTTGCATCAATACCAGATCGAAATGGAATTCTGGTTCGCCAGCCACCAGGTAGATGCCGTGCGCCTGGACCAGCTGGTGGTGCGACATACCCACGGCAACGCCGCACGTCCTGCGGCTCTGCCGACCGTGCTCAACGGCATGTTCAAAGGTTTCATCGACCTGGCGTTCGAGCTGGACGGTCGCTACTACGTGGCCGACTACAAGTCCAATTGGTTGGGCCCCGACGCCCAGGCCTACAATGCATTGGCCATGGAGCAAGCGATCCTCGAGCACCGCTACGACCTGCAATACGTGCTCTACCTGCTGGCCTTGCACCGCCAGTTGCGCGCGCGCCTGCCCGACTATGACTATGACCGCCATGTCGGCGGCGCGGTGTTCATCTTTCTGCGCGGCGTCGGCAGCGCCGGCCACGGTTTGTATTTCGCCAAGCCGCCGCGTGCCCTGATCGAACAACTCGATGCGCTGTTCCGGGGCGCCCACGAACCCGAACAGCAAGACCTGTTTGCCGGAGCCGCGCCATGAGCCGACGCCTCGATGACCTATTGCCCACGCCCCTGCACGCTGAACAACTGGTGGCCCTGGCGCCCCTGCGCGAAAGCCGCGACCTGCTGGTGCTGCTCGACCGCTGGGTCGAGCGCGACTGGCTTCGGGCGTTGGACCGCGCGTTCGTCAATTTCCTCGAAGAGCGGGCCCCGGGCAGTGACCCCTTGCTGCTGCTGGCGGCGGCCCTGGCCAGCCACCAGCTTGGCCACGGTCACGTCTGCCTTGATCTGGAGCAAACCCTGGCCGAGCCGGATTTCGCCCTGTCGTTGCCCCCGGAGGGTGATGCCCTGGCCGGGCCTTTGCTGCTGCCCTCGCAGTTGCTCGCCGGCCTGGCCCTGGATACCTGGCTGCAACACATCGCTGCCAGCCCCCTGGTGGCGGCCGGGGACGCTCCCGGGCACGGCGCGAGGCCCCTGGTGCTCAGTGGCCGGCGCCTCTACCTGCGTCGTTACTGGAGCTACGAGCGGCGTATCGACCAGGCCTTGCGCCAGCGCCTGAGCCAGAACGAGCATATTCCGGCCGACCTTCCCGCGCGTCTCGAGCAATTGTTCGCAGGTGGCGCCCCGGCTGGCCAGGTCGACTGGCAGAAGCTCGCCTGCGCCCTGGCCACACGCGCAGCCTTCAGCATCATCACCGGCGGCCCGGGTACCGGCAAGACCACCACCGTGGTGCGTCTGCTGGCCTTGCTCCAGGCCCCGGCGGTGGAGCAGGGCCGCCCGCTGCGCATTCGCCTGGCGGCCCCGACCGGCAAGGCTGCCGCGCGCCTCACCGAGTCCATCGGTCAGCAGGTCGAGCGTCTGCAGGTCGGCAGTGAGGTGCGCGGGCACATCCCCACCGAGGTCAGCACTGTCCACCGCCTGCTGGGCAGCCGCCCCGGCTCGCGACACTTTCGCCACCATGCCGGCAACCCGTTGCCGCTGGACGTACTGGTGGTCGATGAGGCCTCGATGATCGACCTGGAAATGATGGCCAATCTGCTCGATGCCCTGCCGCCCCGGGCTCGCCTGGTATTGCTGGGCGACAAGGACCAGCTGGCCTCGGTGGAAGCCGGTGCGGTGCTCGGTGACCTGTGCCGCGATGCCGAAGACGGGTGCTACTCCCCGGCGACCCAGGCCTGGCTGGAGCAGGTGGGCGGCCAGTCGCTCGAAGGCAGTGGCCTTGCGCCGGGCGATGCGCAGCGCAACCCCTTGGCGCAACAGGTGGTGATGCTGCGGTATTCCCGGCGTTTCGGCGAAGGCAGCGGCATTGGCCAACTGGCACGCCTGGTCAACCGCCAGCAAGCCCAGCAGGCACGTGACCTGCTGACCCTGCCGCCGGCCGATGTGTTCGGCCTGGCCCTGCGCGGTGAACACGACCGCGCCTTCGACCGCCTGTTGCTCGACGGCCTGGGGCGCGGCGACGACGGCCCCCAGGGTTACCGCAGCTACCTACGCACCATTGGCCGCCACCGCCCGGCGCCTGGCACGCCCGCCGACGATCCGCGCTGGGAACACTGGGCCAGCAAGGTGCTGCACAGCTTCGAAGACTTCCAGTTGCTCTGCGCGGTGCGCAAGGGCCCCTGGGGTGTCCAGGGCCTGAACGAGCGCGTGGCGCGAGTGTTGGGCAACGCCGGGCTGATCGACAGTCAGCAGCCCTGGTATGAAGGCCGGCCGGTACTGGTGACCCGCAATGACTACGGCCTGGGCCTGATGAACGGCGATATCGGCATTGCCCTGCGCCTGCCCGACGACCTGGGCGAGCCCGTGCTGCGCGTGGCCTTCCCGCGCAACGACGGTAGCGGCGGCGTGCGCTTTGTCCTGCCAAGCCGGCTCAACGAGGTGGAAACGGTATTCGCCATGACCGTGCACAAGTCCCAGGGCTCGGAGTTCAACCATACGGCGCTGGTCTTGCCCGATTCGCTCAACCCGGTGTTGACCAAGGAACTGGTCTATACCGGTATCACCCGGGCCAAGCACTGCTTCAGCTTGGTCGAGCCGCGTGCCGGGGTATTCGAAGAGGCGGTAGCACGTAAGGTGCGCAGGATTTCCGGGTTGATGCTGGAGAAAGTGTGACGTAACGCACATTCCTGAGGCCAAAGGCACTGTGCTATCGTTGCGCTAATTTCTTAAGGGATTTTGAGAGATTTCCTACATGGTGGCTGCCTCATCCTGGGGGCGCGTGTTGGGCCATGCGCTTTCGCCGGCGTTAGCCGCCCTGTTGCTGTTCGCTGGCCTTGCGCAGGCAGAAGCCCCGGCCAGCGCTGCCCAGGCTCAACAACGGGCCAAGGCCGTGACCCAGGTGGTACTGGGCATCCTCAGCTATGCCCGCTGGCCGGCCACCCCCGCGCCGCTGCGCCTGTGCCTGGTGGGCCCTACCGAATACGCCGATGACCTGATCAAGGGCAATGTGCAGAATTCCGGCCAACCGCTGGAGGTACGCCGCCTGCTGGCCGACGACGCACGCATCGCCAATGCCTGCGATGCCGTTTACATCGGCAAGCTGAACAGCGGGGAGCGCGAGCGGTTGTTCCAGGCCATCAATGGCCATCCGGTCCTGAGCATCAGCGAGGCCGATGATCCCTGCAGGGTTGGCAGCCTGTTCTGCCTGCGTGTCGGCGATGACCAGGTGGCCTTCGAAGTGAACCTCGACTCGGTGGCGCGTAGCGGTGTGCGTATCCACCCCAGCGTGCTGCAGCTGTCGCGGCGCCGGGCGGTGCAGCCATGAAGCTCGCTGCCAAGCGCGGTACCCGCCCGACCCTGCGCTCGGTGCTGGGCCGTGGGCATTTGAGCGTAGCCCTGTTGGCGGTAGGCCTGGCGGGTATTTCCCTGACCTTGCTCGGTGTGCTCGCCCTGCGTGTGTATGCCAACCACAACCTGCACCTGATCGCCCGCTCGATCAACTACACCGTCGAAGCCGCCGTGGTGTTCAACGACGGCCCGGCCGCCAAGGAGGCCCTGGCGCTGATCGCGGCCACCGAGGAAGTGGCTGATGCAAAGGTGTTCAACCGCGACGGCGAGCAACTGGCCCACTGGCACCGCGACGACGATGGCATGTTCGCCCAACTGGAAGCCGAAGTGGCCCGCGCGTTGCTGGACGAGCCGATCAATCTGCCGGTGGTGCACCAGCAGCGTCAGGTGGGCCATATCGAACTGGTGGGGCAGGGCGGCAACCTGCTGCGCTTCCTGTTCAGCGGCCTGGCCGGGATCCTGTTCTGTACCTTGCTCAGCGCGGTGCTGGCCATCTACCTGTCGCGCCGGCTGTTCGGCGATATCGTCGGCCCGCTGCGCAGCCTGGCCAGCGTGGCCCACGCCGCCCGCCGCGAGCGCAGCTTCGACCGGCGCGTACCCGAGGCGCAGATCGCCGAGCTCAACGAGCTGGGCAATGACTTCAATGCCTTGCTCGACGAGTTGGAGGCCTGGCACAGCCACCTGCAGAGCGAAAACGAGAACCTTGCCCACCAGGCCAGCCACGACAGCCTCACGGGTCTACCCAACCGTGCCTTCTTCGAAGGGCGCCTGAGCCGCACCCTGCGCAACGCCGCGCGGCAGCGCGAGCACCTGGGGCTGCTGTTCCTCGACAGCGATCACTTCAAGCAGATCAACGACAGCCTCGGCCATGCCGTGGGCGACGAAGTGCTGGTGAGCGTCGCCAAGCGCATTCGCGCCCAGCTGCGTGAACACGATCTGGTGGCGCGCCTGGGCGGCGACGAATTCGCCGTGCTGCTGGCCCCGCTGCACGCGCGGGACGACGCCCAGCGCATTGCCGAAAAGATCGTCGAGAGCATGAAGGTGCCGATTCTGCTGGACGGCGGCAAGCAGATCACCACCTCGATGAGTGTTGGCATCGCCTATTACCCGGACGACGGCAACGACCCGGCCGGGTTGCTCAATGCCGCCGACGTGGCGATGTACCAGGCCAAGCGCGTGCGCCGTGGGCATTGGCAAGTGGCGCAGACGGACCGCTGCGCCACTGACGTTGATAACAGGAGCTGAACCGTGATCTACCGTTTCCACGCATTGCGTTTTCCCTTGCTGGCCGTGCTGCTGGCGTTGCTGGCCCTGGGCGGCTGCCAGAGTGTGCCCCAGGGCCTTACTCCCGAACAGATCGCTACCCTCAAGCGCGAGGGCTTCGCTCCGACCGACGAGGGGTGGGCGTATGACCTTTCCGGCAAGGTGCTGTTCGGCAGTGACCTGGACAGCCTGAACAGCCAGAGCCGGGCGATCGTCGAGCGCATCGGCAAGGCCTTGCTGGCGGTGGGCATCCAGCGGGTGCGTATCGATGGCCATGCCGATGCCTCGGGCAAGGAGGCCTACAACCGGCAGTTGTCCGAACGCCGTGCGCAGAGCGTGGCGCGGGCACTGATCGGCATTGGCATGCAGCCGCAGAACATCCGGACTGTCGGCTTGGGCAGCAGCCAGCCGGTGGCCGACAACCGTACCCCGGCCGGGCGTACCGAAAACCGCCGGGTGTCGATCGTGGTGGCATCCAACTGAAAGGCCTGCGCCCTTGATCGCGGGACAAGCCCGCTCTCACAGGTATGGCGGTGCCTTTAAAAACAGCGCAGGACAGGTGGGAGCCGGCTTGCCGGCGATGGGGGCGAAGCAGCCCCGCTCGATGTCAGGCGAAGCGCATATCCCGCGTCTGCCCCATCAGCAACGGCGCGTTCGCCTCGGTCACATCGCGAATGTAGTCCCACAGCAGGGTGATGCGCTTCAACTTGCGCAGGTCCTCCCGGCAATACATCCAGAACTGCCGGGTAATCTCCACCTCCTGCGGCAACAGGTTGACCAATCGCGCATCCTGCGCCGCCAGGAAGCACGGCAGGATCGCCAGCCCACGCCCCTGCAATGCCGCCGTGTACTGGGCGATCACACTCGTACTGCGCAGGTGCGCGTTGGCATTGGGGATCAGATTGGCCAGGTACAGCAGCTCCGAGCTGAAGGCCAGGTCATCGACATAACTGATGAACCGGTGGTTCACCAGGTCGGCTGCCGTGCGGATCGGTTCGTGGTTGTCCAGGTACTCCTGGGTGGCATACAGCCGCAAGCGGTAGTCGCATAGCTTGCAACACACGTAGGGCCCATGCTCGGGCCGCTCCAGGGCGATGACGATGTCCGCCTCGCGCTTGGACAGGCTGATGAAGTGCGGCAGCGGCAGGATGTCCACCGAGATCGCCGGGTAGGCATCGACGAAATGGCTCAGTTGCGGGGTGACGAAAAAGCTGCCGAACCCCTCCGTGCAGCCCATGCGCACATGTCCCGACAACGCCACGCCTGAGCCGGACACCTGCTCGCAGGCCATGTGCAGCGTGCTTTCGATCGATTCGGCATAGCCCAGCAGGCGCTGGCCTTCGGCGGTCAGGACGAAGCCGTTGGTCCGTGATTTCTCGAACAGCAGCGTGCCCAGGGCGCCTTCCAGCGAGCTGATGCGCCGTGACACCGTGGTGTAGTCCACCGCCAGGCGCTTGGCCGCGCTGCTGGCCTTGCGGGTGCGCGCCACTTCCAGAAAGAACTTCAAGTCGTCCCAGTTCAGTGAACTCAGGGAGGTGAGGTCTTTTTGCATGATGATCCGGTTTTTTTGTGCGTTCTTGTTGGATGTTTGCACATCTATACTCGAAAAAAGCCCCACGGCGCCACCCGCTGGCGATCTCGTTCCGACAATAATTCCAAGGAGAGCGCAGATGAACGCACCCCATACCCCAGACCAGGCCAAGGTCGAGCAGGTCAAGCTGCTGATCGACGGCCAGTGGGTCGAGTCCAAGACCACCGAGTGGCGCGACATCGTCAACCCGGCCACCCAGCAGGTGCTGGCGCGGGTTCCGTTCGCCACCGTCGATGAAGTCGATGCCGCCGTGGCCGCCGCCCAGCGAGCCTTCACGACCTGGCGCGACACCCCGATCGGTGCGCGCATGCGCATCATGCTCAAGCTGCAGGCGCTGATCCGCGAACACACCAAGCGCATCGCCCAGACCCTCAGCGCCGAACAGGGCAAGACCCTGGCCGACGCCGAAGGCGACATCTTCCGTGGCCTGGAGGTGGTCGAGCACGCCGCCTCCATCGGTACCCTGCAAATGGGCGAGTTCGCCGAAAACGTCGCCGGTGGTGTGGACACCTACACCCTGCGCCAGCCCATCGGCGTGTGCGCCGGCATCACCCCGTTCAACTTCCCGGCGATGATCCCGCTGTGGATGTTCCCCATGGCCATCGTCTGCGGCAACACCTTCGTACTCAAGCCGTCCGAACAAGACCCGCTGTCGACCATGATGCTGGTGGAGCTGGCTCTGGAAGCTGGCGTGCCGGCCGGTGTGCTCAACGTAGTGCATGGCGGCAAGCAGGTGGTGGACGCCATCTGCACGCACAAGGACATCAAGGCGATTTCCTTCGTCGGCTCCACCGAAGTGGGCACCCACGTCTACAACCTCGGCAGCCAGCACGGCAAGCGCGTGCAGTCGATGATGGGCGCCAAGAACCACGCCGTGGTGCTACCCGACGCCAACCGCACCCAAACCATCAACGCCCTGGTCGGTGCCGCCTTCGGCGCGGCCGGCCAGCGCTGCATGGCCACCTCGGTGGCGGTCCTGGTGGGCAAGGCCCGCGAGTGGCTGCCGGACATCAAGGCCGCGGCCAGCAAGCTCAAGGTCAATGCCGGCTGCGAGCCGGGCACGGATGTCGGCCCGGTGGTGTCCAAGCGTGCCAAGGAGCGTGTGCTGGGCCTGATCGAAAGCGGCATCAAGGAAGGCGCCAAGCTCGAGCTGGACGGCCGCGACGTCAAGGTGCCGGGCTACGAGCAGGGCAACTTCGTCGGCCCCACCCTGTTCTCCGGCGTGCGCACCGATATGCAGATCTACACTCAGGAAATCTTCGGGCCGGTGTTGGTCACCCTGGAAGTCGACACCCTCGACGAAGCCATCGCCCTGGTCAACGCCAACCCGTTCGGCAACGGCACCGGCCTGTTCACCCAGAGCGGCGCGGCGGCGCGCAAGTTCCAGAGCGAGATCGACATCGGCCAGGTCGGCATCAACATCCCGATCCCGGTGCCGGTACCGTTCTTCAGCTTCACCGGCTCACGCGGCTCCAAGCTCGGCGACCTGGGCCCGTACGGCAAGCAGGTGGTGCAGTTCTACACTCAGACCAAGACCGTCACCGCCCGCTGGTTCGACGATGACAGCGTCAATGACGGTGTGAACACCACCATCAGCCTGCGCTGAGCCATCAGCCTGCGCCAAGGAGAAAGTCATGCGTATCGCATTCATCGGCCTGGGCAACATGGGCGCGCCCATGGCCCGCAACCTCATCAAGGCCGGGCACCAGCTGAACCTGTTCGACCTGAACAAGGCCGTGCTGGACGAGCTCGCCGAACTGGGTGGGCAGGTCAGCGCCTCGCCCAAGGACGCTGCGGCCGCCAGCGACCTGGTGATCACCATGCTGCCGGCGGCAGCCCATGTGCGCAGCGTCTACCTGAACGACGACGGTGTGCTGGCCGGCGTGCGTCCCGGCACGCCGACCGTTGACTGCAGCACCATCGACCCGCAGACCGCTCGCGATGTGTCCAAGGCCGCAGCGGCCAAGGGTGTGGACATGGGCGACGCGCCGGTGTCCGGCGGCACCGGCGGCGCGGCGGCCGGCACCCTGACCTTCATGGTCGGTGCCAGCGCCGAACTGTTCGCCACCTTGAAGCCTGTGCTCGAGCAGATGGGCCGCAACATCGTGCACTGCGGTGAAGTCGGCACCGGGCAGATCGCCAAGATCTGCAACAACCTGCTGTTGGGCATTTCCATGATCGGCGTGTCCGAGGCCATGGCCCTGGGCAATGCACTGGGCATCGACACCAAGGTGCTGGCCGGCATCATCAACAGCTCCACCGGGCGTTGCTGGAGTTCCGATACCTACAACCCCTGGCCGGGCATCATCGAGACCGCCCCGGCGTCGCGGGGCTACACCGGCGGCTTCGGCGCCGAGCTGATGCTCAAGGATTTGGGCCTGGCCACCGAGGCTGCGCGGGTCGCGCACCAGCCGGTGATCCTGGGCGCCGTCGCCCAGCAGCTGTACCAGGCCATGAGCCTGCGCGGTGAAGGCGGCAAGGACTTCTCGGCGATCGTAGAGAGCTATCGCAAGAAGGATTGACGAGCGAGGTGAGTTTTATCGCGGGCCAGGTGGCTTTCCCCATGTAACTGCGCACCTTGGGGAAGGGCATCTGCCCCGCGATGTTTTTTTGCCTGTGACGCATTCCCTCGTGGGCGATTCGCAGAGAACAGTGGCTAATGCCGCGATCAAGGGCGACGGCGATATCGGGACCGCCGCTCCCACAGGGTTGGGTGATGTCGACTGGGTCAGGCGAACACGAAGTACTTGCGCACGGTCTCGACCACTTCCCAGGTACCCTTCAGGCCCGGCTCGATGATGAACACATCACCCGCTTTCAGGTGCTTGGGCTCTTCACCTTCCGGGGTGATGATCACGTAGCCTTCCAGGAAATGGCAGAACTCCCACTTCTCGTAGTTGATCTCGAACTTGCCCGGGGTGCAGATCCAGGTACCCATGATCTTGCTGCCGTCGGCAGACAGGTAGGCGTTCAGGTTGACCGTCTGCGGGTCGCCGCCGATGCGCTTCCACGGGGTGGCGTTCAGGGCCGGGATCGGGCAGGTTTCACGCAGGACGGTGATGAAATCGGACATGGCAGGCTCCAGGTAAATGGCTGAATGACACGCCACCATAGGGCCTGCGCTCGTACTGCAGTTGCCTGGGCTCGACACCCAGGTGCCTGGTTGCGCTATTGGTGGCCCGCCAGCGCGTTCACTTCCACGGTGACATGGGCCAGCTCCTCGTGGACGGCCAGGGCCTTGCGCACGTTATCCGCCTCCAGCGGCAAGCTGCTCGCCAGGCTGAGGATGCAGGCATACTGGTCCTTGCCCACGCGCCACACGTGCAGGTCGGTGATGGTGGCAGGCACCGGCAACTGGGCCACCACTTCGCGGATTTCCTCGACCACCGGTGCGTCCATCTCGGCATCGAGCAGCACGCGCCCGGTATCGCGCAGCAGGCCCTTGGCCCACACCGCCACCAGCACCGCACCCACCAGGCCCATTACCGGGTCCAGCCAGCCGGCACCCCAGAACTTGCCCGCCAGCAGCGCGACGATGGCCAGCACCGAGGTGGCGGCGTCGGCGATCACGTGCAGGTAGGCCGAGCGCAGGTTCAGGTCCTGGTGGTGGTGATGGCCGTGATGGTGATGATCGTGGTCATGATGATGGTGGTGGTCGTGGTCGTCGCGCAGCAGCCAGGCGCAGACAAGGTTCACGGCCAGGCCTACGACGCCGATGGCGATGGCTTGGTCATAGTGGATCGGCCCTGGCGTCAGCAGCCGTTCCACTGACTGGAACGCCATCAGGCCGGCCACGCCCAGCAAGAGCAGGGCACTGGAATAGCCGCCGAGGATCTCGATCTTCCAGGTGCCGAAGGCGAAGCGCCGGTCGCCTGCATAGCGCCGTGCCGCCGCATAGGCCAGCAGCGACAGGCCCAGGGCCAAGGCATGGGAGCTCATGTGCCAGCCGTCGGCCAGCAGTGCCATGGAGTTGAAGTACCAGCCGCCGGCAATCTCGGCCACCATCATCAGGGCCGTGAGCCAAACGGCCAAGCGTGTCTTTCGCTCGGCGCCCAGATTGCTGGTATGGAACTGATGGCTGTGCAGCCACTTGTCAGAGGTTTGCGCCACCATGGTTTATCATGCTCCAGAATGTGTGCGGCACATACTATACCCCAGTATACCTATGAAGGTGCGAGGCTGAATGGCACATACCATCAAGAGCAAGAAACAACTGCTGACCCGCGTGCGCAAGATCAAAGGCCAGGCGGCGGCTTTGGAGGCCGCGCTCGAGCAGGACAAAGACTGCCTGGGCATCCTGCAGCAGATCGCTGCGGTGCGGGGGGCGGTGAATGGGCTGATGGCCGAGGTCATGGAAGGGCATATCCGCGAGCACCTGGTGGCCGACGGGTTGAGTGCCCAGGCGCGGCAGGAAGAGGCCGACAAGGTGGCGGCATTGTTGCGGTCTTACCTCAAGTGAGATGTCCGTTGCGCCAGGCTCACGCTGAAAATGCGCCGCTTGTCGATGCGCTGGGTGATCTGGAAACGGGGTTTGAGCTGGTAGATCGATGGCACGGCGAAGTCCCTTTCATGGCGCGACATGGCGGGGATTGTGGGGACAGAATCCGGCTGGGCTGCAAGCGGCAAATGTCTTACACGTGAACCGGATGAGGCTTATTCAAAAGGACTAAATGGCCGCTTGTCGTCTTGCATGTGCATAGTGTGTATTACTCTTTGTTTTTGCCAATATCGATGTGTACCATACACATCAACGGCCGAAGGAAGGGTGAATGCGCAGTAGGGACGTGATCCAGCTCATCGAAGCGGATGGGTGGTATGAGGTGGAGGTGAAAGGAAGCCATCATCAGTTCAGGCATCCCATAAAGCGAGGAAGGGTTACGGTTCCCCATCCTAAAAGTGATTTGCCAAAGGGCACTGTGCACAACATCTTGAAACAAGCTGGCCTGAAATAGGATCGGTCGCGATGCTCGAGCAGGTTTACCACCTCGAACCTTTATGGAGATAGTCGATGAAGTTCCCAGTCGTATTGCACAAAGACGTTGATTCGGACTACGGCGTCATCGTGCCTGATGTACCTGGCTGTTTCTCCGCCGGTGCTAGCGTCGCTCAAGCGCTGGAGAATGTTCAGGAGGCTCTGACGTTGCATTTCGAAGGGCTGGTGGCGGATGGCGAGACGTTGCCACAAGCGCAAGAAGTCGATGTTCATGTCGTGAATCCCGATTACGCCGGAGGAATATGGGCGGTCGTGGATTTTGATGTGACGCCCTATCTGGGGAAGGCGGTGCGTTTCAACGCCACGCTGCCAGAGAACCTGTTGCAACGCATTGATGAGAAAGTGAAACGTGATCATCGCTATGCTTCTCGCTCCGGCTTCCTGGCCTCGGCCGCTTTGCGTGAATTGGCCGCGGCGCATTAGTGAAATAGGCTGCTTTGCAACTCCCATAGGGAGTAGCCCCAGAAACATCGGATTTTCCCTCTTTGCGTAGTCCGTTTGCGAAACATACTCTCGCCGCACTTCTGCCATTGCGATGGGTATTGTTCCCCCTCTAGTCTCGCCGGGTCGTTGCCCATTCAGCGACCGGGTTTAGCAGCCCATTCAATATCAGGCTCAAGTGCTCACCTCAGTTGCGAAATCGCTTCGCGTCATGGTGGCTGTGTACGGGGCACCTTCGGGTGCGCCGGGTGCCTGACGCTTGAGTCAGCCCTGGCGGAGCAGGGGGGCAGCAACCTGATGTGGGTGGCCCATTACCTCAGCGGCATGGCCAAGGCGTTGATGGATGATGCAGCGGAAGGGCTTGAGGCGAACAGGTCCTGAGCCTGCTGTTGCCTGATCTACCGCAATCGCGGGCAAGCCCGCTCCCACAGGTTCTCCGCGGCCCTTGAGAGCGGCGCGGAACTTGTGGGAGCGGGCTTGCCCGCGATTGCGATAGACCAGGCGCCGGAGGACCGCAGTCGTTCCCAGTGGTAGGAGGCTGCTTGTTGGTCAATGTCGGGCGGAGGACGGGCTGAGCATCTCGATCATCTGGATATCGAAATCCCGCTCCAGGTACTCCATGCGCTGCTCGAAGAACTCACGCATATGTGGCAGGGCCGAATGCACGTCCAGGTCGGCCTTGCTGGCCCATACCTCGTAGAACACGAACAGGCTTGGGTCTTCTTTGTCGCGCAGCATGTGGTATTCGATGCAGCCCGGCTCCTGGCGGCTGGGCTCGACATAGGCCCGGAACAGCTGCTCGAAGGCTTCGGCCTTTTCCGGGCGGGTCTTGGCTTTGAGGATGAAGGCGTATTGCTCGGTCATGTGCATGGGCCTCGAAGGCAGTGAAGATGACTGCATTCTAAAGCAACAATATGTTTTTCATTCGTGCCCTTAGCGCAAATGTATTTTGCCATCGAGCCGCTTTTTCTCTGGTCCTCGCCTGCCTAATCTGCCGCCATCCATTCGACCTGCTCACGAGGCCCACCCATGAAAAAGATTCTCCTGCTCAACGGCGGCAAACGCTTCGCCCACTCCGACGGTCGCCTGAACGAGACCTTGCATGAAGCTGCCCTGGCCCACCTGGATCGCGCAGGTTTCGATGTGAAGCAGACCTTCATCGATGGTGGCTACGACGCCCAGGAAGAAGTCGAGAAATTCCTCTGGGCCGACGTGGTGATCTGGCAGATGCCCGGCTGGTGGATGGGCGCGCCCTGGACCGTGAAACAGTACATCGACGAGGTCTTCACCGCCGGCCACGGCAGCCTGTACGCCAATGACGGCCGTACCCGTTCCGACGCCTCGCAGAAATACGGCAGTGGCGGCTTGATCCAGGGCAAGCAGTACATGCTCTCGCTGACCTGGAATGCCCCACAGCAGGCTTTCGACGACCCGAGCGACTTCTTCGAGGGTAAGGGTGTGGATGCGGTGTACTTCCCGTTCCACAAGGCCAACCAGTTCCTGGGTATGACCGGCCTGCCGACCTTCCTGGCCGTGGACGTGATGAAGCGCCCGGATGTACCGGCGGCGCTGGCGGCCTACGAAGCGCACCTGGACCGGGTGTTCGGCAAGGCTTGATGATGTTGTCGAGGCCCCATCGCCGGCAAGCCGGCTCCCACTGTCCTGCGTTCACCGCCAGCCTGTGGGAGCGGGCTGGCCCTGCGATTGGGCCGCGCAGCGGCCCCTTGCACCGATCCGTTTCACCCGCTATCTATCAGGGCTACTCCCACTCAAGGCCTACCGTGTGAAAACCCGATCCGAAGAACTCCAGGTATTCGTCGCCGTCATCGATTGTGGCTCGATCTCCGCCGCTGCCGAACAGATCGGCCAGACCCCCTCGGCGGTCAGCCGCACCTTGTCGCGACTGGAAACCAAGCTCGGCACCACGTTGGTCAACCGCACCACCCGGCGCATGGACCTGACCGAGGAAGGGCGTTTCTTCCTGGAGCGCTCGCGGCGCATCCTCGAGCAGATGGACGACATGGAAGAGCACCTGTCCATGCACAACCAGACGCCTTCCGGGCGCCTGCGCATCAATGCCGCAGCGCCCTTCATGCTGCACGCCATCCTGCCGTGGATCGGCGAGTTCCGCCGCCAGTACCCTGGCATCGAGCTGGAACTGAACACCGACGACCTGATCATCGACCTGCTGGAACAGAGCACCGACGTGGCCATCCGCATCGGCGACCTGGCCGACTCCAGCCTGCATGCGCGTTCACTCGGCTGCAGCCCGATCCAGGTGCTGGCCAGCCCTGACTACCTGGCACGCCACGGCACGCCGCAAACGGTCGAAGAGCTGAAGGACCATTGCCTGCTCGGCTTCAGCCAGCCTGAGTCGCTCAACCGCTGGCCGTTGCGCCATGCCCAGGGTGACCATTGGCAGATCCGCCCCAGCCTGATCGCCTCCAGTGGCGAGACCCTGCGCCAGCTGGCGCTGGCCGGCGAGGGCATCGTCAGCCTGTCGCACTTCATGAGCCATGAGGACATCCGTACCGGCCGCCTGCAGGTGGTGCTGGGCGAGTTCAACAACGGCTATCGCCAACCGATCCATGCGGTGTACTACCGCAATACAAAGTTGGCCCTGCGGATCCAGTGCTTTCTCGACTTCATTCAGGAAAAGCTGGCGGTATACACCAGCCAAGTTGTCTGAGCGCGACAGGGCTCTGATCATCATGTAGGAAATTTCTTCGGTGATTTGCTTAGTCGAAATGCTTCAGCCTTAATGACTGATCAAACTAACAACACCAAGGAAGTTTGCATGCGTATTGTCATGTTCCAGCCTATGGTCCTGGGGGCCGCGATCCTGAGCTGCTCCAGCGCATACGCGGTAACCCTGGAGGGCGGGGCGGTGGCCGCGCCCGATCAATATGGCGCACAAGTGGCCGCCGATATCCTCAAGAAGGGCGGCAACGCAGTGGACGCCGCCGTAGCCACGGCCTTCACCCTGGCGGTGACCTACCCTGAAGCCGGAAACATCGGCGGCGGCGGCTTCATGACCTTGTTCGTCGACGGCAAGCCGTACTTCCTCGACTACCGCGAAGTGGCGCCGAAGGCCGCCACCCGCAACATGTACCTGGACGAAAAAGGCGAGGTGATCGAGAACCTCAGCCTGGTCGGCGTGCGTGCGGCCGGTGTACCTGGCACGGTGATGGGCCTGTGGGAAGCGCACCAGAAGTTCGGCAAGCTGCCCTGGAGCGAGCTGCTGACCCCGGCCATCGGGTATGCGAAAAACGGTTTCAAGGTGGCCGAAAAACAGTACCAGTACCGCAACGATGCCCAGGGCCTGTTCAAGACCGCCACCAACTTCAACGACTACTTCGGCACCATGAAGGTGGGCGAGCTGTTCAAGCAGCCCGAGCTGGCCCAGACCCTGGAGCGCATTGCCGACAAGGGCGTGAGCGAGTTCTACCAGGGCAAGACCGCCGACCTGCTGGTGGCGCAGATGCAGGCCGACAAGGGCCTGATCACCAAGGCCGACCTGAAGGACTACAAGGCCGTGTGGCGCGAGCCGATGGCGATCAGCTGGCGCGGCAACATGGTCTACACCGCACCGCCGCCGAGCTCCGGCGGCGTGGCCCTGGCCCAGCTGCTGGGCATCAAGGAAGCGCGCGCGGCAGACTTCAAGGGGGTGGAACACAACTCGGCCAAGTACATCCACCTGCTGTCCGAAATCGAGAAGCGGGTGTTCGCCGACCGCGCCGACTACCTCGGTGACCCCGCCTTCACTCAGGTGCCGGTCGACAAACTGGTCGCCCAGGACTACCTCGCCAAGCGCGCTGCCCAGGTGAACCCGAGTGCCATCTCCAGGACCGAAGATGTAAAGCCGGGCCTGGAGCCGCACCAGACCACGCACTTTTCCATCGTCGACAAGCAGGGCAATGCGGTGAGCAACACCTATACCCTCAACCTGGACTACGGCAGCGGCGTCGTGGTCAAGGGCGCGGGCTTCCTGCTCAACGACGAGATGGACGACTTCAGCGCCAAGCCAGGCGCAGCCAACGCCTTTGGCGTAGTGGGCGGCGATGCCAATGCTATCGAGCCGGGCAAGCGCATGCTCTCGTCCATGAGCCCGAGCCTGGTGACCCGTGACGGCAAAGTGGCGCTGGTGCTCGGCACACCGGGCGGTTCGCGCATCTTTACGTCGATCTTCCAGGTGATGAACAACCTGTACGACTACCGCATGCCGCTGGAGAAGGCGGTGGCAGCGCAGCGGGTGCACCACCAGTTGCTGCCCAAGGACACCATCTACTACGACAGCTATGCGCCGCTGACCGGCAAGGTGGCCGATGAGCTGAAGCAGATGGGCTATGTGCTGGAGGACCAGGGGTGGGAGATGGGCGATATCCAGGCGATCCGGGTGACCGGGGAGCAGCTGGAAACCGCCTCTGACCCGCGTGGGCGGGGTGTGGGAATGATCGTCAAGTAATCCGGTAGCGGGGCTGCAAAGCAGCCCCAACCACTCAGACGCGGAACTTGCTCACCAGCATCTGCAGGTGCCCACCCAACCGCGCCAGCTCCACGCTGGACGCTGCCGTCTCGTCGCTGGCCGTCGCTGTCTGCTCCGACACATCCCGCACGTTCAGGATGCTGCGGCTGATTTCCTCGGCCACCGCGCTCTGCTCTTCGGCTGCCGCGGCGATTTGCTGGTTCATCGACTGGATGTTCGACACCGTGCGGGTGATGTTGTCCAGCGAGGCGCCGGCCTTGCGTGCCAGCTCGACGCTGCTGTCGGTCAGGCTGCGGCTGCCGTTCATGACGTCGGCCACCTGCTGGGTACCGTTCTGCAGGCTGGCCACCAGGCCTTCGATCTCTTCGGTGGACTGCTGGGTGCGCTGCGCCAGGCCGCGGACCTCGTCGGCGACCACGGCGAAACCACGGCCGGCCTCACCGGCACGGGCAGCTTCGATGGCGGCGTTGAGCGCCAGCAGGTTGGTCTGCTCGGCCACCGACTTGATCACGTCCATGACGCTGCCGATCTTCTGGCTTTCCTGCTGCAGCAGGGTCATGGCCTCGGTGGAGCGGTGCACTTCCTCGGCCAGGCGTTCGATCTGGCTGATGGCTTCGCCGACCACACGGTCACCGGCACGGGCTTCGTCATCGGCACCGGTCGCGGCGTGGGAAGCCTGCTCGGCATTGCGTGCCACTTCCTGCACGGTAGCGGCCATTTCATGCATGGCGGTGGCCACCTGGTCGGTCTCGACCTTCTGGCTGTTGGCGCCAGCGCTGGTCTGCTCGGTGACGGCCGAGAGCTGTTCGGCGGCGCTGGCGATCTGGGTGACGCCGTCGCGAATACCGGTAATCAATTCACGCAGGGTGGCGCCCATGCGGGCAATGCCCTGCTGCAGCACACCCAGCTCGTCGCGACGGGTGATACGCAGGTCCTGGGTGAGGTCGCCGCTGGCGATCTTTTCCACAGCATCCAGGGTTTCGCGCAGCGGGCGGGTGATCTGGCGGGTGATGAGCACGGCGGCCAGCACGCCGACCAGCAAGGCCAGGAGCGTGGCGATGGTCTGCAGGCTGCGGGCCTGGAGGCTTTCCTCGTCGCGCCGGTCGAGCTGGATCTGGTACAGCTGGTCGCTGCGCTTGACGATATCGGCGCCTTGCACGGTCATTTCCGCGCGGGCCACGGCGATCTGGGCCAGCGCCTCGCGGAACTGGGAAACGGCGGCGCGGTAGGCTTGCAGGCCGTTCTCGAACTGCTGCACGCGGGTTGCATCGTTGGGCAACTCACGCTTGAGGCCGTCGATTTCCGCCAGGGCGCTATCGAGTTGACGCAAGGCGGCCTGCTCGGCGTCGGCGCTCTGGTCGGCAATGTAGCTACGCACGTCCAGGCGCACCTGGGCCAGGGTCTGCTTGGCCTTGCTGACCACCTGGTACTGGGCCAGACGGGTGCTGTCGGCATCGGTGCTGGCGAGCACGTCGCGGCTGATCGCCTCGATCGGCTCGTTGGCCAGGGCGGCCGCCTTGCCCATGGCGTCGCGGGCGGCGAGGCTGGCGTTGTAGCCCTTGCGCATCTTGTCCAGCGAGACGCGGTACTCGCTGATGGTCTGGCCCTGTTCACGCAGCAGCTTGAGGTTTTCCGGGCTCTTGAAGGTATTGACCAGGTGCTGCTGCTGGGCGCCGAAGGCATCGAGCTTGGCCAGCACATTGGCCGCCGAGGTGTCGTCGCCGTTGGTCAGCATGTACTGCAGGCGCGCCACGCGCAGGTTGGTCAAGTCACTGTTGAGCTTGGTGATGTCGCTCATCCAGTTGCTGCGGTCGATCAGGCTGCCCAGGCTGGTCCAGCCGGTCAGGGCCAGAAGGCCGGTCAGAAGCAGGACCAGGCCGAAGCCCAGGCCGAGTTTGAGGTTGACGCTGATATTGGCAAACCAGCCGTTCATGGCACGCTCTCCAGAAATTGATTTCGCTCGCTTGATCTCCAATCGCTGGGCATTGTTGTTATCGGGGCCCGCTGATTCCTGTGCGGGTTATCGGCAGCTGGAGACGAAGCTGAAACGCTTTTTCAGCGGATTTGTAACCTGCTGAAAACGTTTGCGTTTTGGAGAGGTGGGGCTGCTTTGCAGCCCGTTCGCGGCACAAGGCCGCTCCTACAGGCACCGCGAAACTGTAGGAGCGGCCGTGTGCCGCCAACGGGCCGCCCA
>NZ_JBLUPW010000043.1:0-25562 GCF_048068175.1 Pseudomonas sp. NY15356 | reverse complement strand
CGGAGCGGCCTCACATGGCCCTGAAAAACAAAACGCCCGATGCGGTGCATCGGGCGTTTTGAGGCCTATCGGCCTACCTGAACAGGTGTAAACCTATTTCAGGACTAGACAGAGCAGGTGAGATGACCGGCAGGAGAGGGTAAGAGGAGGGGAAGACTTGGAAACCGGAAAACCGCCCCTACCTGGCACAATACAGGGCGGTTTCTCGCAGGAGCGTGTCAGGCGTGGGCAATCCACTCCGCGGCGCGTTCGGCGATCATGATCGCGGCCGCGTTTGTATTGCCTCCGACCAATGTCGGCATGATCGAGGCATCGACGACGCGCAGCCCATCGATACCATGTACACGTAGCTGGCCATCTACCACGGCCATCTCGTCCTGCCCCATCTTGCAGGTGCCGATCGGGTGGTAGATGGTGTCGGTGCGTTTGCGCAGCAACTCGATCAACTGTTCGTCGTTGTGCAGGCCGGCGCTGTATATATCCCTGAGTCCGAAGCTGGCCATGGGCGTCTGGGCAACGATGTCACGGGTGATGCGATAGCCTTTGAGCAAGGTTGTGACATCGTCGTCGTGGGCGAGGAAGTTGGGATCGATACGCGGCGCCTTGCGCGGGTCTGGCGAGGCCAGGCCGACACTGCCGATGCTCTTGGGGCGCAGTACGCATACATGGCAACTGAACCCATGGCCCCAGTGAAGCTTGCGGTTATGGTCATCCACTGTTCCGATCACCGAGTGCAGCTGGATGTCTGGGCGCTCCAGGCCTGGATCGGTCTTGAGAAACGCGCCGGCTTCGGCGCAGTTGCTCGCGACCGGGCCATTGCGATGGCGCGCATAGTGGAACATGGCCTTGCCCATCTTCACGCTGCCACTCAGGGAGAAGCCCAGCAGCGAGGTGTCGTTGCTCTTGTAGCACAGCACCACGTCGGCGTGGTCCCGCAGGTTCTGGCCAACGCCCGGGAGCTCATGGCGCAGGGCGATGCCTTGGGGCTCGAGCTCGGCTGACGAACCGATGCCTGAGAGCATCAGCAAGTGTGGGCTGCCAAAGGCGCCTGCTGACACTATGACTTCCTTGCGCGCCCTCAGGTGCACGCGCGAGCCTTTGATCAACGCCTGTACCCCGGTCGCCTGTTTGCCCTGCAGAACGATACTTTCAACATGGGTATGGGTGAGTACGGTAAGGTTGCTGCGATGACGGACCGGCTTGAGGAAAGCCGTCGCGGTGCTCCAGCGACGGCCGTCGCGAATGGTCACATCGTAGTAGCCGGCACCTTCCTGAGTAGCGCCATTGAAGTCCGGGTTATAGCGGTGCCCGGCACGCAGCGCGGATTCCACGAAGGCTTCGCTGGCCGCGTGGCGATTGGCCGGGCTGACGTAGAGCTCGCCGTCGCCGCCGTGATACTCGCTGCTGCCGCCGTGGTGCATTTCGCTCTTGCGAAAGTACGGCAGAACATCGTCGAAGCCCCAGCCTTCGTTGCCCAGCGCCTGCCAGTCGTTGAAATCATCATGATGGCCGCGAATATAGATCATGCCGTTGATCGAGCTGCTGCCGCCGAGCACCTTGCCCCGTGGCTGGTAGCCGACCCGCCCGCCCAGACCCGGCTGAGGGATGGTCTTAAATGCCCAGTTGACATGGCGCGTCGGTAAGATGGCAGCCAGGCCCAGCGGAGTATGGATAAGCGGTGATCGATCTTCCGGACCCGCTTCGAGCAGGCATACGGTGACGCTGGGATCGGCACTGAGGCGATTGGCAAGGACACAGCCGGCAGAGCCGGCACCCACGATCAGATAATCGAATTCCATGTTGTTGTTCTCGAGGGAATTATCGGGAGTCTGGGAGGAGCAGGTTTGAGCTAGCCATCCCAATTCGTATGGACATTGACGAAGTCCAGGATATGGCGCTGTGCCTGTCGGGCCTGGGGAAGCGCCGCGATCATCTGGAACACGTGCGGTAGCTGTTGCCAGATTTCCAGGCGAACCGGCACGCCGGCCGCCGCCGCGCTGGCCGCAGCGCGGACTGAGTCGTCCAGCAACATTTCGCTGCTGCCCACTTGCAGCAGCAACGGTGGCAAGCCGGCGAAGGAGCCGAACAAGGGCGACACTTCAGGCGACGTGTGCTTTTCGGCGGATGCATAGAAGCCGCGGATAGCGATCGCGAAAGGCAGGGTAAAGATCGGGTCGCAACGGGCATTGCCCAGCACGCTTGCACCACTGAGTGTGAAATCGAGGAACGGTGACAGCAGCACGGCGCAGCTTGGCAGTTGCGCTCCCTCATCCCTGAGCCGTTGCAACAGCGCAAGTGCAAGGTTACCGCCGGCGGAGTCGCCAGCGATCACGATGTGTTCGGCCCGGGTCCCTTGTTCGAGCAGCCAGCGGTAGGCAGCATGGGCTTGGTCAAGCGCCGTGGGGAAGGGGTATTCGGGCGCGAGGCTGTAGTCCACCATCAGCGCCCTGGCTTTGAGCGGTCTGCACCAGTTCGCTACCATCGCGGCATAAATTTGCGGCGTGTAGGCCACGAAGGCGCCACCGTGGATGTACAGCAACACGCGCTCTTGCCTGCAACTGGCCGGCGACAGCCAGTGTGCAGGGGTGCCGTTGCACGAGACTCTCGTGCGAAGCACGTCCGTTGGTAGCGCTTGGCCCTGGCGATCCAGATGCGTGAACTGCTTGCGCAGGCGTTGAATATCGATACCCATGCCGTGGCGGGATTTCACCGACAGGCGCAGCAGCAGGTTGAGCAGCACGCGCTTCCAGCGTCCTTCGCTCGGGTCGATGACACGGGCATCGGCCCGACCTCTGGCCGGGGCGTTCATAACGCCACCTCGCACGGTGGCGAGCCCGGCCATCGGTAGTCACGCAGATCATGGCGCAACTGGAGCTTGCTGACCTTGCCGGTAGCCGTGTGCGGCAGAACTTCGACGAATACGACGTCGTCAGGGGTACAGAAGCGTGCGACCTTGCCGGCATAGAGTGCGAGAATCGCCTCACGGGTCGGTGCTTCTCCGGGTTTGACGGTCACTACCAACAGCGGGCGTTCGTCCCATTTCGGATGGGCAATCCCCAGCGCGGCCGCTTCAGCGACGGCCGGGTGGCTCATGGCGATATTCTCCAGCTCGATGGAACTGATCCATTCGCCCCCCGACTTGATGACATCCTTGGCCCGGTCGGTGATCTGCATGAAGCCATCCTGGTCAAGACTGGAGACGTCGCCGGTCGGGAACCAGCCGTTCACCAGCGGGGATTCATCGCTGCGGTAGTAGCGATCGATCACCCAGTGACCACGCACGAGCAGCGCCCCCGAGGTCTTGCCGTCACGCGCCACCTCGTTGCCGCTATCGTCCACGGTTTTCAGGTCAATGCCGAATGGTGGCCGGCCTTGCTTGATGCTGATGGCGAAACGCGCCTCTTCGTTCAGGCCCAGGTGCGACGCTTTCTGGGTATTCACGGTGCCCATCGGTGACATTTCAGTCATGCCCCAGGCGTGCTGGATCCGTATACCGAACTCCTGTTCGAAGCTGCGCATCAGTGCAGGCGGACAGGCGGCACCACCGACCACAAGGCGCTGCAGGTTGGGCAGGCGCTTGCCAGTCTGCTGCATGTATTGCTGAAGGCTCAGCCACACGGTAGGAACGCCGGCCGAGAAAGTGACACCTTCCTGTTCGAACAGCCTGAAGACACTTTCACCGTCCAGGCCTGCACCGGGCAGCACCAGCTTGGCGCCTACCAGGGCCGCCGAGTACGGCAACCCCCAGGCATTGACATGGAACATCGGCACGATCGGTGCGACGATCTCGCGGGCCGACAGCGAGAGCGAGTCGGGCAGGGAACTGGACAGCGCGTGCAGTAGCGTGGCGCGGTGGGAGTAGAGCACCCCCTTGGGGTTGCCGGTGGTTCCGGAGGTGTAGCACAGCGCCGCTGCCGCATGCTCGTCGATGGTCGGCCAGTCGAACGTCGCGGGTTCGCCAGCCAGCAGCGTCTCGTAGCACAGCAAGCGGTTCTCGTCCGCGGTTGGCATCTGTGCCGCGTCCGACAAGGCGACCCAATGCTTCACGCTTGGGCACTGCGCCGCGATTTCGGCGACCAGCGGGGCGAAGCTTTCGTCGAAACAGACCACCTTGTCCTCGGCGTGCCTGATGATCCACGCGACCTGCTCTGGGAAGAGCCGTGGGTTGATGGTGTGGGTGACGCCCCCCATGCCCGAGATCGCATAGTAGAGCTCGAAATGACGGTAGCCATTCCAGGCCAGGGTACCCACCCGGTCGCCAGGTTTGACGCCCAGGCGTGTCAGGGCGGCGGCCGCTTGCCTGGCACGCTGATGAGCGTCGGCATAGGTGTAGCGGTGCAAGGCGCCGCCAGGGAGGCAGGAAACGATTTCAGTATCGCCGTGATACCGCTGCGCATGCTCCAGCAGTGAAGGGATGGTCAGCGGGAGCGTCATCATTTGACCTAGCATGATATTCAGCCTTTTATCTTTCTTGTTTTTCACGCACCGGCGGCGAGGCCGTGGACGTGGTGGTTCAACCGGTGACCTTGGAGGGCCGCGGGGTGAGTGCTTGCTGGTGGGCGCGCTGGAACTCCAGGTGGTGGTCTTCGATCGGGTCCTTGAGCAACATTTTCTTGTCGCGCCCGTAGTGCATGAAGACGAACCAGGGATGCGAACGACCCTGCCGAGGCAGGAAGTGCTGGTCACGCTGGATGTAGCCGGACTTCATCGAGTTCAGGATCCCGTCGCTCAATGCGTTGTTGGCGTTGTCGTAAGGGGTCACGACATCCAGGTTGCGCTGCTCCATGTAGCGGAACAGGCGGCACAGGTAAGTGGCGGCCAGGCCAACCTTCAGCGTCCACGACACGTTGGTGTAGCCGAAGATCCAGGCCATGTTCGGCAGGTTTTCCAGCAGCACACCTTTGTAGGTCATCTGCTCGCCGATCGGGTACGGCGTGCCGTCGACCGAGACGGTCATGCCCCCCAGTAACTGCAAGCGCAGCCCGGTGGCAGTGATGATGATGTCGGCTGGCAGTTCCTTGCCTGACTTCAGGCGAATGCCGTGCTCGGTGAAACGCTCGATATGGTCCGTCTCCACCGACGCCTGGCCGTTGCGAATGGCCTTGAACAGGTCGCCGTCGGGTACTGCGCACAGGCGCTCATCCCAAGGCATGTAAGTCGGGGTGAAGTGGCGCATGTCGGCATTCGGGCCTACCTGCCGGCGCACATGCCCCAGGATGACCTTGCGCATCAGGCGTGGCCATTGCCGGCAGGCGATGTAAACGGCGCGGTATAGCATGATGTTGCGTTTGCGTGCCAGGCCGAGCGCCCAGCTTGCGGGCATGATGCGGGAGAGCACGGCCGTGAGCTTATCGGTCGAAGGCAACGAGTAGATGTACGAAGGGGAGCGTTGCAGCATGGTGATATGGCGGGTCTTGTCGGCCATCGCCGGAATCAGCGTGGCAGCGGTGGCGCCGCTGCCAATGACCACGACATTCTTGTCGCGATAGTCCAGGTCCTCAGGCCAATGCTGGGGATGGATCCGCACACCTTTGAAGTCGTTCTCCCCCGGGAAGGCGGGCAGGAAACCTTCGTCGTGGTTGTAGTAGCCGGTACAGCAGAGAAGAAATCGGCAGGTGTAGTGGCGGATATCCCCGCTGGCTTCCTGCCGTGCCGTCAACTGCCACAGACGCTGCTGGCTGCACCAGTTCGCGCTGAGGGTCTTGAGGCCGTAGTGGATCTTATCGGCGAGGCCGTACTGCTTTGCCGTATCCTGGATGTAGCGCCGGATCGAGGCGCCATCGGCTAGCACCTTGGGGCTGTCCCACAGACGGAACTTGTAGCCGTAACTCAGCATGTCCGAGTCGGAGCGGATGCCTGGATAACGGAACAAGTCCCAGGTTCCGCCCATGCACTCACGCCGTTCCAGAATGGCGAGATTGCGGGTGGGAAACTCGTCCATCAGGTGGCAAGCCGTGCCGATACCGGACAGGCCGGCACCGATGATCAAGGTATCGAAGTGAAGGTTGCTCATGGAATCTCCGCGCCTACGGGGTGTGACCAACGGGTTGTTTGAACGATGGGCATCAGCGAGCACGCGATCACGCGGCGGTCGTTAGGCAGCCGTGAGACGGCGGTGCTGAGGTCCGGAGGAGCGTGGCCGGCAGCGGAGGGTGCAATGGAGTCGTGCATGCGATGAGCTCCGGTGATTGTTGTTGTTTTACAGCAATGTAATCTGCTATCGACTTTAACGAAACGACCGTTATGTTTAAATGTGAAGCCTTTTGACAGCCGGGCAAAGCCCGCTTGATCCAACCACGGGAAATGGGGCGGAGGCTGTGCATTCGCCCTTCGACGGATCAGCGCTCGGCGGGGGTGAGATCGGCGAGGTAGTGCGCCAGCGCTTGCACTTCGGCTGGAGAAAGCAGGCTCGCGGTTGCGTTCATGGCGCCACTTGGGTCCGTTCGCGTGCCCTGCTTGAACGCCAGGAGTTGGCTTCGCAGGTAGGCTTTTCCCTGGCCCGCGAGGCGTGGGCCAGCGGCTCCCCCCATGAAATCGCTGCCGTGACAGGCGCTACAGCCCCGTGCTGCGGCACTCGCCTGGCCTGTGGCCGACAACTGCTCATTCGCCGTTGGGTTGTCGGTGCTGTGCAGCGTTTGCCGGGAAAAATACTGCGCCAGTGACACGATCTGCTCTTCGGTCAATGATGCGGCCAGCGGCTCCATTTGCGCACTGTGCCGTTTGCCCTCGGCAAATGCCTGAAGTTGTGCCTGCAAATAATTGGCCTGTTGCCCGGCGAGGGATGGGTACTGCTCGTTCTGCGACTGCCCGGAGGAACCATGGCAGGCGCTGCAGGTATCCTGGGGCTGCGGCCAGGTTCCGACGTTGGCGTCGTAGCGGGTGTAGTGTCTGTCCAAAGCATTCATGAATCTATAGCCCGCCAGCAGTTGCGGGCCCGTAATGACTGCAACTAGCACAAGCCCGGCAACGCCGACCGCAACACCTATCGACAAGGCGCGTTTCATCATGCGTTCCTCCGATTGGCAACCAGCGCTTGCAGTGCTTCCAGGGCGGCCCGGTGGCCGGAGCGCACTGCCCCGTCCATGCTGCTGGCCCAGATGTCAGCGGTCTCGGTGCCCGACCAAATCAGTCGACCAACGGCAGGTTTCAGGTAGCGGCCCCAGCGGGTGAGAAAGCCGGGAGGGATGGCGCCGACGCAGGTCAAGGTCCAGGTATCGATCTTGGCCCAGTCGTGATCGTGATACTGCCTGAACTGCAATGCTTCATCACCCAAGGCTCGGGCATAAATGTCGGCAAGCGTCTGGCTTGCCCGTTCGGCATCATGTGTCAGTTGGGCGCTGCGTACGAACGCCGAAAGGATGCCGACGCTGCCATCGGCGGGCGAGTTGTCGCATGAGAAGATCAAGGGCCCATCGGCTTGGCTGATCTGCCCATTGAGGCCTTTGTCTCGCCAGAATGGCCGATCATAGACATGTACCGTCTTGCGCATCGGTGCATGGGCGGGCCAAAGCCGCTGCAGTTGCGCGCGCCCCTCGGGCAAAGGCGGCTCGAAGATGATCTGGTGGCATAGGGCGGGATGAAGCGCAACGATCACCTGTCGGGCGCGGACCACCCCCCGGTCTGTGTAGATCTCGACGATATCGCTGTCCCAGTTGACAATCTTGCGTACCGGGCTGGACAGCCTTATGCGATCGCCCAACGATTCAGCCATTCGCGTGCTCAACACTTGGGAACCGCCCATGAAGCGGGTCTCCTGGGCACCGCCATTGAAGCCTTCCAGCTTTTCCATGCTGCAGTCGGCGGAATTGATCAGCGAAAGGTAGTGGAGCAGGGCCAGGCTGGCTGGCGGCGTACCGGTGGTCAGGCCTATGGAGGTGTCGAAGTTGAACCGGCTGGCATTGTCGATGCCTTGATTCGTGAGCCATTGGGCTACCGATAGCTTGTCGATTTCAGGCGCATCCGTTGCATTCCAGGGTTCCTTGCTCGGGACCTGTCGCGAGAGTTGATTGAGCTTTGCAGTGACAGGGTTACCGTGGGCGGCGCTGAGGTCTTCTTCGTAGCGGGCATCGCCTGTCAGATAAACATTGCGGCCCTGGTAGTAGCTCGGGAAAGTCTCCACTTCCAGCTCGCGCGCCAGGTCGAAGATGGCCGTCTGCCCGGGGCCTGCCCATTGCCCTCCGGCCTCCGCGATCAGGCCGTCGCCGAGCGGATGGTTGACGGTTCGGCCGCCAACTCGATCCCGAGCCTCCAGTACGGCGAATGAGGTGCAGCCAGCGCGATCCAGATCTCTGGCCGCAGTGAGGCCGGCAAGCCCGGCGCCGATCACGACCACATCCAGCACATCTTGCGAGGAGGGCTCTATTGTCTGGGCCAGCACTCGTCCGGCGAGTCCCGTACCTCCTACCAGCGCCACGCCAGCGAGCGCCTGCACAAGCACGCGCCGGCGGCATGCCGGCGAAGCCATATCTTCACTGTTCATTTTTGCCTCGGTACGCTATTGTTTTATTTAGATAACCGTAGTTATGTAAAATAGCGTAAGGCGATCATCGTGCAAAGGGGCAACAGGCGTCCAATCATCGCTTCAGGCCAAAAAATACGACGCCGCACGCTACTCGCTCTATATTTAGTATCTGGTGTTATCTAAAATCTGCTGCAAACAACCCAAGGAGCTACCCATGAACATGCTGAAAGTGATAGCTGTTGCATCGATCATCTGCGCGCCAGGCGTGTACGCCGGGGATAAGGTCGATGCCGACCATTGCACGGCCAAGATCAACCAGCTCGACTCGATCGAGCGTTCCGAGGGGGCTGGACTTCACGGTGGGGTGGCCACGGACATTCGCAAACTGATTGCGCAGGCCAAGGAGGCTCGGGAAAAAGGTGATGGGAAAGGCTGCCTGACTGCGGCCAACAAGGCTCTGAGCCTGTACAAGACCGCTTCCAAGTAGAAGGTCCTAACGCCCAGGCCCGGTCTAGGGTTGCACGGGCCGGACGACTTCTCGTCCGGCCCCATGGAATAAGCTAAAGATCAGGTTCGATTACTTGTTCTTGCGCGCGCCACTGCCCTTCGCAGGTGGCGAAATCAATTTGATAAGTGCATCGAGCAGGGCATTCCCCCGTTCAGCGCTAAAGCGCTCGGGCTCGATCGGCATCATCATCAGCCAGCCGTCACAGATGGTGCTGATTTGGTCGGCCAGCACATCGGGCGGTATGTCGTCGCGAACTTTGCCCTGGCGCTGTTCTGCTTCAATCACTCTGGTAAACACTTGGCGGAACCTGGCATACCGCTGTTTGATGACATGCGCGAACGCCGGCTCATGTCGGGCATGAGTCAGCAGTTGCAACCAGGAAAGCCAGAGCGTCGACTCGCCGTCGTTGACCCACTCCATCCACTGCCGGAGCAACGAGGGAATACTCATCTCCGACGGGTTCGCTGCCAGCATTGTGTCGACCTGGTCGAACAAGCTCTGGGCGACCTCAGTGATCATCTCTTCCTTGTTGGCGAAGTAATAGGTTACTGCGCCTGTGGTGCAACCTGCGTGTTTTGCGACATTGCGCATCGACGCCCCGGCGTAGCCATCACGCGCGATCACGGTAATGGCTGCCTCCAGCAGCTCTGCGCGCTTGGCGTCGCGGTCGCCCACCGGCCGTCCCCTGCGCGCCGCATTGCGAGGGGTATTTGTACCGGCAGAAGTGGCGGCGGTTGTGGAAGGGGATTTGGAATCAGGCATGGGCTCTCAGGATTTCAGGATGAAAACGTTTCTGGACCAGGTGGCTGGCTTCTACGGTTGCCTCAGCATAGAGAAATCGAGCGTGGATTACACCCGTCATAAGACAGCAATGATTCTCCACGTCGATTCAAAGGCGGCGGACAATCACCGCCAGGTCAGACGTTACCGCTTCCTGCCACAGCCACGGCACGAATTTCCACTACCAGCCCAGGCAGGGCTAGCTCGGTGATGCCGACGGCGGTCCAAGAAGGATAACGTGAAGGAAAATATTCATCCTTGATACTGGCGAATAGGGGCATGTCAGCCTGTAGTCGGGTGTGGAAGGTGGTCAGTTCGACCACATCCTCCAGGCCTGCACCCGCCGCTTGCAGCACCTTGGCTAGCGACTGGAATGCCAGGTGCGTCTGGGCTGCCACATCACTTTCAGGTTTCATGCTGCTGTCGATGCCGACCTGCCCCGATACCCAGATGAGATCGCCTACGCGGGTGGCTTGGGAGTAATGAAACTGATCGTAGAGCACCTGGGTTGGTGGCGGATTGATTGATTGCCGCTTCAAGGGGTGGATGGTCATGGAGCCTCCTGTTCAGACAATCTGGCGGAAGGTGGGATGGCGAAAGGCTGCGCCGGCCGAAAGATGCTTGAGCTCCTCGGTGAACAGCACACCTTGTGGCGGGTATCCCGCTTTGCTGTTCTGCGGAAGCGGCTTGAAGGTGGCGTCGTCACCGAAGAAGCGGAAAACGAAGGTGTGGCGGCTAGGGAAGTCGCTGTCGACCGGAGCACCACCGTGCAAGGATGCCGGGTGCAGCAGGATCACGTCGCCTGGTTCGGTGGCCCACGACAGAACATCGTAAGCACCTGGGTTCAGTTTTCGTTCGGCTTCGATATCGGGCAGGCGGGGAAGGGTGCCGTTGTCATGCAACGGTTGTGTCGGATCGTCAGGATCGGTGAATGTGGTGCCATCGTAGCGCGGCCCGCGATGCGAACCGCGAATGATTTCCAACGCATTACGTTGCGGGATTGATTCGAAGCTGATCCATGCATTGCCCCAATGCTCGCCTGCCCAGGGCAGGTAGGAGGTGTCCTGATGCCAGAGCGTACGGGAACCTTGCCCACCGGCTTTGAGAAAGACCTCTTCAGCGAAATACCAGACGTTCCGCGAGCCCCAGATCCGGGCGAACAGGTTGCCCAGCGGCAGGGATTCCACGAGCGTTTCGAGCCGCTGTTTGGCCAAGGGGTTGGCATTGTCCACATGCGACTGCTGTGTCGTGCCTGCGAACATACGGGTGGCGTGGGGGCCATGGTTTTCCACGGCCCAGTCATACGCTTCACGACAGCGAGCCAATTGCTCCTCGTTCAGGAGTCCTTTGACCAATACTGCACCATCGGCATGAAAAGCACGGCTTATCGAGTCTAGCATGGCGTCCTCCCGGAACGTCTTTTTTGTGGATATTCGGGAGACTAGCAACCAGTCAAATATATGACAACGTCAGTTACGAAAAATATTCACGGAAGAGGATGGCCAGCTCAAGGCTTGGCCACCCAGTCGATCACTGTTGAGTAATCATCCGCTGTACAGTCCATGCACAGGCCTCGCGGAGGCATGGCGTTGAAACCTTCCGTGACGTGCTTGACCAGGACGTCTCTGCCTTGGGCAAGTCCTGGCTTCCAGGCTTGGGCGTCACCTTTTTGGGGAAGTAATGCTTGAGGGGCTGTGAGTTTTTATTCGCAGGCAAGGCAGCCATACCTGCCTGCGAATCCGCAGCAGAATTACTCTGCCAAGGGAAGTTTTCGCGCTATATCAAGCTCAACCATGGCATCCAGTTGTGTTTCGATTTGTAGAAAACGCAGGGCGCGCTTAGGTGAGACTTTCTCAGCGAGACGGCGGGTATATCGCTCGCGTAGTTTTATATGGTCGTCCTGAAGGCTGTAAAAACGATGCAGCAGGTCGGTGGCTAGTTCGTCGGTCACATAACCTTTGTTGTAGGCTTGGCCGTAATCAATCATAGCTTCCAATGTCCTTTTGTTGAGGCTGTCAGCCTCTGTTCGGTAAGTGTTGTAAATGGGCCAGAATTTTTCATTTTCCTGACCTTCCAGTCCCATATTCGTCTCTAGGATTTTTTTGCGCTTATAGTCTACGTCGGCAAAGTTATTCTGAATCTGGGCCTGATTTTGTCTCATGATCTCCTTGCCAGAGGGAATGTCCTGTTGAGAGGCCAGCACGGGGAGGCTGATGGTGGCGAGTAGGGTAATCGTAAGTTTTTTAAGCATAGGGTATCTCCATGTTAATTAACTATCAGAGCTGATTTCTGCGCATGGGTGGGGGCGAGAGGATTGGAAGTTGATTAATCCTTATCGATATTATTCAAAGGCGAATTTTTTCTTTAGTGTCACGACCTGCGGGCTGTAAAACAGCCGCGTCAAACCACTTTTCCATAATGTGTTCGTTCTCGAACCATTGGCAAAGTACAAATGTCGACGCTGCAAAGCCAAGGATTGCCCGTTGTTCTTTTAGATTGCCTACGGTCATCAGTGGCCCGCCACTTTTCAATCTGACCACGTCTCCTTTCAATATGTTTCTCATGTTGTGCGTCCGGTCCGAGGCTCAAAGGCGTCTGCAGGGTGGTAAGCGGCGCCTCGCAGAAAAAATGTAGCAATCAGTTTGTAGCAGTCTCCAGGTATTCGACCCCGGTTTCGCGAGTCGATGGCGCCATAAAGAATGGATACAAATACTTCTGTTAGCAGGGGGGCTGTTAAATCGATGCGGAAGATGCCTAATTGCTGACTGCGTAGAAAAAACGCGTCCAGCTCATCTTGATAGAAACTCCAGTCAGCCTCTGGGTCGCGGCTGATTCTCAAGTGGGGATGATATCGAGAGGCTAAAAAAACAATTAACTCTCCCTGAGCCAAGTGGTCGTGTATGAGCTGCTGCAAAGCGGACAAGGGATGAGTCGTTTGCGGGGTCGCTCGTTGCAGTATTCCCCGGAGTGAATCCTTGGTGTGCTGCTCAAGCAGGCGATCCAAATTTTCCCGGGTTCCGCAAAGCCTGTGCAAAGTGGCTCGGCTGATACCTATGCGCTCGGCCAGTTCCTGCATGGACGCCCGCGGATGACTGCCCACTGCAGAACAAAGGCTGCTGAGCAGCTTGGCCGGAATGGGGGCGGGGCAGTGCTCGCGTCCCAAGACTGTAGAATCCATTGTGAGACCCATAAATATCTTGTGAGGCAAATTTGACTCATCAGGATCGAAAAGGTAGCATTCGGCTTGTTTTCAATCAAGGCTCGGGTGAATGATGAGCAACATACGTGCAATAGGGATGATCGGTGCGCTGTCTGCCGCCATCGTCTTGGCTGGATGCGATGCAACGCAGGAACAGCAGAATGCTGAGCAAGCGGCATCGCCCGTAGAAATCGTCACGGTGGCTAGTGAGCGGTTGGCTTTGAGCTCGACTCTGCCGGGCCGGGTCGAGCCGATGCGTGTGGCCGAGGTGCGTGCTCGGGTGGCCGGCATCGTCCTGCACAAACGTTTCGAAGAGGGTGCCGACGTCAAGGCCGGCGATGTGCTGTTCCAGATCGACCCGGCGCCGTTCAAGGCCGCACTGGCCCGCGCCGAGGCCGCACTGGCCCGGGCTCAGGCCGTGCAGCAGGAGGCCCAGGCCCGGGTCAAGCGCTACGAACCGCTAGTGAAGATCGAAGCGGTTAGCCAACAGGATTTCGACAGCGCTATCGCCGAGTTGCGCAGTGCCCAGGCGGCCGTGCGCTCGGCCCAGGCCGACGTGCAGACTGCGCGCCTGAATCTGGGCTATGCCACGGTCACCGCGCCAATCTCCGGCCGCATCGGCCGCGCCCTGGCCACCGAAGGCGCCTTGGTCGGGCAGGGCGACGCCACCTTGATGGCGCGCATCCAGCAGCTCGATCCGATCTACGTCGACTTCACCCAGTCCGCCGCCGAAGCCCTGCGTCTGCGTCAGGCCCTCAAGGACGGCGCGCTCGGCGGTGGCGACGACAAGGCGCTGACCGCCCAGGTGGAAGGCACCGACTACCAGCGCCAGGGCGCGCTGATGTTCACCGACGTGGCGGTCGACCGTGGCACTGGCCAGGTCACCTTGCGCGGTCGCTTCGACAAT
The DNA here is from genome assembly GCF_048068175.1 of Pseudomonas sp. NY15356. Lineage (NCBI taxonomy): Bacteria > Pseudomonadati > Pseudomonadota > Gammaproteobacteria > Pseudomonadales > Pseudomonadaceae > Pseudomonas > Pseudomonas sp. NY15356. The sequence goes on along the minus strand of NZ_JBLUPW010000043.1, from coordinate 11,707 downwards.
GCCGATGGCATCCTGCTGCCGGGGATGTACGTGCGCGTGCGCACCCCGCAGGGCACCGACCAGCAGGCCATCTTGGTGCCGCAGCGCGCGGTGCAGCGCGGCAGCGACGGCGAGGCGCGGGTGCTGGTGGTCGGCACCGGCAACCTGGCCGAGGCGCGCAGTGTGCGCACCGGCGGGATGCACGGCTCGCGCTGGCAGATCACCGAAGGCCTGCGCGCCGGAGACCAGGTCATTGTCGGCAGCCCTGCCGGGCTGGCTCCCGGCATGCCGGTCACGCCTGCCCAGGCGCAGCAGGCCGCGGCGCACTAAGACGAGGTTAGCGAGATGTCCAAGTTTTTCATCAATCGGCCGAATTTCGCCTGGGTCGTGGCGCTATTCATAGCCCTGGCTGGCCTGCTGGTGATCCCGGCATTGCCGGTGGCCCAGTATCCCAGCGTGGCACCGCCCCAGATCTCGATCAACGCCGTCTACCCGGGCGCCTCCGCCAAGGTGATGGTGGAGTCGGTGACCAGCATCATCGAGGAGTCGCTCAACGGCGCCAAGGGCCTGCTGTACTACGAATCCACCAATAACTCCAACGGCGTCGCCGAGGTACTAGTGACCTTCGAACCGGGCACCGACCCGGACATGGCCCAGGTCGACGTGCAGAACCGCCTGAAGAAGGCCGAGGCGCGCATGCCCCAGGCCGTGCTGACCCAGGGCTTGAAGGTCGAGCAGGCGAGCTCCGGCTTCCTGCTGATCTACGCCCTGACCAGCAAGGCCGGTGACAGCGGCGACACCACGGCCCTGGCCGACTATGCCGCGCGCAATATCAACAACGAACTGCTGCGCGTGCCCGGCGTGGGCAAGCTGCAATTCTTCGCATCCGAAGCGGCGATGCGGGTCTGGGTCGATCCGCAGAAGCTGGTGGGTTACGGCCTGTCCATCGACGACATCAACAACGCTATCCGCGGCCAGAACGTCCAGGTACCAGCCGGCAGCTTCGGCAGCACGCCGGGCGCCAGCGAACAGGAACTGACCGCGACTCTGGCCGTGCAGGGCACCCTGGAAACTCCCGAGGCGTTCGCCGCTATCATCCTGCGCGCGAATCCGGACGGCTCCAGCGTGCGCCTGGGCGATGTCGCGCGCATGGCCATCGGCAGCGAGAACTACAACCTGTCGGCGCGTCTGAACGGTCACCCGGCCGTGGCCGGCGCGGTGCAACTGGCGCCTGGCGCCAACGCCATCCAGACCGCGACCCTGGTCAAGGAACGCCTGGCGGAGCTGGCGCAGTTCTTCCCCGAGGGCGTCGAGTACTCGGTGCCCTACGACACTTCGCGCTTCGTCGACGTGGCCATCGAGAAGGTGATCCACACCCTGATCGAAGCCATGGTGCTGGTGTTCCTGGTGATGTTCCTGTTCCTGCAGAACCTGCGCTACACCCTGATCCCGTCGATCGTGGTGCCGGTGTGCCTGCTTGGCACGCTGATGATCATGAAGCTGCTGGGCTTTTCGGTGAACATGATGACCATGTTCGGCATGGTGCTGGCCATCGGCATCCTGGTGGACGACGCCATCGTCGTGGTGGAAAACGTCGAGCGCCTGATGGCCGAGGAAGGGCTGTCGCCGGTGGATGCGACCGTCAAGGCGATGGGGCAGGTGTCTGGAGCGATCATCGGTATCACCCTGGTACTGGCGGCAGTGTTCCTGCCGCTGGCGTTCATGTCCGGCTCGGTGGGGGTGATCTACCAGCAGTTCTCCGTGTCGCTGGCTGTATCGATCCTGTTCTCCGGTTTCCTGGCCCTGACCTTCACCCCGGCGCTGTGCGCCACGCTGCTCAAGCCGGTGCCCCATGGGCACCACGAGAAAGGCGGTTTCTTTGGCGCTTTCAACCGCGCCTTTGCCCGCGTCACCGAGCGCTACTCGGTGATGAACAGCGCCCTGGTGGCCCGTGCCGGGCGTTGGATGCTGGCCTATGCCGGCATTCTGGTGGTGCTTGGTTATTCATACCTGCGTCTACCGGAGGCCTTCGTACCGGCCGAGGACCTGGGCTACAGCATCGTCGACGTGCAACTGCCGCCGGGTGCCAGCCGGGTGCGTACCGACCATACCGCCGAGGCGCTGGAGAAGTTCCTGATGTCTCGCGAGGCGACGGCCAGCTCGTTCATCGTCAGTGGCTTCAGCTTCTCGGGCCAGGGTGACAACGCCGCGCTGGCGTTTCCCACCTTCAAGGACTGGTCCGTGCGCGGCCAGGATCAATCGGCCGAAGCGGAAACCGCGGCGATCAACGCGCAGTTCGCTGCCAACGGCGACGGTGCCATTACCGCGGTCATGCCGCCGCCGATCGACGGTCTGGGCAATTCCGGCGGTTTCGCCCTGCGGCTGATGGACCGAGGCGGGCTGGGGCGCGAGGCGCTGCTGGCGGCACGTGACCAGCTGCTGGCCCGTGCCAACGGCAATCCGGTGATCCTCTACGCGATGATGGAAGGCCTGGCCGAGGCGCCGCAACTGCGGGTGCAGATCGATCGTGAGAAGGCTCGCGCCCTGGGCGTTAACTTCGAGTCGATCAACAACACCCTGGCCACCGCTTTCGGTTCGGCGGTGATCAACGACTTCACCAACGCCGGTCGTCAGCAGCGCGTGGTGGTGCAGGCCGAGCAGGGCGAGCGCATGACCCCGGAAAGCGTGCTGCGCCTCTATGCGCCGAACGCCCAGGGCGAGCAGGTGCCGTTCAGTGCCTTCGTCACCACCCGATGGGAAGAGGGCCCGGTGCAACTGGTGCGCTACAACGGTTACCCGTCGATTCGCATCGCTGGCGACGCGTCGCCAGGCCACAGTACTGGCCAGGCCATGGCCGAGATGGAACGCCTGGTCAGTGAGCTGCCACCGGGGATCGGCTACGCCTGGACCGGCCTGTCGTACCAGGAGAAGGTTTCCAGCGGCCAGGCCGCCGGCCTGTTCGCCCTGGCCATCCTGGTGGTGTTCCTGTTGCTGGTAGCGCTGTACGAGAGCTGGGCGATCCCGCTGACGGTGATGCTGATCGTGCCGATCGGTGCCCTGGGCGCGGTGTGGGCGGTGCTGCTCACCGGTCTGCCCAACGATGTGTACTTCAAGGTCGGCCTGATCACCATCATTGGCCTGGCGGCGAAGAACGCCATCCTGATCGTCGAGTTCGCCAAGGAATTGTGGGAGAAGGGCTACAGCTTGAGCGACGCCGCCATCGAGGCCGCGCGCCTGCGTTTCCGTCCGATCGTGATGACTTCCATGGCCTTCATCCTCGGCGTGGTACCGCTGGCCATCGCCACCGGCGCCGGCGCAGCCAGCCAGCGCGCCATTGGTACCGGGGTGATCGGCGGCATGCTCAGTGCCACCTTGCTGGGCGTGGTGTTCGTGCCGATCTGTTTCGTCTGGGTGCTGAAGCTGCTCAAGCGCAAGCCGGCCCCCGTGCAACACGCTGTCGAGGTGACGAAGTGATGCTCATGCGTAATCTGGCAATACCCTTCGCCCTGGCCGTGACCCTGGTCGGTTGCTCGCTGGCACCGACCTACCAGCGCCCCGAGGCGCCGGTGCCGGCCGCGTGGGGCGATGCTGCCGGCCATCATGGCAAGACGGTGGAACAACTGGACTGGCAGGCCTTTATCGTCGACCCGGCGCTGCGCCAACTGGTCTCTACCGCGCTGGACAACAACCGCTCGCTGCGCCAGACGCTGCTGGATATCGAGCAGGCCCGCGCCCAATACCGCATCCAGCGCGCCGACCGGGTGCCGGGCTTGAATGCCGGTGTCTCGGGCAACCGCCAACACCTGCCGGCTGACTTGTCGAGCAATGGCCGCGAGGGTGTCACCAGCACCTACCAGGTAGGCCTGTCGCTGCCGGAATACGAGGTCGACCTGTTCGGCCGGGTCAAGAGCCTGAGTGACGCGGCTCTGGAGCAGTACCTGGCCACTGAGGAAGTTGGCCGTGCCGCGCGGATCGCCTTGATCGCCGAAGTCAGTCAAGCCTACCTGACCCTGGATGGCGCCGAGCGGCGCCTGGCGTTGACCCGCCAGACCCTGGCCAGTCGCGAGGATTCTTTGGCGCTGGTCGGCCAGCGGCGCGGCGCCGGCACGGTTACCGCACTGGATCACCAGGAAGCGCTGGGGCTGGTCGAGCAGTCCCGCGCGGAGCTGGAGTCCACCGTGCGTCAGCAGCGCCAGGCCTACAACGCATTGGTCTTGCTGCTGGGCAGTGCCGAGGCGGCCGAGGCGATTCCGGGACAGCGCCCGGCCGAGCCGATGGTGTTGCAGGACATCGCCCCGGGCGCGCCGTCGGCGCTGCTCGAGCGGCGGCCGGACATTCTTGCCGCCGAGCACCGGCTGCGGGCGCGCAACGCCGATATTGGCGCGGCGCGGGCGGCGTTCTTCCCACGCATCAGCCTGACCGGCAGCTTCGGTACCTCCAGCGCGCAGATGTCCGGGCTGTTCGACGGCGGGTCGCGCAGTTGGAGCTTCATGCCGCAATTGTCGCTGCCGTTGTTCGATGCCGGCCGTAACAAGGCCGGCCTGAGCCTGGCCGAGGCGCGCAAGGATTCGGCGGTAGCCGCTTACGAGAGCACCATCCAGACCGCCTTCCGCGAAGTGGCCGATGCCCTGGCCGCCACCGACACCCTGCGCCGCGAAGAAGCGGCGCGTCGGGCCCTGGCCGATACCAGCCGGGCGACCGAGGCGTTGGCCAAGGCGCGTTATGAGGGCGGGGTGGATAACCACCTGCGCTATCTGGATGCACAGCGCAGCAGCTATGTGAATGAGGCGGCCTTCATCGAGGCCAGCACCCAGCGCCAACTGGCCTTGGTCGATCTGTTCCGCGCCCTGGGCGGCGGGTGGCCGGACAAGAGCTGAAACTCCCTCCTTTGGTTGGGTACTCCAGCCGTTCAGCCCCTCGGACCAGTGCCTTGGGGCTTTTTTTGGGCCGGTTACGAAGCCTGCGTGATCACTCCGTGAAGGAAGAGCTGTTCGAGTGCCTGGATTGATGTTGCGCTGGCTGCGCGTCCGCGCCGCTCAGCATCGACGATGCCATAAATCATGCTTATGAACATCTCGGTAAAGACGGCCGCGCTGATATCTATCCGGAAAGCGCCGTTTTGTTGGCCTCGGAGAAAGAATGCGTCCAGCGCTTCAGCATATTCACGCCAGTGACGGTTTTCCTCGGCGTCGCTGAAGGTGTCGGGGCGATACTGGAAGATGAGGAATACAAGCATTTCTCTGTGTTTGAGATGCTCTACAATGAGTTCGTGCAGTGCCGCCAACGGTTCGCCATGTTCTAGCTGCGCCGCTGAGACAGTTTGTTTTAAAATGAGTTCGCCGTGGGCGTTAAGCATTTTTACCAGGTTTTCGCGTGTTCCACAGAAGCGGTGCAGTGTTGCTTTGCTCACGCCTGCTGTTTCGGCCAACTCTTTCAGCGTGGCACGAGGGTGGATAACGAAAGAGCTGGCCAACGCCTTGAGCAAACGCTCATCGGTTACGGAAGGGGGCATGCTGGAAATCTCGTCTTGATACACTGAGGAGATTTTGCAGGATTTATCCTGTTATTAACACCCTTCGGCTGATGCATTGTCTCGTTCGAAGTCCCAGAGGGGCGTGCGACAGTGTCTCCCCATGAGGCTGCAATGACCAATCCACGAAACGGGCTATGGTAAGCGCTAGGGGTCGTATGAAATGCGCCTGTGCGACGATCATCCGTTGGGCTCCGTACGAAGAGCCTTGATGCTCGTTCATGCTGCGTTGAAAACAGCTTTGCCTGACCTCAGTCCCATACTTTTCGTACAGAGCCTAGATGCCGTCGTGTTGCCACACCTCGAGCTCCGCCCTGTATGGGATTGAGCAGGCCTTGATAAAGGAGGGGTAATTACATTAAGAAAAGATAAGCTAGTTAAAAGAAGTCTTGCAGCGAGCAGCGGTGTAATCGTGTGCCCCAGGACGGTGAGCGCTGGTTGGGCCTCAATATGCTTGGTGATGGTGAAGTAAAGTTCTCCGAGTGCTTTTTCGTCGAGCCCTTCATAGTTGAAGATGTCGTCAAGGACCGTGCTCTAAATAGCACAGACTTCTCTGTACACCACATGAAACTTGAAGTTTCCTTGCACTCTCATAAACCTCAGTTAGGTATTTATTTTGCTGGATTGCAATGCTGCCCATGGCCACCCATTGACTCATGACGAACGCCAACTTGCATTTTAGGCGCGCCGGTTAACTATAGAGATGTGGACGCGTAGTAACGCTGACTTGCATGGATTTCTGGCGGCACTGTGGCTAGCCACGGCCTTGGTTGCCGATGAGTGACCAGCGCTGAATAGCATACGTAGCGGCTGCAGAAGATCTGCAAGACTGGAAATCAGGTATAGGGCCAAGGGGTACATGGGGTTGGTCTGCACGATTCGCCGCGTGATACAGGCCTTCAGCCCGTTGCGCAGTCCAGGCGCATGCGGCGTTACGTCCTCGCCTTCGCAACGCCCAAAGGGCATTGCCAAGCAACAATTCCTAGATTTACAATAACGATAGTTATTTTAATGTAGGCACTTGGCTCTGCCCAAGCGCGGACCTGGGATGCGGGCAACCGTATCCCTGTCTTCTTACCCATGGCACCTATGAGGAAACCCGATGCATACAAGAATTACAGCGCTGACAGGTACACGCTATCCCATCGTTCAGGGTGGAATGCAGTGGGTGGGGCGCGCGGAACTGGCGAGCGCGGTATCCAATGCAGGGGGGCTGGGTATCCTCACTGCCCTGACACAACCGACTCCCGAAGCGTTAGCTCAGGAGATTGCCCGTTGCCAGACCCTTACGGCTTTGCCGTTCGGTGTCAACCTGACCATCCTGCCCACCACGTCACCTCCCCCTTACGACGATTACGCGACCGCCATCATCGAAAGTGGTGTCAAGGTTGTCGAGACAGCGGGGCGCAGCCCTGCAGAGTTGGTGGAGCGCTTCAAGGCCGCTGGCATCAAGATCATCCACAAATGCACGTCTGTCCGTCATGCTCTGTCGGCAGAGCGTGCGGGGGTCGACGCGGTGAGTATCGATGGTTTCGAGGCCGCCGGTCATCCTGGCGAGGATGATGTCCCGGGGCTGATCCTGATTCCAGCCGCGGCAGCAGCATTGCGCATACCGATCCTTGCTTCGGGCGGTATCGCCAATGGCGCAGGCATGGCCGCCGCCCTGATGCTCGGCGCCGAGGGCATCAACATGGGCACACGCTTCATGCTTACCCAGGAAGCGCCGATTCACCCGGCCATCAAGACTGCGATCGCCGCGGGCAGCGAGCGGGACACTCGGCTGATCTTCCGAGCCTTTCGTAATACCGGCCGAGTTTTCAGTAATGCGGTTTCTCAAGAGGTGGTCGAGATCGAGCGCAATCCAGGGGCGCAGTTCGAGGATATCCGGCCATTGGTGGCCGGCGCACGGGGCAGGGCGGCCCTGGAGAGCGGCGAGGTGGATGGCGGTATTCTCTGGGCAGGCCAGGCCATCGGACTTATCGATGACATACCGACCTGCGCGGCGCTGATCGAGCGGATCATGACCGAGTGCCGTCAGGCGGTCACGCGCGGAGCGAACTTGGTCGGAACGCAATCATGACCTACAGCACCATTCGCTACGAAGTCGATACCGACGGTATCTTGCTGCTGACCCTCGCCCGGCCGGACAAGCTCAACGCGTTCACCGTCGAGATGTGCGATGAACTAGTCGATGCGTATGGGCGGGCGAGCCTAGACGATGCCGTCAAGGCGATTGTCGTGACAGGGGAGGGGCGTGCTTTCTGCGCGGGCATGGACCTGTCGGTGCCAGGTAATGTCTTTGGCCTTGATGAGCAGCTTGCGCCGACCCTCCAAGACATGCGCGAACGAAGCCATTTGCCGGAGATTCATCGAGGCGTCAGGGACACCGGCGGCCGCGTCGTCCTGGCGATGCTCGACTGCCTCAAACCGATTATCGGTGCGATCAATGGGGCGGCCGTGGGGGTCGGCTCTACCATGTTGCTACCCATGGACTTTCGCCTGGCGTCTGGCGAGGCCCGCTTCGGCTTCGTGTTCGGCAAGATCGGGGTCACACCGGAAGGTTGTTCGACCTGGTTTCTACCGCGCATCGTCGGCCTCGAAACGGCCTTGGAATGGATGTACAAGGCTGAAATATTCGATGCCGAGGAGGCATTGGATAAAGGGCTGGTACGGGCGTTGCTGCCGGCGCAGAGCCTGGTAGCCGAGGCACGGGCATTTGCGCTTTCCCTAGTACGCGACCGGTCACCGGTGTCGGTTGCATTGATTCGGCAGATGCTGTTCAGAAACGCTAACCAGACGCATCCGCTTGCCGCCCATGAGATTGAGTCGTTGGCAATGTTCTATACCAGCCAGGCCGATGGCAAAGAAGGCGTCTGCGCATTTCTTGAAAAGCGCAAGCCGCAATTTTGCGGTAAGGCTTCCAACCTGCCGTCGTTCTATCCGTGGTGACGCAACGCCGTTTCATGTGGCACGCCTGGCCATTATGGCCAGGTAAACCGCAACGCCTTGGTATTGCGTCAGAGTGTGCTGCCCACTCGGCATCCGTTCTGGGTATCGGTAGAGAGTGTTGTAGATGCTCTAGCAGCAGACTCAAGGCCTGGTAGGCAGATTGACCTTTCCAAGGCTCCATCAGCCTATTCACCTGCGCTTCCTTTCCGTTTTTTTCGCAAAGCATCTTGGTACTGGCTCGCAAGATTTTCACGCTCAGCGGACATTGGTTGCGACATGCAAACAGAACTTGAGCGAGCATCAATCGGCACTCTGCAGGTCTTGCAAACGAACCCGAGTTCCAACAGATGTTCATGCCCTCTGTGGTAGAGAGTCAACGGTGGTTCACCGCCTTTCCAAGGGCCGGTCCATTTGTCTCCCCACTGCTTGAGGGCAACCAAAACTGGCCAGAGATCTCGGCCTTTGTCCGTTGCTCGGTATTCGTAGCGGACGGGAGAGTCTTGATAGGCCGCGCGCTCAATAATTCCACTTGCCATCAAATCGTTAAGCCGCAAGGTCAACGAACGTGGCGACATTCCAGTCTGGGCCTGCAGGCCATCGAAGCGCCTATTTGAAAGGAATATCTCTCTCAGGATGACAAAGGACCAAGCATCCGTGAGTTCTGCGCTGGATCTGGCAATCGAGCAGTACCTGTCAGCCAGCGTACTTCGTTTCATGAATACCCCCCTATAAAGGTTCTTCTCGATTTTGACTATATAAAATATAGTCAAAATTATCGATCGAGAGATGCCGTCGTTAGAGGCGAAGTCTAGGGCGGCCAGGTGCTGTAACGGAAGGCCACATCAACCCCAGGCGTCCCTCATAGAAACCGGTTCCTCTCGGCGCGGAAAGTGGGACCAGCCTAGTTGGCCCTCCATGGCCAAGCTGAACGCAAACTGCATATGCAGCCAAAGATACGGAGCCAGAAAAATGAACAATCCCGCGAGCACGTCATCGTCACGGATCTTGGTGGAGGCGGAAGACTTCGAAGACTATGGGGGCTGGGTTCTCGACTCCCAGTTCGAGACCGTCATGGGCTCGCCTTATCTGCTGGCACACGGCCTCGGTCGACCGGTGAGCGATGCGACAACATCAATCAGCATCCCGCGAGATGGCGAATATCAAGTTTGGGTGCGAGCAAAAGACTGGGTGCCCTCCCACCATCCAGGGCGGTTCACAGTGTCGATAGATGGTGTAGTCCTCGATACTGAGTTCGGTGCGAATGGACTGGATTGGTCCTGGCAGCCCGCAGGCAAGGTGCTTCTCAAAAAAGGGACTGCCAGGCTGGCTCTTCACGACCTCACCGGCTTCGATGGCCGCTGTGATGCGATCTATTTCTCCACTGATGAGGTGGCACCGCCTAACGATGTCAGCGCCAACAGCCAAGCGTGGCGTAAAGAATTGCGCGGTTTACCGTATGAGCCTATAGATGCTGGTCATTACGATGTGGTCGTTGTTGGAGGTGGCATTTCCGGATGCGCCGCCGCCCTGACAGCTGCCAGGTTAGGCCAGCATGTTGCGTTGATCCACGATCGACCTGTTCTTGGTGGCAACGCCAGCAAGGAAATCGGCCTGATGCCTCGAGGCTCACAAGGGGTGCTGCTCAAGGAATTATCCCAGCGCTCAGCAGATGGTGATCTCGCCGCACTTTCGCTGCTGGAGGCCGAGCCGACCGTCGCCGTTTTCCTTGGACATAGGGTCGTCAAAGTTGAGAAGCAAGGAGAGAGAATAACCGCTGTCCAGGCCGTTCAGGATCGCGGTGGCCATGAAAGGCGCTTTACCGGATCGATCTTTATCGATACCAGTGGCACCGCAATTCTTGGCGTACTCGGTGGCGCGCAGACGCTTTTCGGCAGAGAGGCACGCTCAGAGTACAACGAGCCGTATGCGCCTGAGGTCGGCGACAGCATGCATCATGGTAATACGCTGTTCTTTCGCACCAGGATGGCAGACTCTCCTGTTCCGTTCCCTGTTGTGCCCTGGGCAACTGAGGTTTCAAAGGATTACGCGAATCTCAGCGGCCAACTCATGGAAGCCGGTCTTGAGAACGGCCCAGGCCCGCAGGCAGGCTCAAACCCGAGCACGCCAGAGTTCCGCTTCGGCAGCAAGGCTGACATATTTCCAGCGACACATTTTTGGGAGTACGGACAGTGGCTCGACCCTTACAAAAATGGGGAGTTGATCCGCGACTATTTGATGCGGGCGCTGTACGGTACGTTCTCGAACGTCAAGAACCTCGAACCCGAGATCTACGCGAATCTGGAGTTCGAATGGATGGCGTACGTTGCGGCACAGGGCGAATTTCGTCGTTACCGCGGTGACTACGTATTGTCAGAAAATGACATTCGAGATCATTCAAGTTTTCCCGATGCTTTGGTTCCCAATGATGGGGCCTTCTGCATTCACTGCGCCTGGGAGCCAGGAGAGGGCAAGTACGACTTTCGCCTGAAGGACTGGATTTGGGATATGCGGGATAAGCAGGCTTACAGCATTCCCTTCCGTTGCCTCTACTCCGCCAATATTGAAAATCTGCTGGTAGCAGGCAAACACATTAGCGTCACTCACGTCGCTGGCTCATCGACGAAAACCATGGGCAACGGCTCACAGCACGGGATAGCGGTCGGAGCAGCGGCGTCTCTGTGCAATAAACACAACTCATCACCTCGCGGACTGTATGAGAACCATTTGGACGAGCTAAAAGCGCTGGTCCAAAAACTTACTGCTTGCGATCACGAGCACCCTCCCAAATGACAGTGGAGTTCCACGACTGGATACGCAGTTGGGGCGACAACCGCCGGCCTGGAAATAGCCCATCACTGTAGTGATACTGCGGTGCTCGGTCATCGCCATCACCTTTCCCAGTGGCACTCCCTGGCGCCCGGTCTCCGTGACAAAGACCGAGCGCAGGCGAGGGCGGCCACGTTGGCTCGATGGAATGCTGACCTCCTCCAGCAATGGCTGGGCATAGCTGATGTCACTGGCTTGACCGCCAGAGAGGAGGAAGCGCAACGGTGTCCCGTTGGCGTCGCAGAGCATATGGATTTTGGTTGTCAGTCCGCCACGACTGCGGCCTAAAGCGTGATCGGCAGGCTCGTCAGGCCCCCTAATGAGATGGTCACCCCGCCCCCTGCGAAAGCTACGATTTCGCAGGGGGCTTTTACCGCGGAGATCGTCATCATGAGCACAGTGACACTGATCGGCATCGATATC
>NZ_JBLUPW010000042.1:0-27507 GCF_048068175.1 Pseudomonas sp. NY15356 | reverse complement strand
GTCCCCTTCGTCTAGTGGCCTAGGACACCGCCCTTTCACGGCGGTAACAGGGGTTCGAGTCCCCTAGGGGACGCCACTTTTACCCGCGCTTTGCGGGAGTTGAAAGGCTCATTCGCATATTGGATGGGCCTTTTGTTTTCACCTTGGGGCTATAGCTCAGCTGGGAGAGCGCCTGCATGGCATGCAGGAGGTCAGCGGTTCGATCCCGCTTAGCTCCACCAATTCTGCCAGGGCCTGCGTAAGCAGCCTGCACGAAGGTTCACGTCCCCTTCGTCTAGTGGCCTAGGACACCGCCCTTTCACGGCGGTAACAGGGGTTCGAGTCCCCTAGGGGACGCCATTTTTACCCGCGTTTTGCGGGACTTCAAAGGCTCATTCGCATATTGAATGGGCCTTTTGTTTTTCTCCTTCCGAAAAACATGTGCTGCACGGCCGGCAGCAGATTTTGCTTGCCAATAAATATTACGAGCATAATATTGCGCTCATAATGTTTTCGAGAGCCGGCCATGAGCGACAAGAAGAGCAAGACCCGCGAGCGCATCCTGGATGCGGCCTGCAGCGCCCTTATCCAGCACGGCCCCGCTGAACCGAGCGTGAGCCAGGTAATGAGCGCCGCAGGGCTGACGGTAGGTGGGTTCTATGCCCATTTCGACAGCAAGGATGAACTTATGCTGGAGGCGTTTCGCCAGTTACTGGGTGAGCGACGTGCATTGCTCGCCCAGGTGGACCCCAGCCTCGATGCCGAAGGGCGGCGGGCCCTGGTAGCGGCCTTCTACCTGTCGCGCAAGCACCGCGATGCCGAGGAGCATGCCTGCCCGCTGCCCAATGCCTTGAGCGAGATGCAGCGTTTGCCGGGTGCCTTCCGTGAGGTGCTGGCCGAGCACATCGAGCTGATCACCGCGCAGATGGTCGATCGGCCCGAAGACATCGACAAGGCCATCGCCGACCTCGCCTTGATGGTTGGCGGCCTGGCCCTGGCCCGAGCCCTGGGCGGTACCGAGCTGTCCGACCGGATCCTGCGTGCCGCCAAGTCGGCGGTGATCTGAACCACCTCCCCTGGAGCAAGCCATGACTACCCTGAGCTGGATTCGCGGCGTCAACGCAACCCTCGGCCGCCTGGCCCCCGAACATGTCGCCGGGAGAATGCGCCGGGCCTTCATGACCCCGCGCAATTTGCCCCCGCGGCAGTGGGAGCTGCCGCTGCTGGCCAGGGCCGAGCGCATCACACTGCGTTTCGGCTTGTCGGCCCTGCGCTGGGGCAAGGGACCGACCGTGTTGATGATGCACGGTTGGGAAGGGCGTCCAACGCAATTCGCCGCGCTGATCGACACCCTGGTGGCCGCCGGGCATACGGTGGTCGCCCTGGAGGGCCCGGCCCATGGTCGCTCTCCAGGCCAACAGGCGCATGTGGTGCTGTTCGCCCGTGCCCTGTTGGAGGCCGCTGGCGAATTGCCACCGCTGCGGGCCGTGATCGGCCATTCCATGGGGGGCGCCAGCCTGCTGCTGGCTTTGCAATGGGGCTTGCGTACCGAGGCGGCGGTGAGCATCGCTGCGCCGGCGCAGCTATTGGGTGTTCTGCGTGGCTTCGCCCATCGGCTAGGGCTGCCGGCACGCGCCAGGGCGGCCTTCATTCGTCAGATCGAACAGGATGTCGGCGTGCAGATTTCGCGCCTGGACGTCAGCGGCTATCAGCTGGACGTGCCCGGGCTGGTGGTGCACGCCAGTGACGACCCCCTGGTGCCGGCCAGCGAGGCCCAGTTGATCCACAAGGCCTGGTTCGACAGCCGCCTGATGGTGCTGGAGGAGGGTGGGCACCAGCGTGTGCTGGCCGACCCGCGGCTGAACGAGGCCGTGCTCGAGCTGCTGGCCCGCACCGCGATCGGCGCACGGCAAAGCGCCTGAGATCCGGTACACTCTGCCCGTTCACTGACCAATGGGAGCGGGCATGAGCTGGGACCTGGCATCGCCATTCATCATCGACCTTCGCGTCGGCGCCGAGGACATCGACGGCCTCGGCCACGCCAACAACGCCGTCTACGTCACCTGGCTGGAGCGCTGCGCCTGGCGGCATTCCCAGCGCCTGGGGCTGGACCTGGCCGAATACCGGCGCCTGGACCGCGCCATGGCCGTGGTGCGCCACGAAATCGACTACCTGGCCGCCGCCTACGAGGACGACGAGCTGCAACTGGCCACCTGGATCATCGACTGGGACCAGCGCCTGCGCATGACCCGCCGCTTCCAGCTCAAGCGCCCCCGCGATGGTGTCACCGTGCTGCGCGCACAAACCACCTTCGCCTGTATCGAGCTTTCCAGCGGCAAGCCCAAGCGCATGCCAGCCGAGTTTCTCGACGGCTACGGCCCGGCGCTGATCGGCGCCTGAACGCGCTGTCTTTTTTGCTAGACTGCCGCCTTTTTGCGCTGAGACCCTGAAATGCAAATTGCCCTGGCCCCCATGGAGGGGCTGGTCGACAACATTCTGCGCGACGTCCTGACCCGGGTCGGAGGCATCGATTGGTGCGTCACCGAGTTCATCCGTGTCTGCGATCGCCTGTTGCCGCCTTCGTCGTTCGACAAGCTGGCGCCGGAGCTGCGCCAGGGCGCACGGACCGCAGCCGGGGTGCCGATGCGCGTGCAACTGCTCGGCTCCGACCCGGCGTGCCTGGCCGATAACGCGGTGCTGGCCTGCGAGCTTGGCGCGCCAGTGATCGACCTGAACTTCGGCTGCCCGGCCAAGACCGTGAACAAGTCACGCGGTGGCGCGGTGTTGCTCAAGGAGCCGGAGCTGCTGCACGCCATTGTTCGTGAAGTGCGCCGGGCGGTGCCGGCACACATTCCGGTAACGGCGAAGATGCGCCTGGGCTTCGACAGCCCGGACGGCGCCCTGGAATGCGCCACGGCCTTGGCCGAAGGCGGTGCCGGGCATTTGGTGGTGCATGCCCGGACCAAGGTCGAAGGCTACAAGCCGCCGGCTCACTGGGAGTGGGTGGCGCGGGTACAGGATGTGGTGAAGGTGCCGGTGTTCGCCAATGGCGAGATCTGGAGCGTGGACGATTGGCGTCGTTGCCGTGAAGTCAGCGGAGCCGAGGACATCATGCTCGGCCGGGGCCTGGTCTCGCGGCCGGACCTGGGCCTGCAGATCGCCGCTGCGCGCGATGGGCGGGACTATCAGCCCATGAGCTGGGACGAGCTGCTGCCGCTGCTGCGCGAATTCTGGCGCCAGGCCCAGGCCAAGCTGTCGCCGCGCTATGCGCCGGGGCGGCTGAAGCAGTGGCTGGCCATGCTGACCCGCAGCTATCCTGAGGCGGTGGCATTGTTCGCCCAGTTGCGGCGCGAGGATGACTGCCTGCGGATCAGTGGGCTGCTCGGGGTTGGCGTGCAGGCATTCGATGAGTGCGTTGCCTGACCGGCCCAATCCAAGGCAATTGCTTCACGGAGCTGGCGCAAAAAAAATTTTGCTCATGCCTCTTGAAACCGTCTTGTCGGCCCCTATCTCTTGAGTACGCGATGCCGAAGTCGGGTCGCGTAGTGACTTAACTTGCTGAATCTCAGGAGTTCATGACCATGACTACCGCTTTCTCTCTCGCACCGCTGTTCCGCAATTCCGTCGGCTTCGACCGTTTCAATGACCTGTTCGAGTCCGCGGCACGTAACGAGGCGGGTAGCAGCTACCCTCCCTACAATGTGGAAAAGCACGGCGATGACCACTATCGCATCGTGGTTGCCGCAGCCGGTTTCCAGGAGCAGGACCTCGACCTTCAGGTCGAGAAAGGCGTCCTGACCGTCACCGGCGGCAAGCGCGACAACAGCACCGAAGGCGTTACCTACCTGCACCAGGGCATTGCCCAGCGCGCCTTCAAGCTGTCCTTCCGCCTGGCTGACCACATCGAGGTGAAGGCCGCGGGCCTGGCCAACGGCCTGCTCAGCATCGACCTGCTGCGCATCGTGCCGGAAGAAGCCAAGCCCAAGCGCATCCCGATCAATGGCGAACAGCCTGCGTTGAACTGAGTTCGGCTCAGTGAAGAAAGGGCACCTTCGGGTGCCCTTTTTGCGTTTCTGGGACGCGCCTCAATAATCCGCCGGGGTCTCGATCAATATTTGGCGGAACTCCATCAGCGGCAGTGGCCGACTGTGCAGGTAGCCTTGGTACAGGTGGCAACCCTGGCGCTCGAGGAATTCCAGCTGCCCGGACTGCTCGACCCCTTCGGCGATCACCGCCAGGTCCAGGCTGCGGGCCATGGCCACGATGGCCCGGACGATCTCGGCGTCGTTCGGGTCGTTGGGGGCGTCGCGCACGAAGGTCTGGTCGATCTTCAAGGTATCCACCGGCAGGCGTTTGAGGTAGGTCAAGGAGGAGTAGCCGGTACCGAAGTCGTCCATGGCAAAGCTCACCCCATAGCGTTTGAGCTCGCGCATCTTATTGATGGTGTCCTCCAGGTTCTGGATGACGATACCCTCGGTGATCTCCAGCGTCAGCATGCTCCGTGGCAGGCGGTAGTCGTCCAGGCTGCGCAGCACCCGTTCGACGAAATCGTTCTGGCGGAATTGCCGGGGGCTGATATTGACGCACAGGCTGAAGTCGTCGGCATCGATCAGCCCGTCGGCCAGCATGCGCGCGCAGGCATCGCAGGCTTCGTCGAGAATCCAGTTGCCAACTTCGAGGATCAGGCCGCTTTCTTCCAATACCTGGATGAACTGCGCTGGAGGTTGCTGGCCCAGTTGGGGGTGATGCCAGCGCAGCAGCACTTCGGCGCCGACGATGCGGTTGTCGCGGGCATCGACTTGGGGCTGGAAGTGCAGGGCAAGCTCGCCCCTGGCCAGGGCCAGGCGCAGGTCGGTCTCCATGCGCAGGCGCTCGCTGGCCGCCTTCTGCATGGTGGTATGGAACAGCTGTGTGGTGTTGCGCCCCGAGTCCTTGGCCCGGTAGAGGGCGATATCGGCACGCTTGAGCAGGTCGGCCGGGGTCGCGCCGTGGTCGGGAATCAGTGCCACGCCGATGCTCGGTGTCACCTGCAGGCGCTGGCCGTCCAGGGACATCGGCTCGGCGAGCAGCTCGCGCAGGGTGTCGGCCAGGTCGCGCACTTTGTGCTCGACCTGTTCGCGGCTGCCCTCCAGGCCGCTGAGCAGTACCACGAACTCGTCGCCGCCCAGGCGCGCCACGGTGTCTTCCAGGCGAACGCTGGCCTCCAGGCGGGCGGTGATGATCTTGAGCACGGTATCGCCCACCGGGTGGCCGAGGGAGTCGTTGATGTGCTTGAAGTGGTCCAGGTCCAGGAACAGTAGGGCGCCGCGCAGGTTGTGGCGTTTGAGCAGGGCGATCTGCTGGCTCAGGCGGTCCATCAGCAGGGCGCGGTTGGGCAGGTTGGTCAGCGGGTCGTGGTAGGCCAGGTGGCGGATCTGTGCCTGCGCATTCTTCAACTGGCTGACGTCCCGGGCGGTCAACAGCAGGCAGTCGGCTTCGTTGAGGCTGAGCGGTTCCACCGAGACCTCCACGGTCAGGATGTCACCGCGTTTGTTGCGCCCGAGCATTTCCCGGTGATGCACCCGGCCATGCTCCTTGAGCTCGGTCAACAAGGCGGCGCGTTGCTTCTCGTCGGCCCAGATGCCGATCTCATAGACGCTGCGGCCGATCACCTCGGCAGCGCTGTAACCGGTCAGTCGGCAGAAACCATCGTTCACCTCCAGGTAGCGGCCCGTCCTGCGTTCGGTGAGGGTGATGGCGTCGGGGCTGGAATGGAAGGCCTTGGCGAACTTTTCCTCGCTGGCCTTGAGCGCTGCCTCGGCGCGCTGCTGCTGGGTGATGTCACGCAGCGTCGTGACGCTGCAGGGGGCACCGTCGACCGTGATCAGGCAGCTGGAAATCAGGCAAGTGAGGGCGGTGCCGTTGCGGTGATTGACCACCACTGCCACGTTGCTCAGGGCTTTTTCGCGGATCACCCGCTCGATGCGCTGCGCGCGGGCGGCCGATTCGGCCCATAGGCCGATCTGCTCGGCAGTGCGGCCGATTACCTGGTCGGCGCTCCAGCCGAAGGTCTGGGTGAAGGCGCGGTTGATCTCGATGAACTGGCCACTGTCCTGGCGGGTCACGCAGATCGGGTCGGGGCTGACCTGGAACAGGCTGGCGAACTTTTCCTCCGAGGCCGTCAGACGCTGTTCACGTTCCACCTGATCGGTGATGTCGAGCAGGGTGCCGGCCATGCGCAGCGGGTTGCCTTGCTCGTCGCGGTACAGGCGGGCGCGGCTTTCGATATAGCGCGAGGCGCCGTTCTCCAGTTGCACGCGATAGGTGATCTGGTAGTTGCCCGCCGGCCCTTCGCGCAGGCTGCGGTAGGCCTGGCGCATGACGTTGCGCTCCTGCTCGGGCACGCCCTCGAAGAAGGCGTCGAAGGACTCGTGGAACGGCACCGGTTCCAGCCCGTGCAATTGCGCGGCGCGGGCCGAGCCATAGAGCATGCCGCTGGGGATGTGCCAGTCCCAGGTGCCCAGTTGCGCGGAGTCCAGCGCAAGGTCCAGGCGCTCCTGGCTGTCCTTGAGCGCCTGTTCGGCGCGCTTGCGTTCGCTGGTGTCGACGAAGGTGCTGAGCAGGTACGTCACGCCCTCGAGCTCGATGCTCTGGGTGCACAAGATGCCGTCATGGAGCTTGCCGGTACTGGCCCGGAACTGCACTTCCAGGGTCAGCGGGCCGCCGTTGCCGCGGGTATTGTCCAGCACTTGGTGGCGCAGGTCAGGGTTGACCCACAGGCCCAGCTCCAGGGTGGTCTTGCCGACCACCTGGTCGCCCGGCCAGCCGAACATGTCCTCGAAGTGCTGGTTGACCTCGTAGATCATGCCGTCGTGGCGGCGGGTCAGGAGAATGGCATTGGGGCTCAGGTGAAACAGCGTGGCAAAGCGCTTTTCCGAGTTGATCAGCGCGGTTTCCCGCTCCCGTTGGCGGGTGATCTCACGTACCACGCCGATCATCTGCGGGCGGCCGTGGTGGTCGTGGGTCAGGCTGCCATTGATCTCCAGCCAATGCAGGCTGCCGTCCGGCCAGCGGATGCGGTGGCGCATGGCCTGTTCCACCGGCTCGCCATTGACCACGGCCTGGAACACCTGGCGTGTGCGGGCGCGGTCTTCCTCGGGCAGCAACTCGAGGTAGTCGATATCGCGGGGCATCGGCCGCTGCGGGTCGAAACCGAACAGTGCCTGGGTGGCGCGGGACCAACTGACCCGGCCGCTTTCGATATCCCAGAGCCAGGCGCCGAGACGGGCCCCATTGAGCGCGGCCAGCAGTTGCGGGGCGTTCTGCCAGGTCTGCTCCGACTCCTGGGGATCCGCCGCGTGGATGCGCGGCAGGCGCGGAAAACGGTTTGCTGATTTTGGCATCGATACCAGACCTTTGGCGGATGACGCGTCCTTGAAGAAGGCCGACCGACCCGGGGTCAGGCGGACCCCGCGTGACTGTCGAGCAAGGCCATGAACGCCCTGGCCGCATTCGACAGCGTGCGTTCCGTATGCAGAATGTAGCCTAGCTGGCGAGACAGCTGTATGCCGGGCAAGGCGATGGATGCAACCTGTTCATCGAGCATGGTGCGCGGTAGCACGCTCCAGGCCAGGCCGATGGACACCATCATCTTGATGGTTTCCAGGTAGTTGGTGCTCATGGCGATGTTCGGTGTCAGCCCCTGGCTTTCGAACAGCCGCTGGACGATGTGGTGGGTGAAGGTGTTGCCGCCGGGGAATACAGCCGGGTGGCGGGCCACATCGGCGAGGCCGACCTGCTGGTTGCTGGCCAAGGGGTGTTCCGGTGCTGCAACGAAATCCAGGGCATCGTCCCATACCGGCACTGCCCGAATCAGGTGATGAGGCTCGGGGGCAAGGGTGATCACGGCAATTTCCGCACGGCCATGGAGAATTTCATCGTAGGCCGCTTCCGAATCGAGGAACTGAATATCCAGCGCGACGCCGGGGTGCTCCCGGGTGAAGGCCCGTAACAGCGGGGGCAGGCGGTGCAGGCCGATATGGTGGCTGGTGGCTAGGGTCAGGCGACCCGTGACTTCGCCGGTCAAATTGTTCAACGCCCGTCGGGTATCATCCAGTACGTTGAGGATCTGGTAGGCGCGCGGCAGCAGGGCCCGGCCCGCCTCGGTCAGTGTCACTTCGCGGCCCAGACGGTCGAACAGGCGTACGTCCAGTTGCTGCTCGAGCCCGGCGATGCGTTTGCTGATGGCTGGCTGGGTCAGGTGCAGGCGTTCACCGGCCCCCGAAAAGCTGCCGGTCTCGGCGATGGCGATGAAAGCGCTGAGGTTGGCCAGGTCCACGGCATCGAATTCCTATTGGTTATCCAAAGCATAAAAATTATGAATTTGAGTTATTCAATCTAACGCCATAGCATCGACCGTACAAGCCAAGGGGTTATTGGCATAGAAATACGCTGATGAGGAACAGTCTGATGGCTGGCAAAACGCTCTACGACAAACTCTGGGAAGCACATGAAGTCAAGCGACGCGACGATGGTTCGTCCTTGATCTACATCGACCGTCACATCATCCACGAAGTGACCTCGCCCCAGGCCTTCGAAGGCCTGCGCCTGGCCAACCGCAAGCCGTGGCGCATCGATGCCAACATCGCCACCCCGGACCACAACGTGCCGACCACGCCCGAGCGCAAGGGCGGCATCGATGCCATCGTCGACCAGGTGTCGCGCCTGCAGGTGCAGACCCTCGACGAGAACTGTGACGAGTACGGCATCGTCGAATTCAAGATGAACGACGAACGCCAGGGCATCGTCCACGTCATCAGCCCTGAGCAGGGCGCCACCTTGCCTGGCATGACCGTGGTCTGCGGCGACTCGCACACCTCGACCCACGGTGCCTTCGGCGCGCTGGCCCACGGCATCGGCACCTCCGAGGTCGAGCATGTGCTCGCCACCCAGTGCCTGGTCGCCAAGAAGATGAAGAACATGCTGGTGCGCGTCGAAGGCACCTTGCCTGCCGGCGTGACCGCCAAGGACATCGTCCTGGCCGTGATCGGCAAGATCGGCACCGCCGGTGGCAATGGCCACGCCATGGAGTTCGCCGGCAGCGCCATCCGTGAGTTGTCCATGGAAGGCCGCATGACCATCTGCAACATGTCCATCGAAGCCGGTGCCCGTGTGGGTCTGGTGGCTGTGGACGACACCACCGTCGCCTACGTCGAGGGCCGCCCGTACGCGCCCAAGGGCGAGCAGTGGACGCAGGCGGTGCAGGCCTGGAAGGGTTTGGTCTCCGATGCCGACGCGGTGTTCGACACCGTGGTCGAACTGGACGCCTCGCAGATCAAGCCACAGGTCAGCTGGGGCACCTCGCCGGAGATGGTCCTGGCCGTCGACCAGCGCGTGCCGGACCCGGCCGCCGAGCCTGACCTGATCAAGCGCGGCTCCATCGAGCGAGCGCTCAAGTACATGGGCCTGGCCGCCAACCAGGCGATCACCGACATCAAGCTCGACCGCGTCTTCATCGGCTCGTGCACCAACTCGCGTATCGAAGACCTGCGCGCCGCTGCCGAGATCGCCAAGGGCCGCAAGGTCGCGGCCAACGTCAAGCAGGCGCTGGTGGTACCGGGCTCCGGCCTGGTCAAGGCCCAGGCCGAGCGTGAAGGGCTGGACAAGATCTTCATCGAGGCCGGTTTCGAATGGCGTGAGCCAGGCTGTTCCATGTGCCTGGCCATGAACCCGGACCGTCTGGAGAGCGGCGAGCATTGCGCCTCGACCTCCAACCGCAACTTCGAAGGCCGTCAGGGCGCCGGTGGCCGTACCCACCTGGTCAGCCCGGCCATGGCCGCCGCCGCCGCAGTGACCGGCCACTTCATCGATGTCCGCGAGTTGATCCAAGGGAGCGCAGCATGAAAGCCTTTACCCAGCACACCGGCCTTGTCGCGCCATTGGATCGCGCCAACGTCGACACCGACCAGATCATCCCCAAGCAATTTCTGAAGTCGATCAAGCGTACCGGCTTCGGCCCCAACCTGTTCGACGAGTGGCGCTACCTGGACGTGGGCCAGCCCTACCAGGACAACAGCAAGCGCCCGTTGAACAAGGATTTCGTGCTCAACCACGAACGCTACCAGGGAGCCAGTGTGTTGCTGGCACGGGAGAACTTCGGTTGCGGTTCGAGCCGCGAGCACGCTCCGTGGGCGCTGGACGAATACGGCTTCCGTAGCGTCATCGCCCCGAGCTTCGCCGACATCTTCTTCAACAACAGCTTCAAGAATGGCCTGCTGCCGATCATCCTCAGCGACGAGGAAGTCGACGAGCTGTTCAGGCAGGTCGAGGCCAACCCGGGCTACCAGCTGACCATCGATTTGCAGGCCCAGGCCGTGACCCGTCCGGACGGCAAGGTGCTGCACTTCGAGATTGACGCCTTCCGCAAGCATTGCTTGCTCAACGGCCTCGATGACATCGGCCTGACCCTGCAGGACAGCGACGCGATCAAGGCATTCGAAGGCAAGCACCGCGCAGCGCAGCCTTGGCTGTTCCGTGATGCCTGAAGTGTGCAGGTGACAGTACCGGCCTCTTCGCGGGTAGATCCGCACCCACAGGTACAGCGCAGGGTTCGACACCTGTAGAGGTCCTGTGGGAGCGGGTTTACCTGCGAAAGGGCCGGTGCAGGCAGCAAGAAACCCAAAGGATCGAGACATGACCAGCACCCAACACACCGATGTGGTCCAACGCCAGTTCGGCGAACAGGCCAACGCCTACCTCAGCAGCGCCGTGCATGCACAGGGCAGTGAATTCGCCCTGCTGCAGGCCGAGCTGGCGGGGCAGGGCCATGCTCGTGTGCTGGATCTGGGCTGCGGTGCCGGTCATGTCAGTTTCCATGTCGCTCCGCTGGTGGCCGAGGTGGTTGCCTACGACCTCTCCCAAGCCATGCTCGACGTGGTCGCCCGTGCCGCTGCCGAGCGCGGCCTGGCCAATATCACCACCGAACGCGGCGCCGCCGAACGCCTGCCGTTCGCCGACGCCGCGTTCGACTTCGTCTTCAGCCGCTACTCGGCCCATCACTGGAGCGACCTGGGGCTGGCCCTGCGCGAAGTGCGCCGGGTGCTCAAGCCGGGCGGCGTAGCGGCCTTCATCGACGTCATGTCGCCAGGTAGCCCATTGCTCGACACCTACCTGCAAACGGTGGAAGTGCTGCGTGATACCAGTCACGTGCGTGACTACTCCGCCGCCGAATGGCAGCGCCAGGTCAGCGAGGCGGGCCTGCATGTACGCAGCCATACCCGTCAGCCGCTGCGCCTGGAGTTCGGCAGCTGGGTCGAGCGCATGCGCACCCCCGAGCCGATGCGCGTGGCCATCCGCCAGTTGCAGCAAGCCATGGGCGAAGAAGTGCGGCAGTATTACCAAGTCGAGGCCGATGGCTCGTTCAGCACGGACGTGCTGGTGTTGTGGGCCGAGCGTTAAGAACTTTTCGGTGTGGCCCGCTTGGCTGCACCGTGTGAATGGATAGAGGAAAGCATGAGCAAGCAGATTCTGATTCTCCCAGGTGATGGCATCGGCCCGGAAATCATGGCCGAGGCCGTCAAGGTGCTGGAGCTGGCCAACGACAAGTTCCAGCTCGGCGTCACCCTGGAGCACGACGTCATCGGCGGTGCCGCCATCGACAAGCACGGCGTGCCGCTGGCCGACGAGACCCTGGAGCGCGCACGCAAGGCCGACGCAGTGCTGCTCGGTGCAGTGGGCGGGCCGAAGTGGGACAAGCTTGAGCGCGACATCCGCCCCGAGCGTGGCCTGCTGAAGATCCGCTCTCAACTGGGCCTGTTCGCCAACCTGCGTCCGGCGATCCTCTACCCGCAACTGGCCGATGCCTCCTCGCTCAAGCCGGAAATCGTCGCCGGCCTGGACATCCTCATCGTCCGTGAGCTGACCGGCGGCATCTACTTCGGTGCTCCGCGCGGCCAGCGCGAACTCGAAGGCGGCGAGCGCCAGGCCTACGACACCCTGCCGTACAGCGAAAGCGAAGTGCGCCGCATCGCCCGCGTCGGCTTCGACATGGCTCGTGTGCGCGGCAAGAAGCTGTGCTCGGTGGACAAGGCCAACGTCCTGGCCTCCAGCCAGCTCTGGCGCGAAGTGGTCGAGGACGTGGCCAAGGACTACCCGGACGTCGAACTCAGCCACATGTACGTCGACAACGCCGCCATGCAGCTGGTCCGTGCACCCAAGCAGTTCGACGTGATGGTGACGGACAACATGTTCGGTGACATTCTGTCGGATGAAGCTTCCATGCTGACCGGTTCCATCGGCATGCTGCCGTCTGCGTCGCTCGATGCCAACAACAAGGGCATGTACGAGCCGTGCCACGGCTCGGCCCCAGACATCGCCGGGCAGGGCATCGCCAACCCGTTGGCGACCATCCTGTCGGTGTCGATGATGCTGCGCTACAGCTTCAACCAGGTGGCTGCCGCCGACGCGATCGAGCAGGCTGTCAGCCGGGTGCTGGACCAAGGCCTGCGTACCGGCGACATTTGGTCGGCCGGGTGCAGCAAGGTAGGTACGCAGGAAATGGGCGACGCAGTAGTCGCAGCGCTGCGGAATCTGTAATCTCTCTGGCCCGCCATCGTCTTCCCTTCGATGGCGGCCCACTTTTAGCAAAGGTGTAGTTGCGATGAAACGTGTAGGTCTGATCGGTTGGCGCGGTATGGTCGGTTCCGTGCTCATGCAGCGGATGCTGGAGGAGCAGGATTTCGACCTCATCGAGCCGGTGTTCTTCACCACGTCCAACGTGGGTGGCCAGGGTCCGAACGTGGGCAAGGACATTGCTCCGCTCAAGGACGCCTATAGCATCGAAGAACTCAAGACCCTCGACGTCATCCTGACCTGCCAGGGCGGCGACTACACCAACGAAGTCTTCCCCAAGCTGCGCGAAGCCGGCTGGCAGGGCTACTGGATCGACGCCGCCTCGTCCCTGCGCATGCACGATGACGCGGTGATCATCCTCGACCCGGTCAACCGCAAGGTCATCGACCAGCAGCTGGACGCCGGTACCAAGAACTACATCGGCGGCAACTGCACCGTCAGCCTGATGCTGATGGGCCTGGGTGGCCTGTTCGAGGCGGGCCTGGTGGAGTGGATGAGCGCCATGACCTACCAGGCGGCCTCCGGTGCCGGCGCGCAGAACATGCGTGAACTGATCAAGCAGATGGGCGGCATCCACGCGGCGGTGGCCGATGACCTGGCCAACCCGGCCAGCGCCATCCTCGACATCGACCGCAAGGTCGCCGAGACCATGCGCGGCGAAGCCTTCCCGACCGAGAACTTCGGCGTACCGCTGGCGGGCAGCCTGATCCCCTGGATCGACAAGGAGCTGCCGAACGGCCAGAGCCGCGAGGAATGGAAGGCCCAGGCCGAGACCAACAAGATCCTCGGTCGCTTCAAGAACCCGATCCCGGTCGATGGCATCTGCGTGCGTATCGGCGCCATGCGTTGCCACAGCCAGGCGCTGACCATCAAGCTGAACAAGGACGTGCCGCTGGCGGACATCGAAGGCATGATCAGCCAGCACAATCCTTGGGTGAAGCTGGTGCCGAACCAGCGTGACATCAGCATGCAGGAGCTGAGCCCGACCAAGGTGACCGGTACCCTGAACGTGCCGGTTGGCCGTTTGCGCAAGCTGAACATGGGCTCGCAGTACCTGGGCGCCTTCACTGTGGGTGACCAGCTGCTGTGGGGTGCTGCCGAGCCGCTGCGCCGCATGCTGCGAATCCTGCTGGAGCGTTGATCGCCCCCTCGGTGGATTGAACGAAAAACCCGTGCCCTGGTGGTGCGGGTTTTTTGTTTATGGGGGTACGGTTTGGGGAGCGGAAATCGCGCGCCGCCCCACCCCAAAACTCAAGCCAAGCACTTACCCTCAGCCGGCCAACCCAAGTAAAGTGCCCACCCCAAGTTCCACCAGAAGGATCCCACATGCCCCAGCCCATCGACATCGCCATCATCGGCGCCACCGGTAACGTCGGCGAAACCCTCGTCCAGATCCTCGAGGAACTCGAGTTCCCCGTCGCTACCCTGCACCTGCTGGCCAGCATGGAGTCGGCCGGCAGCAACCTCATGTTCCGCGGCAAGAAACTGCGTGTACGCGAAGTCGACAGCTTCGATTTCACCCAGGCCAAGCTTGCATTCTTCGCCGCCAGCCCCGCCGTGACCCGCAGCTTCGCCCCCAAGGCCCAGCTGGCCGGCTGCATGGTCATCGACCTGTCCGGCGGCCTGGATCAGGCCATGGCTGTGGTGCCCGAGGCCAACGGCGACCAGCTCGCCAAGCTCGAGCGACCTGCTCTGATCGCCAGCCCCAGCGCTGCCGCCGTGGCCCTGGCCGTGGCCCTGGCACCGCTCAAGGGCCTGCTGGACATCGAGCGCGTGCAGGTCATGGCATGCCTGGCCGTCTCAGCCCAGGGCCGTGAAGCGGTCAATGAACTGGCGCGCCAGACCGCCGAGCTGCTCAACGCCCGGCCACTGGAGCCGCGCTTCTTCGACCGCCAGGTGGCTTTCAACCTGCTGGCGCGGGTAGGCGCTGCCGATGAGCAAGGCCACACCCGCCTTGAACGCCGCTTGGTCGATGAACTGCGCGTACTGCTCGACCTGCCGACCCTGAAAATCTCCGTGACCTGCGTCCAGGCTCCGGTGTTCTATGGCGACAGCTTCAGCGTGGCCGTGCAGAGCCGGCGCCCGGTCGACCTGGCCGCCGTCAACGATGCCCTGGAAGCCGCCGAAAGCATCGAATTGGTCGAGCCGGACGACTTTCCGACGGCCGTCGGCGACGCAGTGGGCCAAGACGTGGTCTATGTTGGTCGTGTACGCCATGGTATCGACGAACAAGAGCAGCTCAATTTGTGGCTGACCACCGACAACGTGCGCAAGGGCGCAGCGCTCAACGCCGTGCAAGTGGCCGCGTTGTTGATAAAAGACATGGCGTAAAAGATACTGGCGGGTACTTTTGTCCTGCACCATACGCAGGTTTCAGGACGATTCTTACAAGGGAAGAGGTCATGCTTCGAATTCGCAAACTGGTTCTGGCCATGGCGGCAGCCTCGGCGTTGTCGTCCGGCATGGCGAACGCCCTCGGGTTGGGTGAACTGACCCTCAAGTCGGCACAGAACCAGCCACTGGATGCCGAGATCGAACTGCTCGATGTGCGCGACCTCACCGCGGCTGAAGTGGCGCCGAGCCTCGCGCCACCGGAAGAATTCGCCAAGGCAGGCGTGGCCTATCCCAGCTACCTTGAGGACCTCACCTTCACCCCGGTGATCAACCCCAACGGCAAGAGTGTGTTGCGGGTGACCTCCAGCCAGCCATTGCCGGCGCCGGTGGTGAAGTTCCTGGTCCAGGTGATGTGGCCCCAGGGCCGCCTGTTGCGTGACTACAATGTCCTGCTCGACCAAGCCAAGGCCCAGGGCGAGGCGCCGTCGGCGGCCAATGTCGAACCGGCAGTCAGCGGTGCGGGCAGCTACACCACCAAGCGCCGCGACACCCTGTGGCAGATCGCTGCGCGCAACACCCAAGGCGGCTCGATCCAGCAGACCATGCTGGCGATCCAGGCCTTGAACCCCGATGCTTTCATCGGCAATAACATCAACCAACTCAAGACCGGGCAGGTCCTGCGTCTGCCCGACCCGCAACAGGTCCAGAGCATTCCCCAGGGCGAAGCCGTTCGCGAGGTGGCCGAGCAGTATGCCGCCTGGCGTGAGGGGCGGCGCCTGGGGCCGCGTGCCCGGCAGCTGGACGCCACCCGGCGCGCAGCGGCCGGTGAGGCGCCGGAGCGTATTGCCCAGGGTGACAACCTGCGCCTGGTCAGCCCGGGCGGGCAGGGCGAAGCGGGGGAGACCAAGGCCCTCAGCGACAAGCTCGCGGTGGCCCAGGAAAGCCTGGACACCAGCCGCCGTGACAACGAGGAACTCAAGAGCCGCATGGCCGACCTGCAGAGCCAGCTGGACAAGCTGCAGCGGCTGATCGAGCTCAAGAACGACCAGCTGGCACGCCTCGAAGCGCAGGGGGCGGCGGCGCAAACCCCGCCGCCTGCCGCGTTGCCTGGCGAGCCGGCACCCACGCAACCGCCGGTCAATGCCCAGCTGCCGTCGGCCGAGCCGGTGGTCAAGCCAGCTCCGGCCGCCGTGGACACGGCCCCAGCCGAGCAAGGCGAGCAGGCCCAGAGCGTGCTCGACGAACTGATGGGCAACCCGTTGCTGTTGGGTCTGCTCGCCGGTTCTACGTTCCTGGTGCTGCTGCTGTTGCTGTTGTTGCTTGCCCGCAAGCGCAAGGCCCAGCAAGAAGCCGAGAAGCACCTGCGCATGGCGCGTGCACTGGCCGAGGAGGGCGAGCGCAGCCCTGACCTGAACGCGCCGCCCGGAAGCTTCGATGATCTGGATGTATCGGCGCCGAGCGTGAAGCTCTCGCCGGCGGTGGTCGCCGCTTCGGCCGCCGCTGCCACGGCTGCGGAAAAACCGCTTGCACCGGAGCCGGCGCCCGCGCCGGCAACGCCTGCACCTGACAAGGACCCGATGGCCAGCCTGCTGGCCGAGGTGGACCAGAGCCTGGCGCAAGGCCGCCTGAACCATGCCGCCGACCTGCTCGAGCCGGCAGTGGCTGCCGAGCCGCAGCGCAGCGACCTACGTTTGAAACTGATGGAAGTCTATGCCCGCCAAGGCGACCAGACTGCCTTTGCCGATCAGGAGCGTGCGCTTTCGCCTACCGACCAGAACAAGGCCCAGGTCGACACCTTGAAGGAACGCTTCCCGGCCATGCTCGGCGTCGCCGCCCTTGGCCTGGGGGCGGCGGCCCTGGCGGCCGAGATGGACAAGCAGTACGTCCACGATCTGCTGCAGGACGGCGAACAGGCGCCTGCAGACGCCGAGCCGGACCCGCTCGATACACCTATCGCGACCGAGCACTCGCCTGAAGCAGCGCTGGAGGCTGTCGCCGACGTCCCTGCCATTGAAGAAGATGATCTGGACGGCGCATTCGACCTGAGCCTGGACGATGACCTGCCGGTGGATGCCACGCTTGAGGCCGCGCCGTCGGAGCAAGCCGAAGTGGCCGAAGCTGCGCCACAGGAAGCCGAACCGGTTGCCACCGACGCCGATGCCGATTTCGAAGCCCTGCTGGAGCAAGCCCAGGCCGAGCCGCAGAGTCTCGATGACCTGTCCGATTTCGACCTGGATGTCGGTGAGCCACAAGCGCCGGCAGCAACGGAAGACGCCCCGGTCGACGTAGCTGCAGAGCTGGCGGCTTTCGACGAAATCCCGGAGTTCGACCCGCTCTCGGAGCTGGAGCTGCCGGAAGACTTCGACCTGTCGCTGTCGCTGGACGATGAGTCGCCGGCCGACAAGCAGTTCGCCTCGGAGCTCGATGACGTCAATGCCGAGCTGGACAAGCTGTCCCAGAGCCTGGAGTCGCCGTCGCTGGAGCCGCACTTCACTGCCGCCGATGCCGCCCAGGAGCCGGACCCGCTGGACGACCTGGACTTCGACTTCTTCTCCGGCGCCGATGAGGTGGCCACCAAGCTCGACCTGGCGCGTGCCTACATCGACATGGGCGACCACCAGGGCGCCCGCGATATCCTCGATGAAGTGGTCAAGGATGGCGATGACGAGCAGCGCCAGGAGGCCGAGGACATGCTGTCGCGGCTGGTCTGAGATCCAGGCGTGCCCTGGGGGGAGGCCTGTGCAAGGGCTTGTCCCGCGATAGGTCGGCATTGTCCATGACGGGCTTTGCCAGCAACGGCAGTCCTCCCGGCTGCCGTTGCCGTTATAATGCCCGCCTTCCGTTTCACCCACAGGTTTCGCGCTCTTGGACATCAATGACATCGACCCGGCCGAATCGGCGGCCGAAGGCTACGCCCGCATCGCCCTGGGCGTGGAATACAAAGGTTCGCGCTACCGCGGCTGGCAGCGCCAGGCCAGCGGTGTGCCGAGTGTCCAGCAGGCCCTGGAACAAGCCCTGTCGACGGTGGCCAACGAGCCGATTTCGGTGATCTGTGCCGGGCGCACCGATGCCGGCGTGCACGGCTGCGGGCAGATCGTCCATTTCGACACCCGTGCCGTGCGCGACGAGCGAGCCTGGACCCTGGGCACCAATTTCAACCTGCCCCATGACATCAGCGTCACCTGGGCCAAGCCGATGCCGGCGCATTTCCATGCCCGCTTCAAGGCGACCGCGCGACGCTATCGCTACGTTATCTACAACGACCCGATCCGCCCTGCGCACCTGGCCGAGGAAGTGACCTGGAACCACCGTCCGCTCGACGTCGCGCGCATGGCCGAGGCCGCGCAGTTCCTTCTGGGTACCCACGACTTCAGTGCCTTCCGGGCCAGCCAGTGCCAGGCCAAGTCGCCGATCAAGCACATCCATCACCTACGGGTCACCCGCCACGGCAAGATGATCGTGCTGGATGTCCGGGCCACGGCCTTCCTGCACCACATGGTACGCAACATCGCCGGTGTGCTGATGACCATCGGGGCCGGCGAGCGGCCGGTCAGCTGGGCGCGTGAGGTGCTGGAGGGGCGTAACCGCCGGGAGGGCGGTGTGACCGCCCACCCCTATGGCCTGTATCTGGTCCAGGTGGAGTACCCCGAGGAATTCGCCCTGCCGGTCCGTTACATCGGCCCACACTTTCTGACCGGCTACGAGGCGCTGGCGGACTGACGGGCGAAACGTCATTTGCTAACATCCGGCCTTTCACCGATCACCCAAGGTTCGCTGTCCATGAGCAACGTTCGCAGCAAGATCTGCGGGATTACCCGTATCGAGGACGCCCTGGCGGCCGCCGAAGCCGGCGCCGATGCCATCGGCCTGGTCTTCTACGCCAAGAGCCCGCGAGCGGTGGATGTGCATCAGGCGCGGGCCATCATTGCCGCACTGCCGCCGTTCGTGACCACGGTCGGCCTGTTCGTCAACGCCTCGCGTTGCGAACTCAACGAGATTCTCGAAGCTGTGCCGCTGGACCTGCTACAGTTCCACGGCGATGAAACCCCAGCCGATTGCGAAGGCTACCATCGCCCCTGGGTCAAGGCCCTGAGGGTACGCCCTGGCGATGACCTCGAGGCGGCTTGCCAGCAGTACGCCGGCGCCCGTGGCATTCTCTTGGACACCTACGTGCCCGGCATCCCGGGCGGTACGGGCGAGGCCTTCGACTGGTCGTTGGTGCCGGCCTCCCTGAGCAAGCCGATCATCCTGGCCGGTGGCCTGTCGGCCGGCAACGTCGGCCAGGCCATTGCCCAGGTGCGTCCGTTCGCGGTGGATGTCAGCGGCGGCGTGGAGCAGGCAAAGGGGATCAAGGACGCCGCGAAGATCGAGGCGTTCATGCGTGCGGTGAAACAGGCGTGACGACGGATGTGACGGCTGCCCGCGCGCCATCGTCCATAGCTTTCGCAGCCCGGTGCTGTCAGGCCTGCCCATGGGGCGGGCCGTGCGGACTACCGGCATGACAGGTTGACGATGGCCCGGCCACCAGGCTGGCCCCGCATCGCGCGGGCCTCGGAGCCGGGCCGTCATCGTTTCATTGAAGAACATGAGCTCAAGGGCAGGGCATGGCCGGCCAGACCGGCCCCCGCCCACCGATACTGGAGAAAGAAAGCATGAGCAACTGGTTAGTCGACAAACTGATCCCTTCGATCATGCGTTCCGAGGTGAAGAAGAGCTCGGTGCCTGAAGGCCTGTGGCACAAGTGCCCGGCCTGCGAGGCCGTGCTGTATCGTCCGGAGCTGGAAAAGACCCTGGATGTCTGCCCCAAGTGCAACCACCACATGCGCATCGGCGCCCGTGCGCGTATCGACATCTTCCTCGACGCCGAAGGCCGTGCCGAGCTGGGCGCTGACCTGGAGCCGGTCGACCGTTTGAAGTTCCGTGATGGCAAGAAATACAAGGACCGCCTGACCGCGGCCCAGAAGCAGACCGGCGAGAAAGATGCCCTGATTTCCATGAGCGGTACCCTGATGGGCATGCCGATCGTGGTCAGCGCCTTCGAATTCTCCTTCATGGGCGGTTCCATGGGGGCCATCGTCGGCGAGCGCTTCGTACGCGCGGCCAACTACGCCCTCGAGCACCGCTGCCCGATGGTCTGCTTCTCCGCATCCGGCGGCGCGCGTATGCAGGAAGCGCTCATCTCGCTGATGCAGATGGCCAAGACTTCCGCTGTGCTGGCGCGCCTGCGCGAAGAAGGCATTCCGTTCATCTCGGTGTTGACCGACCCTGTCTACGGCGGTGTTTCCGCGAGCCTGGCGATGCTTGGCGATGTCATCGTCGGCGAACCGAAGGCCCTGATCGGCTTCGCCGGCCCCCGTGTGATCGAGCAGACCGTGCGCGAGAAGCTGCCAGAAGGCTTCCAGCGCAGCGAGTTCCTGCTCGAGCATGGTGCCATCGACCTGATCATCTCCCGTGGCGAGCTGCGTCCGCGCCTGGCTCGCCTGCTGGCGCAGATGACCGGCCAGCCGACCCCGGCAGAGGCCCTCGAGGTGGCTGCCGTCGCGTGATGAACCTTCATACCCTGGGCGACTGGCTCGCCTACCTCGAGCAGCTGCACCCTTCGGCCATCGACATGGGGCTGGAGCGGTCGCAGCAGGTGGCTGCCCGGCTAGGGCTGGGCAGGCTTGCGCCCCGAGTGGTGACGGTCACCGGCACCAATGGCAAGGGCTCGACCTGTGCGTTCGTCGCTGCGTTGCTCCGGGCCCAGGGCCTGAAGGTCGGTGTGTACAGCTCGCCACACCTGTTGCGTTACAACGAACGGGTGCGTATCGACGGTGTCGAGGCCAGCGATGAGCGCCTGTGCGAAGCCTTCGCGGCCGTCGAGGCGGCCCGTGGCGAGATTACCCTGACCTACTTCGAAATGGGCACCCTGGCGGCCTTCTGGCTGTTCCAGCGGTCCTCGCTGGACGCCGTGGTGCTCGAGGTCGGTCTGGGTGGTCGCCTGGATGCCGTCAACCTGGTCGATGCGGACCTGGCGCTGGTCACCAGCATCGGCGTGGATCATGCCGATTACCTGGGCGATACCCGCGAATCCGTGGCCTTCGAGAAGGCGGGGATCTTCCGTCAGGGCAAACCTGCCCTGTGTGGCGATCTCAACCCCCCACAGCCTTTGCTGGACAAGGCGCGCGAACTGGCTTGCCCGTTCCTGTTGCGCGGCCGCGATTTCGACCTGGCAACCACTGACCAGCATTGGCAATGGCGGGGCAGCCGGCCCGACGGTAGCAGCGTGGAGCTGCATGACCTGCCGCTGCTGGATCTGCCGATGGAGAACGCCGCGCTGGCGTTGCAGGCCTATCTGCTGATGGGCTTGCCTTTCGAGGCTGGGCAGATTCGCCAGGCGCTGCTCGATACCCAGGTGACCGGTCGTTTGGACCGCCGCACGGTGCGCTGGCAAGGCCGGCGCCTGGAACTGTTGCTGGATGTGGGGCACAACCCCCATGCCGCCGAATACCTGGCTGCCCGTCTGGCCGCGCGCCCGGTCAAGGGGCGCCGCCTGGCGGTATTCGGCCTGCTCGCCGACAAGGACCTGGAGGGCGTGATCGCACCATTCAAGGGGTTGGTCGACGAATGGGCGGTGGCGCCGCTGGATACCCCCCGCAGCCGCCCGGCTGCGGAACTGGCGGCGGCCTTGACGAACCTCGGTGCGGCGGTGAAGTCTTACACCAGCGTCGGTGCAGCCCTCGAAGGGCAGTGCGCGCAGGCGACGGCAGACGATCAGATCCTGCTGTTCGGTTCGTTTTTCTGTGTTGGCCAAGCCCTGGAATGGCTAGAGCGGCAAGCTCCGGAGGAGTAGATGGCAGTGCTGGATAAAGGGATGAAGCAGCGCATGGTCGGTGCGTTGGTGCTGGTGGCGCTGGCGGTGATCTTCCTGCCTATGCTGTTCACCCGCGAGGACGAGATGCGCCAGGTGCGTGTCGAGGCGCCCGAGGCGCCGGCGATGCCGAGCTTGCCGCAGGTGGAGGTGACCCCTGTGCAGGTGCCGGAACCTCAGCCTTTGCCTGAGGTACCGGAGCAACCGCCGGTGGTGGTCAACGAGTCCACCGCACCCATGACCACGCCCAGCCAGCCGATCACCCCAGGGCCGTCCCAGCCAGCAGTCGCCCAGGCGCAGGTGCCCAAGCCGGCGCCGAAGGTCGAGGCCGCGCCGGCTGTGGCGCCCACCCCGACGGCCACCGCGCCCAAGCCTGCCGCGCCGTCCAAGGTCGATGCCAATGGCCTGCCGGTGAGCTGGTCGATCCAGCTGGCCAGCCTGTCCAATCGCGCAGGTGCCGACAAGCTGCAGAATACCCTGCGCAGCCAGGGGTATAACGCCTACGTCCGCTCGGCCGGTGGCATGAACCGCGTCTATGTCGGGCCACTGATCGAGCGTGCCGAGGCCGAGCGCTTGCGCGACGCGATCAACCGACAGCACAACCTCAAGGGCTTCGTGGTGCGCTTCCAGCCCGAGCGCGGCTGAGCCTGTAGGGCTGCGCTTGCAGCCCCATCGCCGGCAAGCCGGCTCCCACCTGTTCTGCGCTGTTGTTAGAGACACCGCCAAACCTTCGGGAGCTGGCTTGCCAGCGATAGGGTCGGGGCAAGCAACCCAAGACAGTTGCTTCCACCATGCACCCCTGTGGGAGCCGGCTTGCCGGCGATAGGGCCCTCGCGAATCGCCTGACATTCCGCTTACCCCAAGCCCGCCGCTCTGGTAAAATGCGCCGCCTCAAACGTCGGCAGGCAGCACCGTGGCATTTACCTGGGTTGATTGGGCGATCATCGCGATCATCGCCATTTCCTCATTGATCAGTCTCAAGCGCGGCTTCGTCAAGGAAGCCTTGTCCCTGCTCATCTGGATCGTCGCCGGTGCGGTCGCCTGGATGTTCGGCGGTTCCCTTTCGCAGTATCTTGAAAGCTATATCCAGACGCCCTCGGCCCGCATCATCGCCGGTTGCGCCATTCTTTTCGTCGCCACCCTGCTGGTGGGGGCCATGATCAACTTCCTCATCGGCGAGCTGATCCGAGTGACCGGGTTGTCCGGCACCGATCGTTTCCTCGGCATGGCGTTCGGCGCCGCGCGGGGGGCCTTGCTGGTGGTGGTGGCCATCGGGCTGTTGAGCCTGGGGCCGGTACAACAGGACCCGTGGTGGCAGGAATCGCGCCTGATCCCACAGTTCCTCCTTGTCGCTGACTGGTCGAAGAACCTGATCCTGGGGTTCACCGGTCAGTGGATGTCCAGTGGAGTCAGCGCACCCGCTGATCTTCCGTTCAAGGAACAGTTGCTCGGGCCCACCAGGCCTTGAGCGCTTTTCAATCAAGTTTCATCAAAGTAGGGGTTGCGTCGCATGTGTGGCATCGTCGGTATCGTCGGTAAGTCGAACGTCAATCAGGCGCTGTATGACGCGCTAACCGTGCTCCAGCACCGCGGCCAGGACGCTGCCGGTATCGTGACCAGCCACGACGGCCGGTTGTTCCTGCGCAAGGATAACGGCCTGGTGCGCGACGTCTTCCAGCAGCGCCACATGCAGCGCCTGGTCGGCCACATGGGTATCGGCCACGTCCGCTACCCGACCGCGGGCAGCTCGACCTCGGCCGAGGCCCAGCCGTTCTACGTCAACTCGCCTTACGGCATCACCCTGGCCCACAACGGTAACCTGACCAACGTCGAGCAGCTGGCCAAGGAGATCTACGAGTCTGACCTGCGCCACGTCAACACCAACTCCGACTCGGAAGTGCTGCTGAACGTGTTCGCCCACGAGCTGGCCGTGCGTGGCAAGCTGCAGCCGACCGAGGAAGACGTGTTCGCCGCGGTCTCCCACGTGCACAGCCGCTGCGTCGGTGGCTATGCGGTGGTGGCGATGATCACCGGCTACGGCATCGTCGGCTTCCGTGACCCCAACGGCATCCGCCCGGTCGTGTTCGGCCAGCGCCATACCGACGAAGGCGTCGAGTACATGATCGCCTCGGAAAGCGTTGCCCTGGACGTGCTCGGCTTCACCCTGATCCGTGACCTGGCGCCGGGCGAAGCGGTGTACATCACCGAAGAGGGGCAGATGTTCACCAAGCAGTGCGCCAACAACCCGAAGCTGCAGCCGTGCATCTTCGAGCACGTCTACCTGGCCCGTCCGGACTCGATCATGGACGGCGTCTCGGTGTACAAGGCGCGCCTGCGCATGGGCGAGAAGCTGGCCGAGAAGATCCAGCGCGAGCGCCCGGACCATGACATCGACGTGGTCATCCCGATCCCGGACACCAGCCGCACCGCGGCCCTGGAGCTGGCCAACCACCTGGGCGTCAAGTTCCGCGAAGGCTTCGTCAAGAACCGCTACATCGGCCGTACCTTCATCATGCCTGGCCAGGCCGCGCGCAAGAAGTCGGTGCGCCAGAAGCTCAATGCCATCGAGCTGGAATTCCGCGGCAAGAACGTGATGCTGGTGGACGATTCCATCGTGCGCGGCACTACCTGCAAGCAGATCATCCAGATGGCCCGTGAAGCCGGCGCCAAGAACGTCTACTTCTGCTCCGCGGCCCCCGCGGTGCGCTATCCCAACGTCTACGGCATCGACATGCCGAGCGCTCACGAACTGATCGCCCACAACCGTACCACCGAACAGGTGGCCGAGTTGATCGGCGCCGACTGGCTGGTCTACCAGGACCTGCCTGACCTGATCGATTCGGTCGGTGGCGGCAAGATCAAGATCGAGCACTTCGATTGCGCGGTGTTCAACGGTGAATATGTCACCGGCGACATCGACGACGCCTACCTGGAGCGTATCGAGCAGTCGCGCAACGACGCGGCCAAGGCGAAGAACCAGGCCGTCAGCGCGATCATCGACCTCTACAACAACTGATTTGGGAGCGACGGCATGACGGATCAATGGGATGCCGGTCGACTGGACAGTGACCTCGAGGGTGTCGGTTTCGACACCCTGGCGGTGCGCGCCGGTCAGCACCGCACACCGGAAGCCGAGCACAGCGAAGCGCTGTTCCTGACTTCCAGCTATGTCTTCCGCACGGCCGCCGACGCGGCTGCGCGTTTCGCCGGTGAAACGCCGGGCAATGTCTATTCGCGTTATACCAACCCGTCCGTGCGCGCCTTCGAGGAGCGCCTGGCGGCCATGGAGGGCGCCGAGCAGGCCGTGGGTACTTCCACCGGCATGTCGGCGATCCTGGCCGTGGTCATGTCGCTGTGCAGCGCAGGCGACCATGTGCTGGTGTCGCAGAGCGTGTTCGGCTCGACCATCAGCCTGTTCGAGAAGTACTTCAAGCGCTTCGGCGTGCAGGTCGACTACGTGCCGCTGGTCGACATCGGCGGTTGGGAGAAGGCCATCAAGGCAAACACCAAGCTGCTGATCGTCGAGTCGCCGTCCAACCCGCTGGCCGAGCTTGTGGACATCACCGCCCTGGCCGAAGTCGCCCACGCCCGTGGCGCGCTGCTGGTGGTGGATAACTGCTTCAGCACGCCGGCCCTGCAGCAGCCGCTCAAGCTCGGCGCGGACATCGTGTTCCACTCGGCGACCAAGTTCATCGACGGCCAGGGCCGTTGCATGGGCGGCGTGGTGGCCGGGCGCAGCGAGCACATGAAGGAAGTGGTGGGCTTCCTGCGTACCGCCGGTCCGACCCTCAGCCCGTTCAACGCCTGGATCTTCACCAAGGGCCTGGAGACGCTCAAGCTGCGCATGCGTGCGCATTGCCAGAGCGCCCAGGCGCTGGCCGAGTGGCTGGAGCAACAGGACGGCGTGGAGAAGGTCCACTACGCCGGCCTGCCCAGCCACCCGCAGCATGAACTGGCCAAGCGCCAGATGAGCGGCTTCGGCGCGGTGGTGAGCTTCGAGGTCAAGGGCGGCAAGGAGGGCGCCTGGCGCTTCATCGACGCCACCCGGGTGATCTCCATCACCACCAACCTGGGTGACAGCAAGACCACCATCGCCCACCCGGCCACCACCTCCCACGGGCGCCTGACGCCTCAGGAGCGTGAGGCTGCGGGTATCCGCGACAGCCTGATCCGCGTCGCCGTCGGCCTGGAAGACGTAGCCGACCTGCAAGCCGACCTGGCCCGCGGCTTGGCGGCGCTGTGATCGACTGGAAGGGCGGCGAGCCCGGCCATAATGGCCGGGTGGCCTTGGTGACCGGTGCCGCCCGCGGCATCGGCCTGGGCATCGCCGCCTGGCTGATCTGCGAAGGCTGGCAGGTGGTGTTGGGTGACCTGGACCGCCAACGGGGGGCCAAGGTGGCCAAGGCCTTGGGTGGCAACGCTTGGTTCGTGGCCATGGATGTGGCTGACGAAGCCCAGGTCAGCGCGGGTGTTTCCGAGGTGCTGGGGCAGTTCGGCCGCCTGGATGCCCTGGTGTGCAACGCGGCCGTCGCCAACCCGCACAACGAAACCCTCGAAAGCCTTTCCCTGGCCCAGTGGAACCGCACCTTGGCGGTGAATCTGAGTGGTCCGATGCTGCTGGCCAAGCATTGTGCGCCGTACCTGCGCGCCCATGGCGGGGCCATCGTCAACCTTGCCTCCACCCGTGCCCGGCAATCGGAACCCGACACCGAGGCCTATGCGGCAAGCAAGGGCGGCCTGCTGGCCTTGACCCATGCGTTGGCCATGAGCCTGGGGCCGGAGATTCGCGTCAACGCCGTAAGCCCAGGCTGGATCGATGCCCGCGACCCGTCCGAGCGGCGCGCCGCCCCCTTGACCGACGCCGACCACGCGCAGCATCCGGCGGGCAGGGTAGGGACGGTGGAGGATGTCGCTGCCCTGGTGGCTTGGCTGTTGTCTCGCCAGGCAGGGTTCGTCACCGGGCAGGAATTCGTGATCGATGGCGGGATGACCCGCAAGATGATCTACGCCTGAGCGGCACGTCATAAGTTGCAGGAGGGGACCGTCAGGTCCCTTTTCGCTTTTAACCCTGTAGGCCATCCAATCGCCGGCAAGCCGGCTCCCACAGGCTCT
The DNA here is from genome assembly GCF_048068175.1 of Pseudomonas sp. NY15356. NCBI lineage: Bacteria > Pseudomonadati > Pseudomonadota > Gammaproteobacteria > Pseudomonadales > Pseudomonadaceae > Pseudomonas > Pseudomonas sp. NY15356. The sequence goes on along the minus strand of NZ_JBLUPW010000042.1, from coordinate 623 downwards.
GAAAACAGCGCAGGCCAGGTGGGAGCCGGCTTGCCGGCGATTGGGCCTGGTAGCCAAGCAAAATACCTGAGCAAGGCATCACTTTTCCCATCACCGGTTTTGCCCTTTTTGAAAAAAAATTCAATGGGGCTATTGACTTAGCTTCGGTACCTGCGTAAATTTCGCGGCCTCAGCGAAGCAAACGCAACAAGCAACACCGCGAGGGTGATTAGCTCAGCCGGGAGAGCATCTGCCTTACAAGCAGAGGGTCGGCGGTTCGATCCCGTCATCACCCACCACTTCCTGAGATGTTCCTGACCCAGGATGCTTCGAAAGAAGGGTCCTAATTGAGAGGAACCGGACGCAAGTCCACATGCGCAGCGGTAGTTCAGTCGGTTAGAATACCGGCCTGTCACGCCGGGGGTCGCGGGTTCGAGTCCCGTCCGCTGCGCCACTTATTCTTCAGATGGGTGTTCATCACCGGTCTGGGGTCTGAAGGCCAAGAGCACTTCAGGCCGACCCAGTTTCAATCAGGCGTAAGCCTGAACGATACGCAGCGGTAGTTCAGTCGGTTAGAATACCGGCCTGTCACGCCGGGGGTCGCGGGTTCGAGTCCCGTCCGCTGCGCCATCTTCGCCTCGAGG